>JAWUWK010000105.1:0-27850 GCA_034111875.1 Gammaproteobacteria bacterium
GCTCTTTTACCTCCCCCCCCTCGCAGTTGCCTCCCTGGCAGGTTCCGTTAATCTCAATTTATTAGTTCTTGGACGCTCCAGTCAAATCATTCAATGCATGAACGCTCAAAAAATCCTCGATCAACTCTCGCAACGCCTAACTATTATTAATGCAACTTGTGTTGTCGCTATAGATGAAAAGTCAAGTCCCGCGCTGCGTAAAAACGTAATTGTTCAATGTATATCGCGTTATCTCAAGTATCCAATGGTCGCGCCAAAGCTTGTGTGAGCGCCTTCAATACTGGGGCTTTGATGGCCGTCAGCTGTTTACTAATAAAAACCATTAACGCAGTTTTAAGGCCGCTAACTGTTGCCAGTATCCAATGCTCAAAGGTTCTTGCTCAGTGTTAAATTTAGCTGCCAATATCAATTGTAAAGCAGAACACTTAAGTCAATTTGGGTTAATGGGCTCCGTATTGGCAAAAGGTTTAATTGGGATCGAAAGCCTAAGATCGGTTTGCTAAATATAGGTTCTGAAGCTAACAAAGGCTTGGGAGCTGTGAGAGAAGTGGGTGATTTGTTAGCGCTGCAAAGTGATCTAAATTGTCGTGTTTTTATTGAGGCGTATGATGTTTTTGCCGACAGGGTAGATGTTGTTGTTTGAGATGATTTTGCGGGTAGCATTGTACTTAAAACCATTGAAGGCTTGGCAAAAATGATTCATATAAAAGTGGCGCGCGATTCGAAAAAGATTTGTTCAGATCTGTTCGGACCTGGTTTGTTGAGCTTGAAAATAGCGCTGGTAAAGTCTCATGGCGAGGCTAATCAAGTAGGTTTTGGGTATGCTATAGATAAAGTTATCAATGCAGTGACATGTGATTCACCTGAAATGATTACGCGGGGGGTGGCCGCTGAGGTGGCAAAAGAGAACTTAGCCTCATAGACAAGTTTATATGGTGAGAGAAATGTTGATTGTTGCTTCTATTTTTATTGCGATATTGTAGAATCGATTAAAGATGAGTGTTTTATATAGTACTCTATCTTGAGTTCTAATATAACCAGTTAACAGAGTGGAAGGCTAATGTCACAACTGAAAGTGTTTGTTTTTCCGGGGCAAGGGTCCCAACAAATGGGCATGCTAGCAGCGCTGGCGGTCGAAAATCCCATCATCGAGCAAACTTTTGCACAGGCTTCAGCTGTATTAGGTTACGACCTTTGGGCGCTAGTACAAAAGGGTCCAGCAGAAGATTTAAATCAAACAGAGCGCACTCAGCCTGCGCTGCTATGTGCCAGTGTTGCGCTCTGGCGTTTATGGAATTACAGAGGCGAAGAGGCACCTGCAGTGATGGCGGGGCATAGTTTAGGCGAATACTCTGCCTTAGTTTGTGCCGGTGCCTTGGTATTTACCGATGCTATCGAACTAGTTCGCTTGCGCGGTGAATACATGCAACAGGCAGTGCCTGCGGGTGTAGGTGCTATGTCAGCCGTGCTAGGCTTAAGTGATGCCTTGGTTGAAGAAGCGTGCAAAGAGGCGCAATCAGAAGGTGTTGTCGCCGCGGCTAATTATAATTGTCCCGGTCAGGTTGTTATTGCCGGTGAAAAGCACGCTGTCGCAAGAGCAATGCTGTTGTGTAAGGACAAAGGTGCTAAAAGAGCCATCGAGCTGCCCGTGAGTGTGCCATCTCACTGTGATTTAATGCGACCGGCTGCCGAAAAGCTAGCAAATTCCCTGCAGGCTATTGAAATTAAAATGCCGCAGTTGAAAGTGATTCAAAATGTCTCTGCCAAAACGCCTGAATCTGTAGCCCAAATCAAAGCTAATTTGATAGCTCAATTATACAGCCCCGTGTTGTGGACTGCATCGATGCAAGCTATTGTGGCAGAAGGTGTCGTAGAGTCAATAGAATGTGGCCCGGGAAAAGTGTTGTCAGGGCTCAATAAAAAAATTCATAAAGCGCTGGTACTCAATACATTAGCAGATGTTGCTGGATGGGAAAAAGCCACCAGTAAATAATTTTAAATCACGCATTTGTAGTGATAGTAATGATGAAGGAATAGGAAAATACGATGAGCATAGAAGGTAAAATAGCATTAGTCACAGGCGCTACTCGGGGCATAGGTAAAGCGATAGCAATCGAACTGGGGCGTCAAGGAGTCGTTGTTATTGGTACGGCAACAAGTGAAAGTGGTGCTGGTTCTATCTCTGAATATTTAGCAGCTGCTGATATCAAAGGCGCGGGAATGCCGCTGGACGTGGCCAGTGATGAATCTGTCGCCGCGACAATCAAACGCGTCAATGATGAATACGGCGCCGTTTCTATATTGGTGAATAATGCGGGTATAACCAAAGATAACTTAATGATGCGTATGAAAGCCGTTGAATGGGATCAAGTGATTAATACTAATCTGTCTTCACTGTACCGAGTCTCAAAAGCGTGCCTGCGTGGCATGAGTAAACAACGTTGGGGCAGAATCGTCAGTGTGAGTTCAGTTGTGGCTTCGATGGGCAACGCGGGTCAAACTAATTATGCGGCTTCGAAAGCAGGAATGGAAGGTTTTTCACGCGCTTTGGCCTGTGAAATTGGTAGCCGTAATGTCACCGTTAACTGTGTTGCCCCCGGTTTTATTGATACCGATATGACTAAAAACCTTGCGGATGAACACAAAGAAAACCTACAGTCTAAAATACCGCTGAATCGATTGGGACAGCCTGAAGAAATAGCCGCGGTTGTTGGGTTTTTAGCCAGTGATGCCGCGTCTTATGTGACCGGAGAGACGATTCAAGTTAACGGTGGCATGTACATGGCTTAGTGTTGATTTTTCTTAAGAACCTCTAATTCAGAGCGAGATTGTCAAAAAGCGTCATTTGTGATTGATATTCTCAGAAATTTGTTGATAATTGCGTGATCTAATCGATTTAAGAATTACCCCTTATTTCTAACTCGGTAATGATTAAATAATAAAAGAGAGTATCACCTGTGATGCTATTTGATAAACAATAGGAAAAGTTATGAGTAATATTGAAGATCGCGTTAAGAAAATTGTTGCAGAACAGTTAGGTGTTAAAGTAGAAGAAGTGACAAATCCTGCTTCTTTTGTAGATGATCTAGGCGCGGACTCTCTAGATACCGTTGAGCTAGTAATGGCTTTGGAAGAAGAATTTGAAACTGAAATTCCCGATGAAGAAGCAGAAAAAATTACGACTGTTCAGTTGGCAATTGATTACGTAAACTCCAACCAGTAATCGAACCTACATTCTGTAGATTTGATCTAAGCAAAGCCGTTACTATTTAGTTAGAACGGCTTTTCTTTTTTGGGCCGCTTTATTCTGGTAATTCAAAAGCACATTCTTAGCTTTGACTCAACTGCTAGCTAACGGATTTAGATAATAGCGCATAGACCTTTTTGAAATGCTTTTTTAGTACATAAAAAACTCACACAATAAAATTTGAATACACTTCTATTTTACTATTTAATGCATTAAAAATAGACGTTCATGAGCAATGGGAGAATCACAATGTCTCGTAGAAGAGTGGTAGTTACCGGATTAGGCGCTTTAACCCCGGTCGGTAACACTGTTGGTGACAGTTGGAAAGCAGTGTTAGCAGGACACAGCGGTGCGGCTCCCATAACCCATTTTGATGCCTCTGCTTACACTACTAATTTTTCAGCATCAATCAAAAACTTCGACATTAGTCCCTATATGAATCCGAAAGATGCGAGACGCATGGATTTGTTTATTCAATACGGTCTAGCGGCGGCCTTTCAAGCGGTCGCTGATAGCGGTATTGAAGCCACTGAAGAAAATGCGGCACGTATTGGTTGCGCGATCGGCTCCGGTATTGGCGGTTTGTCAATGATAGAGTCAACTTACGACCTGATTAGTAATTCTGGGCCACGTAAAGTGTCGCCCTTTTTTGTTCCTGGCAGTATTATCAATATGATTGCGGGCCATCTGGCGATTAAATTCGGTTTCAAAGGTCCCAATATCGCAATCACCACCGCCTGTACGACAGGTACCCATAATATTGGTCAGGCAATGCGCATGATCCAATACGGTGATGCGGATGTGATGGTGGCCGGTGGTGCAGAAATGGCGACGACTAAGCTGGGCCTAGGTGGTTTCTCAGCGGCCAGAGCACTGTCTAAGAGAAATGATGACCCGCAAGCGGCGAGTCGCCCTTGGGATGTTGATCGCGATGGCTTCGTACTCGGTGATGGCGCCGGTATTCTAGTGTTAGAAGAATACGAAAGAGCTAAAGCCCGGGGCGCCAATATTTACTGTGAATTGGCCGGTTTTGGGATGAGTGATGATGCGCATCACATTACCGCGCCTCCAGTGACCGGTGAAGGGGCGGCGATGTCTATGGAAAATGCCGTTAAAGATGCAGAAAAAGGGGATAAGCTAAAGGCGGTTAATTACGTCAATGCGCACGGTACTTCTACTCCGGCAGGTGACATTGCAGAAACGAATGCCGCAAAAAGATTATTTGGCGAAGACGTATCAAACATGCGCATGAGCTCAACAAAGTCTATGACTGGCCATTTGCTCGGTGCAGCAGGTGCCGTAGAGGCAATATTTTGTGCCTTGGCAATACGTGATCAAGTGGCGCCTCCAACAATTAATCTAGACAACCCATCCCAAGGTTGTGATTTGAATTATGTTGCCCACAGCGCCCAGGAATGTCGAATAGACGCCGCAATCTCAAACTCGTTTGGGTTTGGTGGAACTAATGGTAGCTTATTGTTCCGTAAAATCTAACAGACTTAAATCCCCATGGCTGAATTTCTTGTAAATGGACAGAAACAGCAGCAACTGCATGTTGCTGATAGAGGCTTAAGCTATGGTGATGGTGTGTTTGAAACTATCGCCGTTGTTAAAGGTAAAGCCCTCTTGTGGAATGCACATTTACAACGTATGCGTATGGGTGCAAAGCGCTTAAATATTGACTTCTGCTCCCAACTGGAAGAAGACTTTTATGCCGACTTTCAATTATTATGCGCCGCCTTTGAAAGCAGTGGGGTGCTAAAGCTTATCTTGACCCGCGGTATTGGTGAGCGCGGCTATAAAATTGACCCTAGCGCCGCGGTCACCCGTATTGCGGTTATTTCCAGCCTTCCGGATATGTCGTTTGAGCAACAGCAAGGTATCTCTGTTTTCTTGTGTCGCACGCAACTCGCTAGACAGCCGCTGTTAGCCGGAATCAAACATTTGAATCGCCTAGAGCAAGTAATAGCGCGCAGTGAATGGAGTGATCCGAGCATTACTGAAGGCTTAGTCTGTGATACTCAAGGCAATATTATAGAGGGCTGTATGAGTAATCTGTTTTGGTTGCATGACAACCAGTTATTCACACCTGACTTATCGTTTGCCGGTGTCGCCGGTGTGGTGCGTGATGCACTGATCGAATTATGTAAAATACAGCAGATTATAGAAGTAAAACAAGGCCATTATCCATTGCTTGCGCTGGCCTCAGCCGAGGAAATGTTTGTCTGTAATAGTGTCTTCGGTATCTTGCCAGTGGTGGACGTAAAGGGAGGTAATCCAGAACTTATATTTTCTAATGCACCCTTACCTATTGGTGCTCTCACCCAAACACTGCAACAGCGCTTGCAGCAATTCTATTTAAAGGTAGCCTGGCAGTGAAAAAGTTTTTTATTACATGTCTGTTGTTAATTGTAATCGCGGCGTCCAGTGCATTTTATGTTTGGCAAGATATTCACAAAGTGATGTCTAGTGCGGTATTTATTGAAGGCGTAAATAAAACCTTTATTGTCAAGCGCGGTGTCGGTTTTAGTCGTTTAACCGAGGAGCTTAAAGCGGCCAAACTTATCGATAATGATTTGTACTTCAAGCTCTATGCAAAATATTATCAAGCGGGGAAAAATATTAAGGCAGGTGAGTACTCTGTGGTTGCAGGCACCGATCCTATTGCATTACTCGAATTATTTTCCTCTGGCAAGGTAGTGAGTCACAATGTGTCTTTTATTGAGGGGTCAAACGCAAAAGAGTTGCGGGCACAGCTGCTCAATCACCGTCAGATTCTAGTTTTGAAAAGCACTGAAATGAGCGAGGTCGAGTTATTACAGGCGATAGGGGCTAAGGAAAAAAAATTAGAGGGCCTGCTTCTCGCTGAAACTTATAAGGTAGAGCGCGGTAGCACTGATATCGCATTGTTGAAGCGGGCTTATCAAAGCATGCAGAGAATATTAGCCAAGCAGTGGCAGCAGCGCGATTTCAAACTTCCCTATAAAACCCCTTATGAAGCCTTAATTATGGCGTCGATAGTTGAAAAAGAAACAGGTGCATCAAAGGAGCGCCCAGTGATTGCTGGAGTGTTTGTTAACCGTATGAATATACGTATGAGATTGCAAACAGATCCGACAGTTATTTATGGTATGGGGGATAGATATAAGGGTAATATTACTCGTGCAGATCTGCGTCGCCCCACAGCTTACAATACCTATGTGATCAAGCGACTACCACCGTCACCTATTGCAACCGTGGGGCCTGAGGCGATAAAGGCGGCGCTTAACCCAGAAAAGACTAAATACTTGTATTTTGTGGCTAAGGGTGACGGCACCCATCAGTTCTCAAAAAATTTGCGCGACCACAATAATGCCGTTAGGCGATATCAGCTAAAACGTAAAAAAAGCTATCGCTCGTCTGTGTCTAACTAGCCTCTAGGAACTAGAAAATGAGTATTTCGCGTATTAAAACCGGTCGATTTATTAGCATAGAAGGGACTGAAGGCGTAGGTAAGAGCACCAATGTCGCGTTTGTCAAACAGCGTATAGAAGCGGCTGGAATTGAGCTTGTACTGACCCGTGAGCCTGGTGGAACAGCTCTGGCAGAACAAATACGAGATTTGCTCTTATCCCCTAGAGCCGAAAAAATGTCAGTGGATACTGAACTACTGCTGGTTTTCGCAGCAAGAGCCCAGCACATCAATGCCGTTATTGGGCCAGCACTTGCAAGGGGGGCTTGGGTATTGAGTGATAGGTTTACCGATGCGACGTATGCTTACCAAGGTTTTGGGCGACAGATTGAGCTAGCGCGTATTACTCAATTAGAAACTTTTGTGCAAGGCGCGTTGCGACCTGATGTAACCATTTTGTTAGATGCACCTGTTGCAATCGGCTTGGCTAGAGCGAGTGCAAGGGGAGCGTTAGATCGCATAGAACAGGAAGAGCAGGATTTTTTCGAGCGCGTGCGCGAGGGTTACCATTGGCAAATGGAAAAGGAACCACAGCGTTTCTGCCTGGTTGATGCCAGCCGAGATTTAGCCAGTGTTGAACAACAAGTTGATTACATATTGAAAACTCAATTGGGCCTTTAAAATGGACGTAGCATCCAGATATCATGCGTTGACGACAAATCTGTATCCCTGGTTTGAGCCACAGTGGTTGAGGGTAAGACAGTTATTTGATGACAAAAAGTTACCTCATGCACTAATCGTCAACGGTACTAAAGGTATAGGAAAATTACACTTTTCTGCCAGTGTGGCGCAACTTGTGCTCTGTCAGGATCAACAGCCATCTGGCGCCTGCAATCAATGTCGTAGCTGCCAATTGTTCACCTCCAGTGGTCACCCAGATTTATATCACCTCGCACCTGAAGACTCAGGCGGACAAATAAAAGTTGATCAGGTCAGAGACCTGAGTAACTTTATGCACAAGTCATCCCAACAAGGCGGTTATCGAGTGGTGATTTTAGAGCCTGCAGAAGCCATGAATATATCCGCTGCGAATGCATTACTCAAAACCTTGGAAGAGCCCGGAAAGAACTCTTTATTATTGCTTATATCGCATCAATTAGGCCAAGTGATGCCCACCATCAAAAGTCGTTGCCAGCGAATTGACTGTGCGCTTCCCGATAAAAATTTGGCGGTTGCCTGGTTACAAGAAGCGCTAATAATAGAACAGATTGTGGCTGAGCAGTTACTTAAAGTAGTGCATGGAGCACCGTTACAAGGACTTGATTTTAAACAGCGTGGCGACCAAGCATTAAGAGCTGAATTCTTAACCGGATTAAAAAATATATTACAAAAAAAAACCAGCCCATTAACGCTCGCCTCTCAATACGTGAAAGCAGATTTGCGTTTATTACTGGCTTGGTTATACAGTTTATTGGTTGATGTCAGTAGGCTACATCTCATTGATAGTAAAGTAAACATTGTTAATGCTGACATGACAAAGATGCTGAGCGTAATTGCTAAGCGCAGTAACATACAACAGATTTATCAACTATCTGACAAAGTTCAGCGCCAACGCGCGGCATTATTGGCGCATCAAAATCCAAATAAGCAATTGTTATTAGAAGATTTGTTGTTAGATTGGAATAATTTGCTATAAGATGTTTAGATAGGCAGATTGTGTATTATAAGCGTATTGATTGAATATAAAGAAAACACCGGCATAATAACGATAAGGGCATTGAATTTTGGTCACAATTTCAAATAACAATGATATCCACGTGGAGAGCGTTGCAGATATATTGCCGATGAAACCGCGCATGAGTCATGGTATTCTAACGCTAGTTCTTCAAGAGAAGCAGTCGATCTACGAAGCTTATATGCCTTTTGTTAAAGGCGGTGGTTTATTTATTCAGACCAACCGCGAGTTTCATCTTGGCGAAGAAGTGTTTGCTTTGTTACAAATCATGGATGAGTTAGACAAAACCCCAATTACCGGAAAAGTGATATGGATGACGCCGAAATCACCGCAAAATAGTAAAAAGCAAGGTGTTGGGATTCAAATTTCCAATGAAGATAATGACCTTGTGAAAAAAATTGAGACCTATCTTGCAGGTTACAATACCAATTCAAGTACTCAAACCCTTTGATTATCGTCTGCTGTTAATAGCCTTCCATCTACTGCGAACCCTACCGATTCCCTATGTTTATAGATTCACACTGCCACTTAGACAAACTCGATCTAGTTGACTACGATAATAACTTAGCAAGATTAATAGAGACCTGTGCACAGCGAAAAATAACGAAGATGTTGTGTGTCAGTGTGAGTTTGCAAGACTTTGCGAATATGTATCAACAGATAGGCGATTTTGCACAAATCGACGCCTCCTTAGGGGTGCATCCACTGCAGGTTAAAACGGCCGCTGACTTAGCGTCGGTTGAACAATTAGTGTACTTGGTAAGTCAGCATGATAAGGTAGTTGCTATTGGTGAATCTGGCCTGGACTATTATTACGATGAAACCACGAAAGAGCTGCAGCAATTAAGTTTTATAAATCATCTGCAAGTAGGTGCTAAGCTTAATATGCCGGTTATCGTGCACACCAGAGATGCCAGAGAAGATACCCTTGAGCTAATCGCTCGCCACGGTGGTAAAGCGGCGGGAGTGCTCCATTGCTTCACTGAATCCCTTGAAATGGCTATACAGGCAATAGATCTTGGTTATATGATCTCAATTTCAGGTATTGTTACTTTTAAGAATGCAGCTGAGTTAAAAGAAGTGGTTAGACAGTTACCTTTAGATAAAATATTGATTGAAACTGATTCACCTTATCTGGCACCCGTTCCTTTTAGGGGTAAACAAAACCTGCCAAAATATCTAGTTGAAGTGGCCCAGTATGTCGCCGATTTAAAAGGTATCTCGATCGAAGCTCTGGCGGATATTACCAGTCAAAACTATTACCAACTGTTTAGTAGAAGCCGTCCTTAAACCGCCACTTCACTCAAGACTTGCTTAGTTGTGCCTCAGCATTCTCGCGCTGATTAGTTTGTGGCACGGCTAAATTCACTATTGGTCTGTTTTAGATAACAGGCTATCCACTTTTGTACTTTAGGGCTTAGCATTAATAGCGCGTCAAAGATAAGCGCTATAACCGTCAAGTGGAAATTTCTTAAGTTTTTATGCATGATAATTACCCCAAAAAGAACTGAGATAAGAGGGTTAAATAGCGAAAGTATGCCCATCACTTCTGTGCCTAATGACGTAAAGAGCGCACCCATGCCCAATAGCCACAGGCAGTATTAAGAACAATTAGCCAAACCAGTGCAAACCAAGTATTGCTTTGAGGGATCCTAAAACTCCCACCTGCAAATAAGCACATCGGTGATAGCGATGCGCTCAGCCAAATAGACGTTGAAAAACGTGGTTTTCTAAAGCGTAAACACAGTGAACAAGACCGTCGAAGTAGTCTGGTGAGCTTAACGCACAAGGGCACTGATCTAATCAATGAAGCCTATCTAGCGTATGTTGTCAACGAAATAATTTGTTGGCTGCTCTAGGTACTCAAAACGAGAATAGCTTGCCGGTTTATTGCAGCGCTGGTGACTCGCCAATGAATAACCTTGGTTTAGGCTCGTGAATTGTTATGGCGCTGGCTTATGTTTGATCACACTTAAGGTTAATCTTGAAATGCAATTCATCCGTTGCTGTTCATCGTACATTTTTATTTCCCATATCTGAGTCGTTCGGCCAATGTGCAACGGCTTTGTTATACCAGTGATTAAACCTGATGTCACAGCGCGCATGTGATTCGCGTTTATTTCTAATCCAACACAGGCAAATCCCTGCGGACAAGCAAGGGTTCCGGCGCTGCTACCTAAGGTCTCTGCCAGCACGACGGATGCACCGCCATGTAATAAACCCATAGGTTGATGGGTACGCTCGTCGACGGGCATAGTCGCGCATAGGAAATCATCGCCAAACTTGATAAATTCAATGTCTAGATGGCGTATTAAGGTATTTTCTCGAGTTTTGTTTAACAGGGCTAAATCGAAATTTTTTTGCCAGATTGACATAATCTACTCCGTACAGTTGTATGCTTTAAAAGATATCCATAGGATTGTTTTTGCGCGAGAATATGTCAAGTGTTGGCGATATGAAAATCTAAATATTGCTATAATGAAGTTAAAGGTGTTTGGGGAATATAATGGCGAATAAATTTGATCTAGTGATTGTCGGTGGCGGAATGGTCGGCGCCACACTGGCCTGTGCACTGGCGGAGACTCAGTTGCAGATAGCAGTTATCGAACCTAATATTCCGGTGGCTTTCGATACTCACAGACCTTATGATTTAAGAGTTAGTGCACTGAATATAGCTTCTGAGAATATTCTAAGAAATGTCGGCGCCTGGGACAATATTGTCGGCAAACGCTGCTGTGTTTATAAGCGTCTTAAAACCTGGGAAATGGATGAGCATCTTGGGGCGACTATTTTTGATAGCGCCGATCAAGGGATTGATCACTTAGGCCATATTGTTGAAAATAACGTGATTCAATTGGCGTTGTTAGAGCAAATGAAAAAGGCCTCGAACATAAAACTCTATCAGCAGCAGAGCACTGCAATAGACTACCAGCCAGGTGCTAGTTTGCTAGAATTGGCAGACGGGCAGCAGTTAATTGCCAATCTTTTGGTCGGTGCGGATGGCGGCAATTCTAAAGTGCGTAAAGCGGTTGGTATAGGTGTACACAGCTGGGATTATCAGCAAAACGCACTAGTAGTTAGTGTCACAATGAAAGGTGACCAACAAGATATCACTTGGCAGCAGTTCACGCCCACGGGGCCCTTGGCGTTTTTACCGCTCACAGGTCAAAGTGCCTCTTTAGTCTGGTATCAAAGCCCCGAAAAAATTAAGCAGTTACTCGGGCTCAATGAAGCAGATTTTTTTGCGCAATTGATAGCCACTTTCCCCAGTGCATTGCAAACAGTAGACAGAGTCATTGATAAAGCGGCCTTTCCTCTAAAGCGCCAGCACGCAAAAGACTATGTATTAGAAGGGGTTGCGCTGGTGGGCGATTCTGCGCATATGATCCATCCACTCGCCGGCCAAGGGGTTAATATAGGGCTCTTAGACGCCGCCCAGCTGGCGCAGACATTACTCTCGGCTCTCGGCAGAGAGGTGTCTAGTGCCGATGAATACGCTTTTAGTACGCAACAAGATATAGGCTCACTAGAAGTGCTACTCGACTATCAGCAGCATCGGCGCAAACATAACTTACTCGTGATGCAGTTAATGGACAGTTTTTATCATGTGTTTAGCAATAATCACATGCCGCTTAAATTACTCAGAAATATGGGTTTAACGCTGGCAGATAAGTTGACACCAGCGAAGAAAAAAGTCATGGCATTGGCAATGGGCATGGAGGGTCCTCTGCCAGATCTCGCTAGAAAATAATGCCCGCTGACAATATCCAATAAATAGGTATAATTCGAGTCATTTCTAGAGGGAAATCAAAATTGCTAGATTTGCGCTGGCTATGCGTGAATCTATTGATTGAAACCGTTACAATGGGTCGCATTATTCTAATAAATATATTGCAGGGACTAAACTTTTAGCCATAACGGCTGCTGCAATTTCATCAAAGGTCGATTTATCTATGTCTAGTGTTAATTGCCACAACAGTTTTGTGTATATTCGTCAGCAAAAAATAGATTCTTTAAATGTCACTATGCAGGAGTTTCGGCATAGAGAAACTGGCGCTATGCATTATCACATCGCCGCCGATCAGCAGGAAAATGTTTTCTTAGTTGCCTTCAGAACTGTGCCTATGGATTCTACAGGCGTGGCCCACGTGCTTGAGCATACGGCGTTATGTGGCAGTGATAAATATCCCGTTCGCGATCCGTTTTTTATGATGACGCGGCGTTCTTTAAATACCTTTATGAATGCTTTTACCAGTTCAGATTGGACAGCTTATCCCTTTGCCAGTCAAAATAACAAAGATTACTATAATTTGCTCGACGTCTATTTAGACGCGACTTTCCACTCGCGCTTAGCTGAATTAGACTTTGCACAAGAAGGTCACAGAGTTGAGTTTAAAGAAAAGGGCAATACGCAATCGGCCCTAGAATACAAAGGGGTAGTATACAACGAAATGAAAGGGGCTATGAGCTCTGCTGTGTCGACATTGTGGCAGACCTTTTCGAAACACTTATTCCCGACCCAAACCTACCACTTTAATTCAGGCGGCAATCCGGAATCTATTACCGATTTAAGCTATGAACAACTTAAAAGCTTTTACAAAAGCCATTACCATCCAAGTAATGCGGTGTTCATGACGTTTGGGAATATTCCAGCGGTTGATTTACAGCAGCGTTTTGAAGAAAATGCCTTACAGAGTTTCTCAAAACTGGATATAAACGTAGCCGTTACTGATGAAAAGCGATACTTTTCACCTGTGAGAGTCGAAGAAGCTTACAATTTAGACGAAGAGAATGTCGAGGCTAAAACTCATCATGTGATCGGCTGGTTATTAGGTCATTCAATTGATCTGAAACAGCAGTTGGAAGCAGACTTGTTGTCTCGAGTATTACTCGATAATAGTGCGTCTCCGCTGCGTTTTGCCCTTGAGTCAACAAAACTAGGTAAAGCGCCTTCACCATTATGTGGATTGGAAGACTCCAATCGTGAAATGTCCTTTATGTGCGGCCTAGAAGGCTCTGATCCAGAGCATGCCGCGGCCTTTGAACAACTGGTGTTTGATGTACTCGAAGCGGTTGAACGAGACGGCGTAACGCAAGCAGTCGTCGCCGCTCAATTACATCAATTGGAACTAGGTCAAAGAGAAATCAGTGGCGATGGCTACCCTTATGGCTTGAATTTGATTATGGCCTCGATGTCCAGTGCAGTTCATCGTGGGGATCCTATTGCACTGTTGAATCTAGACCCGGTTCTCGATGAATTGAGAGAGTCGGTTAAAGACCCCGAGTTTATTCCTCGACTGATTCGTACACTCTTATTAGATAACCCGCATTATGTCCGTTTAACCATGCGCCCAGACCAACACTTAGAAAAACAGCGTGCGGTTGCCGATGAGCAAAAACTTGCCCAGCTGCGAGATTCAATGACAGAGCAACAAAAACAAGACATCGTCGAACAAGCCGACGCACTTGAAAAGCGCCAAGCACAAATAGACGACGCCAGTATTCTACCTGAAGTGACCTTAGATGATGTGCCAAGGGAGCAATTCATCGCCGAAGGAGAGCGCTTAGAAGGCACAGAGCAGCCAATAGACTGGTTCGGTCAAGGAACCAATGGATTAATCTATCAACAAGTTATCGTTGATTTACCGTCTTTAACCGAAGCGGAAAAACAACTCTTACCGCTGTTTAGTACTTGTATGAGTGAACTCGGTTGTGGCGATCGTGACTATCAAGAAAATCAACAGTATCTAGCCCAAGTCACCGGTGGCATCAGCGCTTATTCCTCAGTGCGTGCATCGGTTAGTGATGCCCAGCAAGTGAGCGGTTATTTTGTGGTTTCAGGCAAGGGCTTAAATTCGAACAGTGATGCCGTGATTGCATTGATCAAAGAGACACTGCTCGAGAGCCGCTTTGACGAATTGAGCCGCATTCGAGAAATTGTTGCGCAACAACGGAGTCGCAAAGAACAAAGTATCACAGGCAGTGGTCACAGCTTAGCGATGATGGCGGCCAGTGCTCAGCTTGCACCTGCTGCATTCTTGGCCCACCAAACGAGAGGTTTGGGCAGTATAACGGCGGTAAAACTATTAGATGACAGCCTAGACGAAGATAACGCCTTGGCGGCACTCGCAGAGCAGTTACAAGCTATTCACGCTAAGTTAAAGACCGCCGCCAGAAGATTCTTGCTGGTTGCAGAACCTGAGCAAAAAGCTGACTTGTGTACGAGTTTGCAAACGCAATGGCAAGGCACAGCCCAAGGTGAAAATGATCGTTTTGGATTGACCCCAACACGAGAAAGTGTAAAGCAATTATGGATAACCAGCACTCAAGTCAACTTTTGCGCCAAAGCCTATCCCAGTGTCTCAGTGGATCATGACGATGCAGCGGCTTTAACTGTGTTGGGTGATTTTTTGCGCAATGGTTACTTACATAGAGCAATCCGCGAGCAGGGCGGTGCCTATGGCTCAGGTGCTGGGCAAGACAATGGTGATGCCGTTTTTCGCTTCTTCTCCTATCGCGATCCACGCTTAGAGGAAACACTGGCAGATTTTGACCAAGCGTTAGTTTGGTTGGCGACAACCGAACACGATGACAACACACTCAGTGAAGCCGTGTTGGGCGTGGTAAGTTCTATCGATAAACCAGCCTCTCCTGCAGGCGAAGCGAAACAGGCTTATCATGCACAGCTCTTTGGTCGCAGTGCTGATCAGAGAAAAGCCTTTAGAGCTAAAATATTGCAAGTGACTATTGCCGATTTGCAGAGCGTGGCTGCACGCTATTTGCTACCTGAAGAGGCCAGCATAGCAGTCGTTACTAATGCCCAGAACGCGGCTGCAATCAGTGGCGAATTTGAGGTTATATCACTCTAGGTAATGAGCGCTGAATATCACTGAGAAGCTTAACCGCGATATTCAGCTGCTGACAATAAGCCATAGGCTGCTCAGGATAATAAAAGGGCATGACAATCGATAGACTGCTGCGCAATAAAACCAGAATTTTTGAGAATGGCTCGTTACTTATCACTATTTTGGAGCTATTTTTATTCTTGTCTTGAGTCATCATTAAACATTTTTCAGAGCAAGTGCATACCAGCCAAATTATGTTGTTTCGCAATTTTTTTGCCCTGTTACTGCTCACCCCTTGGCTAATGTCGGTTGAATATAATGGTATTAAGTCTCAGCATATAAGGCTACATTTTGCCAGGGCATTACTTGGCATTATGGCTATGTGCTGTCTGTATTATGCCTGGGGGCTTTTGCCTTTAGCCCATGCGGCTTTGTTAAAACAAACAGCGCCTTTTTTTATTCCCTTAATCGCCTTCTTTTGGCTAGCTGAAAAAGTAAATCGTTGGGTGGTTGTGTCAATCTTTATGGGCTTCATTGGTGTCTATTTTGTGCTTGATCCGCACTCTGGCGAAATTAATTTTGTGGTGCTGGTGGCCTTGATCTGGGCTTTGTTGGGCGCGTTTGCAAAAGTTACCATCAGGAAACTGACAAAATCCGAAGCATCCAAAGTGATAGTGTTTTACTTTTGTTTATTTGCAACTGGGCTGGCTTTATTACCGGCTGTTTATTTCTGGCAAGCGCTGCCTTTACAATCAGTTGCCTGGCTATTTGCCCTGGCCTTAGCTGCCACAGTAGCGCAGCTTTTATTGAGTAAAACGTATGCGTTGACAAAAGCCGGAGAGCTCGCCCCCTCTACCTATACATCGGTCTTTTATGGGGTCATTTTTGGCTGGATCATTTGGAACGAAACTACAAACTCTCTTAGGCATTGGCTTTATATGCAGTGCGGCAATGCTTACCTATTACACAACCAAGAGAGTACTAAAATCGACAGCTTCTAATCCCAAGAAGACTCTAGATAACGTTTTGAAGCAAGTAGTGATTAGCCAAAAAAAAGCGCAAAAAACCGAATCTACTGAAGTAAGTTAGCAGTTTAAGCTTCAATGTACCGACGTATTTATCAATTTAATAGTTATGCACAGGCCTCAAAAAATTATAACTATTTACTTTATAGGATAAACTCATGAAAATTTCTAATGACACTGTGATTCAATTTAATTATGTTTTAAAAGATGCAGACGGCAGCGTGCTTGAAGAAACCGCGACAGATAAGCCCATCGCCTATTTGCAGGGACATAAAAACATGCTAGAAGGGGTTGAAACGGCGCTGCAAGGACATGTTGCAGGAGACGTTGTGAATGTGACTTTAGCCCCTGAACAAGCTTATGGAATGCCGAAAGAAAATGCTGAAATGAAAGTTCCGGTTAAGCATTTGCAAGGTGCCAAAAAATGGCGTGCCGGGATGATTGCAGCGCTCAATACTGAACAGGGACAGCGTCAAGTGACAGTGATTAAAGTTGGTCGATTCATGGCCACAGTGGATGCCAACCATCCTTTTGCCGGTAAAACACTGACCTTTGAAATGAAGGTTGTCGATGTGCGCGAAGCCACTGCAGACGAAATATCGCACAAACATGCGCACGGCGCGGGTGGTCATCATCATTAGATTCAAAAAATAATATACCTTTAGATAAGCCAGTATTATGCTGTCACCTAAGCAACGCTATGACAGGGATATAGCGCAACATGGTTTCATCGCCGATAAATACCAGTTGGCTGCCATCAACGGACTTGATGTGCTTTTTTGGCAGCTACAAAAACCGTCGATTGAGACGCTTTCGAGTATTTATTTATGGGGCAGTGTCGGCAGCGGTAAAACCTATCTGATGGATTGCTTTTATGCGTCGCTAGCCGGCAGAGCAAAACGCATGCATTACTATCGATTCATGCAGTTTTTACATCAAAGCCTGAAACGCTATCAGGGTAAAAAAGATCCTTTGGTATTGGTCGCTCAAGAAATTTTAAAAACCCATAAAATTCTCTGCTTAGATGAGTTTTTTGTCTCTGATATAGCCGATGCTATGCTGCTAGGTAGGTTGCTAAAGGTATTGTTTGAGCAGGGGCTGGTCTTAGTCACCACCTCCAACGTCGAGCCTTGTGGGTTGTATAAAGAGGGCTTACAGCGCGATCGATTTTTACCCGCGATCGCTATGCTGGAGCAGAATTTGACCATCATCCCTATGCAGGGGGGCGTTGATCACCGTCTTGCGAAAGCCCAAGGGTTTATCAATTATTACCTCCAAGTGCAGGCGAGTACTGAGGCTGATTTATATCATAATTTGCTATATCAACGCTTTATAACTGCCAACACAGACATTAATTGTCCCATTGAGACTAACCTTAACTTGACCATTGAAGCTCGAATTATCGAGTGTATCGCCCGCAAAGGCAGAGACTATTGTTTTAGTTTTGAACAGTTATTTAAAGGACCGCGCAGTGCCAACGACTACATTGCGCTGTCTCAGATGGTCAAGTGCATTTATTTACTTAATGTACCGCAAATGGGCGGGCGCTTAAATGAGCGCAAAGTGGCAAGGGGCACGGAAGATACCTACAACATAAACCAGAGAGTGGCTGACCGGCCTTTCGTACTTGCCCAAGGGGATGACGAAGCGCGCCGTTTTATCAGTTTTATCGATCAAATGTACGACCAGAACAGATTAGTGATCATCGGTGCTCAAGTCCCTTTGATGCAGTTGTATAAGGGAGGCCGAGTTGTTTTTGAGTTTGAACGCACAGTGAGCCGCCTTATTGAAATGCAAAGTGATGATTATGTGCGCAAAGAATAGGCTGATCATAGGCAGGAAAAGTAGATTTGAGACAGGTTTTTGGATCTTTTGAGGCTAACAGAGGGCTATTTAACGAGAAAGAGCGGGAATATGGCCACACTCTAATATTTCGCAGTAGATTAGCGATAAGTCCGATACAGCCTACTGCCTAAATGTACCTGATAAGACAGTCATGACTGATTTTATCTTAGTTGCTTAGGGTAATGTTTTAAGCGCTGCGCTAGCGAATAATACGACAGCAAGACCGCTGATCTTTCAGTCTGTTCCATAGGTTAATACGACGAATAACCGCGTTCGGCGAGTTACTAGTCATTAAATCACTCTGTCATCACTGTGCATGGCTGCTTCAACTCAGCTTTAAAAACGAGTCTACAGAGTGCTTTTTGAAAAATTGTCACTTATTCTTTTGCCTTTTAGTTTAGTCTGTCTATCAAGCCTTTTAAGTACTGATCAGTATAGTATAGTATTGAAATTATATACCTATCGGTACATAACTATGATCAGATAATTTATGACTGCAGGAGAGCGGCAATGAAAGCGCGCCGTCAACCTGTTTTCGACCAAGACATAGCACTTGATTAAGCGATGCAAGTCTTTTGGAATAATGGTTTTCCTGGAACTTCCCTGTCGGATCTGACCGCTGCGATGGGGATCAATAAACCCAGTTTATATGCGGCCTTTGGCAATAAAGAAGAACTGTATAAAAGTAGCTTAGAAGGTATGTTGAAAAACATGGCGTGATCCACGCAAAACATCTTTTCTCAGCTGATAAAAGCTTAAATGACAGACTACAATGTTACTTAACATCCATTGCTAAAATGGCGACAGACCCCACATTACCTGGCGGCTTTTTTGTGTGTATAAGTACCAGTGAAGTTGGCTGAACTCGTATTCCAGAGGATGCTGTGCAGACTATATTGAACATAAACAATGTAACAAAATTTTCTTTAACCGCTTTTTTCAAGAGTGAAATAGAGGCGGGGAATATAACCGGTGAACACTCACCAGCGGTAATTGCTAATTACATATTGTCACTGCAATTTGGCTTGGCGGTGATGGCGCGAAATGAGGCTACACTTAGAGCACTTAGAGCACTTAGAGCACTTAAAGCGCTTATTAAGCTTTTCACAGCACAATTTAATCCCACCCGCATCGAGCAAGGCATACACAAATGACTAACATTAAACGGCCAATAAACATTCATAAGCATTACCACGCACATGTCTATTTCGATAACAAAACATTGCAGTTTGCCACTAACTTGTGTGAGCAAGCAGGTAAGCTGTTTAATTTAAAAGTCGGTAGAGTTCATCAAAAGCCCGTAGGCCCTCACCCAAAATGGAGTTGCCAAATAAGTTTTGCTGAGAAAGACTTCGACCAATTGATCCCATGGTTGAGTGATAACCGCAATGGTCTTATCGTATTTGTACATGGACAAACCGGAGATAATTTAAAAGACCACACTGATTACGCTTATTGGTTAGGTGATAATGTGCAACTTAAGCTATCTATATTTGGCGGGGAGTAGCTAATAAGGTCGATGCTATTTGAACTGTTAGCGGGTTTAAATGAACAGGGCTAGGTGACAGCTTGGTGGCTAAATGACGGCTTGTCGGGGAATTTGAAATCTCTGGCATCAATCGTCACGCATAGTTGAGGCACGCTTAACAAAGGCAACTTTGACTTTGTGCAGCAGTGCTAAAAGCCCATTGTGTAAAACTTAGTATAGGTTTTTTTCGATGCTTGTGCGCTAGCTTGGCCATAAATACGACATTTCTAATTGACTATGATGGGGTGTCCATAAAGGTCCCATATTCCACGGGTGCAGAGTCGAGAATATACGCTTGTTGAAAGACATAATTCGTCAAAACAGGCCTTTTTCGCAGCCTTAAAAGGCTTAATTATCCACAAGAAAATTCACCAATTTTTTGGTCATACCACTTTTAGGCGCATTGCCGGGCCATAGGGCATAAGTCTCGATGGACTCGGTTTTCCAATCCTTCAATACCCTTCGTAGCTCGCCCTTTTCAATATAACTCTCTACCAAATAAGAGGGTAATACACCTAAACCATTGTCATTTATAATCAACTGGAGCATTGCGTAAGCATTGTTCACGGTCAATTGTGACTTTGCTTTAATGGTTGCTTGCTGGCCTTTGCTATTGGTTAATAAGTGATTGATACCGACCGGCGACAATTCAATCCAATGCCATTCATTGAGGTCTTTGGGTAACTTAGGTATTGGCCGCGATTGAATATAGTCTGTCGATGCAACAAGCACGCACTCGACATTGGATAACTTTCTTGCCTTAAGTGCGCTGTCTTGTGGCCAGCCCATGCGAATCGCCAGATCGATGCCATCTTCGACTATGTCACGTCGAGTATCGGTGAAATCAAGAATCAGTTTAACCGATGGATTTTGTTTACTGAAAGTACCGATTTGATCAACTACTTGCGAATTTGCCATGACCGCAGGCAAGGTCACTTTGAGCTGGCCAATCAACTTAGATGACTCATTTGAAATGATACCGATAAAACCTTCGGCGCTGTTGACCATCATCTGTGCCGAGTCCAGTAATTTTTCTCCGTCTGAGGTTAAGGATAATTTACGCGTGGAGCGATAGAACAGCGCAACATTTAACTGTTCTTCGAGTGAGGAAATGTGGTGACTGACCACTGAAGGTGATAATTGAAACGCATCTGCTGCCTTGCGAAAAGAGCCCAGTTCAGCGGTTTTGGCAAAGATGGCGATTTGTCTTAAATGATTTAGCATTAATCTATTATATCGAATTATCAAAACAACTTAACCCATATTATCAATGAATGATGCATTGGTTAAACTACGGCTTCATTCATCAATAGGAAATAACCATGTTGTCCAAAAAAATCAAATTAAGTATGGCCATTATATTAACCTCAATGACTTGCTTGCTGGCTTTACCTGCAAGCGCTTTAGCCAATGATAAAACGACGGTTGAAGCGTTTTATGAATTCCTCAGTAACCCAAGTTCTAAAGCCCATGTGATTAAATTTAAAGCCGCGACCGCAGCTAATTGGCAGAGCATAGGTGATTATTCTGACAAAAACAAAACCAGTGAACAGCTGATTGGGCAGATGGGTGGCTTCGCAAAATTAATCCCAGACTTAAATTGGCAAGTGATTGAGATGATTCAACAAGGTAATCGCGTGGTGGTCCGTGGACGCGCAACAGGTACCCCGTTAGGCCCACTTTTCGGCGTTGATGGCAAAGGAAAAAGTTTTGATATCATGTCTATCGATATTCATACCCTTGAAGCTGGAAAAATAACCCGTACATATCATGTTGAAGACTGGGCGGGTGCACTGGGCCAGTTGAAGAGCCAATAACCCTTGATTAAGCAGTCGACCACTCAAAATTATCATAGCCATTGAGTTGCCATTGTAAAAGGCTATATTTCACCTACTCGAAGAAATCGGTATAGCTTTTTCTACTTGCTGAATTACGCTGTAGAAGTGTTACACATTTTGTAAACGGGGCAGCGTTTTACTGCAACGTGCACCTTGCTACAACGCATTTTTTTGGCGTATAAAAAGGTATCTAAGCGCAGATTCCATGATAATCTAAAGTTAAACACTGGTTGTCCTGTCTATATACCGCCAGTATATAGACAGTTCTCTATATACAGCCAGTTAACTAAGGTCTGTCGGACTTAACGCTAAACTAATGCGAAAAATTATAATTGGGCCATATTCTCAGCTCTCTCTCGTTATACAGCATGTTATTAGCCAAAAAAGACCCAGTAACATGTCTCTAATTTGCCTTTTCTCGCAACGATCGACCAAGCCTAAGCTTCTAGGCAATACAACAGTGTCTAGATAAATATAATGGTTTTTCTTTATCATGAGGGTGTATCCTCAGATACAGTGTGAGACTGCCTTATTAGCGAGGTTTCTATTCGCAACAGCTGTCTACAAAGACCCAATTTAAGTCTAATGTCGCTATAGCTATTTGTAGAGTTTTGCGAAGATTTTCACAATAATACTTTCTATAGAGGGGATAGAAGTCAAGGCTCAAGCGTTTTTACAGAGCCAAGAAGATAGGAGTAGTAAAATGAAAATAGCAATTACCGCCGCCAGTGGTCAATCGGGATCGGCAATACTCACAGCTACCGTCGCTTTGTTCTCACATGAACAGGTCATCGCTCTAGCAATAGAGCACAGCATCTAGGCGTTCAAGTGCGTCCTGAAGATTATAACGACATCCAAGCCCTAGAAAATTCACTGCAGTCGGTGAATACGCTGTTATTGATTTCTGGTATAGATGAGCCTGAAAAACACATAGGCGAGCATCGCAATATGATTCAAGGGGCTAAAAATGCGGGCGTCAAAAAAATGTCTATACCAGTATACAGATAGCCGATAAGGATAATGCTTTTGCGACGATCGTGCAAAGTAATCGTCAGACGGAGGCAGATCTTAAGTACAGTGGCTTAGATTGGGTTATCTGTCGCAATGGGATTTATATTAAGCGATGTTGACTATATCGAAACCTTTAAAAAAGTCGGCGCGATTGCCAACTGTGCAAATGCTGGAAAGCCTGGTTATATCAGCCGGTCTGAGTTGGCCTGCGCTTATGCAAAAATGCTAAGCGAAGATAAACACAACACTCAAACTTATAATTTACGAGGCGAAGCGATCACCCATCAGCAATTTGCTGAACACTTGAACTATGCTTTGGACGCTTATTTGTCCTATATACCTATGACAGTAGAAGAATATCGACAGGCGCGAGTAGCTGAACTAGGCGAATTTATAGGCACGGTCATCGCTGGAATTTATCAGGGCATTCGAGAGGGAGACGCGTATCCCCCATTGATTTTTATGCGGCGATCGACGGGGAGCATAAAACTTGGCAAGCCTATTTAGAAAGGGTCGAGTCAAGGTCACAGTAAAATATTAAAAAAGCACTGGCCAATAAGTGTTGTCGGCGCAGTGCTATATAGCGGGTGATAGATTGAAGTTAAAATCATCTGCACTGAGCTGTCTTCTTTTATGTTTTAAGGGATGATACTGTCATTGTCCTATGAATTCCTATTATGTATATCGAGACTGATAAATAGTATGCTATTGTTTTATGTTGTATTATCTATCAATTCATAGAGCTAAAGGCCATTTTATGGTTATAGTCATCCACGGATACATTGGATAGTGCATCTAAGTCAATACTAATGTTAATTAAGCAAAAGAAATAGGAGTATCTAATTAGTGGGTAAAAACATCGATAAAACGGTTTCTGCGGTGCATAAAGTAAAAAAGTGGATGTCGTTTTTTGTGCTTATTGTGATGACGGTCATTGTTGCAATCGCGATAGTAGAACTGGTTATCATTCTTTATCTCGATATATTTGATCCAACAGATGATGTGCTTTTTCTGGAAATCGATGAGTTATTTAGGATATTTGGTTTCTTTTTCATTATTTTGATTGGATTCGAGCTGATAGAGACAGTAGAAATGTATTTTAAGGATAATGTCATCCACGCAGAGGTTGTTTTGTTGGTCGCTGTTATCGCTATCTCTCGAAAGGTGATTTTGCTCGATCTAGACAAGTATGATCCCTTAGCAATCATAGGCTTAGGTGTTGTTATTATCGCTTTAGGTGGATGTTATTCGCTTATTAAGTTGAGCTATCGATCTCAAAAGGTCTAACAGAGGCATTATTTTTATAGTTATGCAGCGGTGTTTAAAAACGAAGTAGGCAAGTGCTAGGGCCAAATGGCTTATAGTTTGCGCATGGCATGACTTATAGTCTTTGGCGATAGCGCAAGATGATATTTTTTAATATCGATAGTGGTTTTATTCAGAGTATAGTGCAGCAGACATAAAAAAGCCCGAATAAGCATCGGGCTTTTTTGGTTATAGACTTTAGTCTTTGCGGGGTTTACGACGCCGAGGCTTGTCTTTGATTATCTCTTCATCGGATGGCTTTAAATTAAGTTTTTTGCCGCAAACAGAGACTTTGCGCAATAGCTCTAGAACATCTTTAGGCATGCCCGCAGGTAAATCTATCAAAGTGGTGCTGTCTTGAATTTCGATTTGACCTATGTATTTGCTGTCAAGGTTGGCTTCATTGGCTATAGCACCAACGATGTTGCCAGGCTTAACGCCATGTTCACGCCCTACGCTTAACTGGTAACGCTTCATTTCGCCCTGCGGTTCACGGGGGCCTTTCTCTCCACGCTCGCGTCGGGTGCCACGCTCAGCCCCACGATCATTGCGTCCACGACCTTCGCGACTTTCACTAGCATTAAAGTCTACTGGGCCACGCTGCTCTTTTTCTGAGATCAGTAAAGGAGTGGTCCCTTGAAGGATAGAGGCCAGCGCCGCTGCAATGTGCAGTGGATCAGAATCATGTTCTTGCTGATAGTCCATTAATAGATCCAAGTACAAAGATAGATCTGAATTATCCATGACTTCACTGATTTTAGCTTTAAAGCTGTCAACGCGTTTAAGGTTGATATCCTTAGGCGATGGCAGTGACATAGGTTCTATTTTCTGATTAGTGGCATTCTCTATCATGCGCAACATGCGCTGTTCGCGCGCTGACACAAACAAGATTGCTTCACCAGAGCGACCCGCGCGACCGGTGCGGCCGATACGGTGTACATAAGACTCAGTATCGTAGGGTATGTCGTAGTTCAAAACGCACGAGATACGTTCTACGTCTAATCCGCGGGCGACAACATCAGTGGCGACTAAAATGTCTAGCTTGCCTTTTCTAAGTCGATCGACTGTACGTTCACGCTGTTGCTGAGGAATGTCCCCATTTAGCGCTTCACAAGCGTAACCGCGAGCGGTTAACTTTTCTGCAAGTTCTATAGTCGCTGATTTAGTACGAACAAAAATTAGCATAGCATCAAAAGATTGCATTTCTAGAATACGGGTAAGTGCATCTAATTTATGCAGGCCGGCAACGCGCCAATATTTTTGAGAAATAGTGGTTGCCGTCGATGTCTTGCTGGCAATTTTTATTTCTGAAGGATCGTTTAAATACTTAGTCGCAACGCGTCGAATAACTGATGGCATGGTCGCAGAAAAGAGCGCAATTTGACGGCTTTTTGGAGTGTGTTCTAATATCCATTCCACGTCATCGATAAAGCCCATGCGCAGCATTTCGTCAGCTTCGTCAAGTACTAAGGCTTCTAGCGCATCTAGCTTTAGGGTGCCTTTGCGAATATGATCCATCACGCGGCCAGGAGTACCAACAACCACTTGGACCCCCCGGCGCAATTGCCGAAGTTGTCCGTCATAAGCCGCTCCGCCATAAATAGGCAAAACGTGAAAATGTGGAATGTGACGGGCATAGGTCTGAAAAGCCTCGGCCACTTGGATCGCAAGTTCTCGCGTCGGTGCGAGGACAAGCAATTGCGGTACCTTTTTAGAAACATCAATTCGCGACATAAGTGGCAGCGCGAAGGCGGCTGTTTTACCTGTCCCTGTCTGTGCTTGGCCTATTATATCTTTACCTTCAAGCAGCAGCGGGATACTCGCTGCTTGTATAGGTGATGGTGTTTCGTAACCAATTTCTTGGATGGATTTTAGTAATGGGGCGATTAACCCCATATCAGAGAAGGAGGGCAGCTCATCAGCGGACATGATGTATAGGAACCTGCAAAATTATTGGCTAGCGGTATTGCCAGCGAAGATGTGAATAAATATGGGGGCATATTATATACGAAAAAGCAATAAAGTACATCACTGTTTCGATTAATAAATAAACACAACAATCTTCAATGGTGTTTTGGTCCCACAACGAAGGCTTAGGAGTGAAGCGTCGGTTAGTTATCGAGAATATTGACCAGTAAGTTTTTAACCGCTTGGGCATCGAATGGTTTGTCGGATATAGCGCTGACACCCGCTTCACTAACAAACTGTATGTGAGAATCTCTTGCCTCAGATGTTACCATTAATACTGGTACATGCTGATGTTGTTCGCTCTGACGAATAAACTTAGTCAACTCTGCGCCGTCAACCTGGGGCATGTTGTAATCAGTGACAACTAAATCAACTTCGTGATTTCGTAAGTATTCGATGGCGCGTGAGCCGTCGTCAAATTCAGTCAGCAGCTCTATACCCAAATTGCGCAACACTCTCGATATGGCCTTTCTCGCCAACCTGCTGTCGTCTACGACTATTACTTTGAGAGTTTCTATATCATAATTTTCAAGTGTTAACTCTGCGCGGTTAATAAAGCAAAGCGTGGCATTGATGGCTTTTTTAAGATCCGATTGCGAAAAAGGCTTGGAGAGGATGGCGATAACCCCAGACTGTTTAAATATTTCTAGATGCTGGCGGCGATTTTCACTGGATATGAGCACGAAAGGCAAGTCAACAAACTGCTCTTGCTGACGGATTTTGGTTAATAGCTCTACTGCAGTCGCATCTGGGTAGTGAAGATTGCTAAAGATTAAATCAGGTGGATAGGTGCTGATTTTTTGCAGGGCGCTATGCATATCAGATGCAGTGTCTACTTGGCTAATACCTTCATCCTGAAGTTTTTGTTTTATAATGCCTAGTTGTACCGATGACGGCTCGATTAGTAAGACAGATAGATCTCTGAGAGTTATATATTCCATTATTAATCCTAGATATCAATGAAGTTTCTTTCAGTATAGGTGCTAATTGGAAAGGTTTTTTAGCTAAATTATCTGTTTCACGCAACTAAGCGGTTACCCAGAGTATCTCGGCATCTTGGGAGCTGCTTGAAACCAGAGCATGGCCCATTTCACAGTCATAATAGGCGCTATCACCTATATCTAAGTGAATAGGTTCATAAAATTCTGTAAAAAACGTCACACTGCCTTTGAGAACATAGAGCAGTTCTTCACCTTGATGGCGCACCCAACCATCAAACTCATCAAATGAACGCGCGCGAATAGTGGTGTGATAAGGTAACATTTTTTTGTTGAGCAGTTGAGCGCCGAGTATGCGGTGCTCGTAAGTCGGAGTTAAGCGAGGTTTGCCTTGATTGGCGAGTGTTATGTCTCGGCGGCCACCTCGGCCCGATCGAGTGTTGGTTTTAGCGAACAGCTGAGGTATGTCTATCCCCAGCCCTTTAACAAGCTTTGATACGGCACTAAAAGTAGGTGAAATTTGCTCGTTCTCAATTTTCGATAGAGTGGATCTGGCTAGTCCTGTCAGCTTGCTGGCTTCTTCTAAGGTGAGGTTCTGTTGCAATCTTATCTCTTTTACCCGCTTGCCTAATTCTTGAGGTTCTATGCTGGCCTCAGCGGGAGCCGTTTTGCGCACCACATCAATTTGAGGTTGGGCTGTGTTGAGTAGATTCTCATCCGGCATTAAAGGCTCCATATTTTTGGCAGGTCTTTAAGCGACAAAATTGGGGCTTAATAGACGCAGTGGCTGAGCATAGCGAGAGATGTTTAAATAGGTCGCTAGCAACAAGTTTAAATGCCCATTTGCCTTAGCAAACTCAGCTTTTACGCTTGGTGTCAGTTTATTCATAACGTTATGCATAGATCTATGAGTATTATAAAGGCTATGGTGTTCAAGATGCTACTGCTTTGTGCGCGGAAGTAAAGGGTATTGAGTAATTTCAAAATTAACCTCAATTGTGATGATGCGAGTGATGCAATAGGTGTCAAAGTGGTCGGGGTAGCAGGATTCGAACCTACGACCCTTTGCTCCCAAAGCAGATGCTCTACCAGGCTGCGTTATGACCCGAGACTTTGTAAAGGTAAAACTAACGATAGTTGGTCGGGGCAGCAGGATTCGAACCTACGACCCTCT
>JAWUWK010000106.1:0-23898 GCA_034111875.1 Gammaproteobacteria bacterium
AAACTCACCATTGACGATTAATAGGCCTGGGGTTCCCGGACCACCAATAAATTTATGGGTTGAAATAAATACTGCATCAAGTTGATCCGCTTGCATATCGATGCCTACATAAGGCGCTGCAGCGGCATAGTCCCAACATGACATCGCACCATATTGATGCAATAGGGCCGATATTTTAGTGATATCTGTTTTGATGCCTGTGACGTTAGATGCCGCAGAAAAACTACCTATCAATGTAGACCTACTCTGATATTTCTCTAGCTGCTGGTCTAGGTAACCTGCATCGATTTGACCTTCGTCGTCTAAAGGTATCGGCACTAAGGTCGCAATACTTTCACGCCAAGGTAATTCATTGGAATGGTGCTCATACGGGCCAATAAAAACCACTGGACGCTGCTCTTCAAGGATTTGTTGCTCAAACTGATATTGCGTATTTAATTCCGCTGGTAAGCGTAGATTGAGCATATCAATTAATTTATTAATCGCCGCCGTAGCGCCTGATCCAGTAAAAATGACTTTGTGTTGATCACTGGTATTGAGTGCACTATGAATAGTTGCTCTGGCTTGCTCACGAAAACGGGTACTTTGCTTACCGGTAAAGGACGTTTCAGAGTGGGTATTAGCATAAAAAGGTAAGACATGCTGGGTAATGGCTTTTTCGACAAACGCCAGCGAGCGACCAGAGGCAGTATAATCCGCATAAACCATTGGTTTACTGCCAAAGACGGTTTCAAACAACAGGCCATCACCAATTACATTATTACGAATTTTTTCGACGCATACAGCCATACTAATCTCCGACCTATTACACTTTATTATGTAAATTTATGGAACCTAGTATAACGTTATTATTTCGGAACATTATTTTCATTTACTCTAATAAAAACTATATTATAAGAACAATGTTCTATTTTTATAGTAATTAAAAAAACGATGACCGATTTTAAAGGAAGTTTTTATGGATAAAATTGATATTGCAATTTTGGACTCAATGCAACACGACGACACATTGTCAGTGGCGCAAGTCGCCGAAAAAGTGAGCATTTCAAAAACGGCGTGCTGGAGAAGGATACAAAAACTGATTGCCAACAAGGTGATTAACCATCGGGTGGCTCTGCTTACCCCAAAAGCACTCAATCTATCGTTAACCGTGTTTATTTCGATTCGAACCAATCAACACAATGATGACTGGGTGCAACAGTTTCGCGGCGTTATCGCCGGGCTCCCGCAGATTTTAGAAGTGTATAGAATGAGCGGTGATTTAGATTATTTATTGAAGGCGGTGGTCACCGATATGCCTGATTACGATCAACTTTATCGACAATTGATCAGGGCAGACATTTTTGATGTGAGCTCCAGCTTTGTGATGGAAGAGCTAAAATATATGACCCAACTGCCTTTAAACAAAATTTAATCAGAGCTTAGAAGCAAGCTTAAATTAAATCGCTTATCAGCGACTGTAACTCGGGGCTTAAATGCTTATCGACTATCAAAAATCGACGCTTCTCGTGATGTCAATTTAGACATCTAAGGTTAGCGGTTTTTTTAAGAGCCTGTCGGATAAGCTCCTAGCTTCTAAAATGCACTTTCAGGCTAATTTTTTTAAAGCATAAATATCGTAACGACTAGATTTTCCCTCTAATACATAGCTAGGTTTTAAATCCGCTAAACCCGCCACTTTAATCCTGTCAGCTTTGCGCGGTCTTTTCACAACCACCCTGGACTCAGCCGTTTCCAAGGCAACCGCAAGTAGCTCAGAGGCATCCACATCATTACCGACCACCTCGCGAAATAAACTCATTTCCTTTTTAACACTCGCGCTCTTGCTACTGTGAGGAAACATAGGGTCGACATAAACGACTTGAGGCTTAGTGGTCGCTCGCTGCAAAAAATCAATGCTATCACTGCCGATTAATTGCATGCGCTGAACAATATCCATGATATCGAAATGTATTTGCGCGCGCTTAAGTCCGTCGTCCAAAAGGCTGTGAATAATAGGCGAGCGCTCAACTAACTGCACTTCACAACCTAAAGTCGCCAACACAAAGCTATCTTTGCCAAGCCCCGCCGTAACATCCATTACACTGGGCCTAATACCGCTTTTAATGCCAACCGCTTTAGCAATCATTTGCCCAGACCCACCGCCAAATTTACGCCGGTGCGCAACCGCCCCAGTGACGAAATCGACCCATACAGGTCCCGGTGCCTTTTTGCCGCATTGTTGCAGTTGCAGACCTTGGTCTGTCAAATACAGCAAAATGTCAAAATCACAGCGTTTTGGGTCATTGACCACTTTGACATAGGGAAGGTTTAGCGACTCGGCGATCATGTGCGCTAGCGTTTGCAAGCCACCATGGGCCGCTGCAACCAAAACATAAGGTTGAGCTGACATCAAACGCCACTGCTAAAATAGATGAGTAACAGCACAACACCTAAAATAAAGCGATAAATAACAAAAGGTAACATGCCGACTTTGTCTAACCAAATCAAGAAGAAGTGGATACAAGTGATGGCCACTAGTGCTGAAATAAGCACACCCGCCATAACCATGCTCCACTCTACAGCGATCTCGCTGGCCGCCAACTGAAGGCCTTTATAACTGCCCGCCGCCAAAATGACTGGTATCGAGAGGAAAAATGAAAATTTCGCGGCCGCCGCACGACTAAAGCCAAGCATTAACGCCGCTGTCATAGTCACACCCGAGCGGGAAGTGCCGGGGATAAGCGCCAGCGCTTGAGAAAAACCTATAATCAAAGTGTCTTTTAAACTCAGTTCAGACATTGGTTTTTGTTGGTTTTTTCCACTATCAGCATACCAGAGCAAAGCACCAAAAATCAGGGTTGTTGCCGCTATGACTAAGATTGATCTGGCGTAGTGATCGATGAAATCATGCAAAAACCAACCGCTGACAATGGCTGGCAAGGTAGCCACAACAATAAACCAGGCGATACGACTGTCGATACTCTGTTGCCCAATAACACTTTTAAACGCAGCGACGAGCATTACTTTCACATCATTGCGAAAGTAGTAAACAACTGCAGCCAATGTGCCTAAATGCACCCCTACATCAAATGCTAACCCTTGATCTGGCCAACCGAGCAGCTGAGAAGGCAATATTAAATGTGCTGAACTTGATACGGGTAAAAATTCTGTCAGACCTTGTATCACCGACAAAAAAAAGACATGAAGCCATTCCATATTATTGCTGATCCTTCTTTTTCCAAGTAACTTGATTACGCAAATAGACAGGTTGCGCGTTTTCAGCACTCAAAGTATTGCCCAGGGCATATTCTCTATCGGCAATCACCGCGATATCTAAAGCATGAGGATGCGTCTGGGCGTCTATTTGTGCGAAGCAGGCAACCGTCTCAGTGGGCATCTTTTGAAGATAATTAAAGCCGCTGCCAACAGCAATACAATTACGATTTTTTACTGCCTCACTACTCAGTATGATCCGCTCAGGTGAACTGACCACCTCGGCACTTAAAGGGTCACTATCAATACTAGCGACGCCCTCTTGGATAGCATAGCAGCCCCAGTAGACCTCATCCATTCGGGCATCAAACGCGGTTACTATAAAGTGTTCACTGTCGTTGCTGTTTCTATAATAGCCCTGTGCCATTGCCGCTAATGATGACACTGCGACCACAGGTAAATCAGTGGCGAAAGCTAAACCTTGGGTAACACCTGTAGCAATTCTAATACCGGCAAATGAACCTGGCCCACGGCCAAAAGCAATCGCATCTAACTGTTGTATGCTCAATTGTGCACTGGCCAGTATTTGCTCTACCATTGGCAGCAACTCATGGGTATGTCGACGCGGAATCACCTTAAAAATTTCAGTGGCTGCGCCGTCGATCATCAGTGCCACAGAACAAGCATCTGTGGACGTATCTAAGGCCAATATTTTAGCCATTATGCTTCACTCTCTTTTGTGATCAGGTATTCACTGCCCCAAGTCTTTAGTAAATCTTGAGTTAAACCTAATTGGGATAAAATACGCGCAACAACAAAGTCTATTAAATCTTCTATGTTCTTGGGTTGATGATAAAAACCTGGGCTCGCAGGTAAAATAACCGCTCCCATGCGCGTTAACTTGAGCATGTTTTCTAAGTGAATTTCTGAATAAGGGGCTTCTCTTGGCACTAGTATCAGCTTTTTTCGCTCTTTTAAGACAACGTCTGCCGCTCGCTCTATTAAATTATTACTGGCACCTGTGGCAATAGCTGACAGACAGCCGGTACTGCAAGGGCAGACAACCATCGCATAGGGAGAACCTGAACCTGAGGCTACCGGTGCCATCCACTGCTCTTTCCCAAAGACCTTTATTTGACCCTCGCGCGCGTTGTTCAAACTGCTCAGGTAAATTTCTAGTGCGCTACTATTCCCTGTGAGCTTAACGTCTGTCTCTACTGCCGCCACCACCTGAGCGGCTTTAGACACCATGACAAATATGCGTATGTCTTGCGCTACTAGCACTTGGAGCAAACGCATTGCATACTGCACCCCAGAGGCTCCAGTAATTGCGAGTGTGACTGTATCTTTAAAATGGCCCATAGGCTCTCTCACTTATCTAGTAAATATCGGTACCTTATACTGGCTATCGATAGCTATTATGTCACTAATTTATAAAGGTATATAGAGACCTTTGGACTATTTTGACACTCGCTACTTAGTGCCGCGCGCTCTAAAAATAATATTATAAAATCTGCGATTCAACTATGCATGAACGCACAATCGTAGGTCGACTTTAACCTGCTAACGCTGCTAGACGTGCTAATATTTTTTTATGTACACCGCCAAAGCCACCATTACTCATAATCACAATATGCGCTTTTTCAGTACCCGTTATTGAGCTCTTCACACTGTCAATCACTGTATCAACAACACTGCTTATTTGGCTTTTAACGAGATTTTTAGTAGCCGTCGCACTGGCGCGTAATATGTCATCTAGCGGCCAATTTAGATCCTCTGGCTTATACCAAACCACAACATTTGCCAATGCTACCGAATTCGCCAGCTTTTCACGGTGACAACCTAAACGCATAGTATTTGATCTGGGCTCTATAACGGCAATAATTTTTTCATCGCCAACGCTATTTCGCAATCCCTCTAAAGTGGTTGCTATTGCTGTGGGGTGATGCGCAAAATCATCAAACACAGAGATATTGCCAATTTCCCCGACTAACTCCATGCGCCGTTTTACGCCACTAAATTGCCCTAGAGCGGCAATTGCATGCTCGACATCGATTCCAACATGGCGTGCTGCAATAATCGCCATCATGCCATTGTAGGCATTGTGTTTACCTGTCAGTGTCCAGTTGACTTCACCTTTTAGCACAGCGTTTTGGTAAAGCCCGAAATGCGAGCCGTCGGCGGTGTTCAGCTTAAAATGCCAATCGGCCGTTTCAGTTTCGCCCACACTAAGTTTTTCACTCCAGCAACCCATTTCTATAACCTCAGTTACGGCGCACTGATCGGCGTTGTAAATCACTTGGCCGGCGCTAGGTACTATTCTCAGTAAATGATGAAACTGCTGTTGGATCGCGGCAATATTGTCAAAAATATCGGCGTGATCAAATTCTAAATTATTAATCACCGTCGTGCGTGGCAGGTAGTGAACAAATTTTGAACGTTTATCAAAAAACGCCGTGTCATACTCATCCGCTTCGATAACAAAAAAATCACTCTCGCCCAACCTGGCAGAGACCTTAAAATTATTCGGTACACCGCCAATTAAATAACCTGGTTGCATATCTGCATACTCTAGTATCCAAGTTAGCATCGACGCTGTTGTGGTTTTACCATGGGTGCCCGACACAGCCAAAACCCATTTATCTACCAACACATGTTCCTTTAACCACTGCGCTCCTGACGTGTACGCTAAGCCTTTATCAAGTACATATTCCACCGCTGGGTTACCGCGACTCAGGGCATTGCCAATCACTACTAGATCTGGTGCAGGTTGCAGGTGCTCAATATGATAACCTTGCATCAATTCAATCCCCTGAGTTTCTAATTGAGTACTCATGGGGGGGTATACATTGGCATCGGAGCCACTGACTTTATAACCTAGCTCGCGGGCCAAAATCGCCATAGACCCCATAAAAGTCCCACAAATACCTAGAATATGAATATGCACTTTAATACTGCCCTTTATTGTTCCCAGCATCAAATGCCAGCCTTTGGTCTAATGATTAGCCTAAAATAAACGCGCTATGATACAACAAAATTTGAAAGCGATTATCCATGCGGCTACACAAAACGCTAAAAAAATCATTTTTATGGCAGTTTCTTCAGCCTAGTTGTGATTTTTAACTTGCTTTGGCGTAAAATCCGCCACTTGAATTAATCCTAAAGGTAAATTTACCATGCAATTGCTCAGCCAGTTTTTGCGACGCGAAGCTCTAGATGAAGAACTAACAGACCTTATCGCCACTTTAATGGTCGCCTGTAAAGAAATCACTTTGGCATTACGCCAAGGGGCTATTTCAGGTGTACTGGGCACAACAGCCGACATTAATGTACAAGGTGAAACACAAAAAAAACTCGATGTGATTTCCAACGAAATTATTAAGAAGTATTTGCTTAATCACATGACAGTTGCAGGGCTAGCGTCTGAAGAAGAGAGCGAACCTGTTCTCGGCAATCCCAATGGCAAATATCTGGTTATTTTCGACCCGCTAGACGGATCATCTAACATAGATATCAATGTCACTGTAGGCACTATATTCTCGATCTTAGAAGCCCATCCTGCTGAAGGCTATCACGATGAAGTCCCCTTTCTACAAAATGGCAGAAAGCAACTGGCCGCCGGTTATGTCTTATATGGCCCTTCAGCACAATTAGTCTTGAGCACAGGTAATGGCGTCAACATGTTTACCCTTTCTCAAACCGGTGATTTTTTGTTAACCCGTGAAAAAGTCATAATTCCTGAACAGGCTCAAGAATTTGGCATTAACATGTCGAATTACCGCCACTGGGAACCAGCTATGCGCGGCTATATCGATGATTTACTTGAAGGAGTAGATGGCCCGCGAAATAAGAATTTCAATACCCGCTGGGTCGCCGCGATGGTTGCTGATGTTCATCGTATATTAACCCGTGGAGGTATCTTCATTTATCCTTGGGATACGCGCGTGCCACAAAAGCCCGGCAAGTTGCGCCTGATGTACGAAGGAAACCCGATGAGCATGTTAATAGAACAAGCTGGAGGTTTGGCCACAAACTGTTACAGCCACATAATGGATGTAGAGCCGCAAGATATTCACGAGCGTGTATCTGTAGCCATGGGTTCTAAAGCAGAAGTGGCAACATTGATGGAATACCATCAGCGCATCGACACTATTATTGACAAAAAAGATTAAGTTTCGCTGAGTTCTGCGAAGCAGAGTTTAACTAAAAATACATAGGATTACACAACATGAGTTTTGCAAAAATATCTGCAGGTAAAGACTTACCTAACGACATCAACGTTATTATTGAAATCCCTGCTGAAAGTTCACCTGTGAAGTATGAAATAGACAAAGACGAAGATGCTATTTTTGTTGACCGTTTCATGGCGGCACCTATGTTCTATCCAGCAAACTACGGGTATATCAATAATACCTTAGCGGATGACGGCGATGCGTTAGACGTGTTAGTGATCACACCTTATCCAGTGATTCCAGGCTCAGTGATTCGCGCTCGACCTGTGGGCATTTTAAACATGACAGATGAAGCCGGCGAAGACGCAAAATTAGTCGCTGTTCCTCACGACAAACTGAGCAAAGCTTACAGCCACATTCAAGATTTAAAAGACCTGCCAACACTTGAGCTGGCACGTATCAAACACTTTTTTGAAAACTACAAAGGACTGGAAGAAGGCAAGTGGGTTAAAGTTGAAGAATGGGGTGATGCTGCAGCCGCCAAGCAGGCCATTGAAGCCGCCGCTAAAGCTTATCAAGCAAGCTTATAATTTAATTAGTTTGTTCAAAAAAAGCCTCTAAATTAAGAGGCTTTTCTTTTTCCCTACTCTTCAAATAGATCTACTCTGATTAATCCTGAGTCAATTTTATAATTCATTACCCCATAACTTCGTCTTTAATGTGGCTGGCATAACATCGCTAAACTGCCAGCATAATCTGCGAAACTGAGGAACATCGTTAAAGCCCACTTTTACAGCGACTTGCTCCATACTCAGGCTACTCTCTGTGAGTAACTGCTTCGCCAAACTCATCCGTAAATTTTGAAAGAAACCTTGGCAGCTGATCTGTGTATTGGATTTTAAAAGTCGCGCCAAATGCCTTGGACTGCAATGGGCAATTTTCGCCAGTTCTAATATAGTCCAATGTTTAGCGAGGTTTGCCTGCAACTTATCTTGAACTGTGTGCAAGTAATTGTGATGAGTCAGCCAGGGCGACTCAGCAGGGTCATTAATTGAACGGCACAAGAAAAGCGCTAGATGCCCGACGATCAGTACAGCACAGTTAAGAGAACAGACCTTCTCTACCAAAAATAACGCGAGATTAATCCCCACTGTCACACCTGCACTGGTATATAGTTTAACGTCTGCTACAAACAGTTGTCAGGGAGGTTGTAAAGCTAAGGGGCTTATGATTATCTTAAAGAGAGCAGCACTGCAATTTATTTAATCTCTGTTCGCACTTAAAGCCTAGATCGAAAATAACCGCAAAGGCTAAAAACAGTGAACGCAATGAATTGTTGCTGTTACTAGGGCATTAAGGCACAAATTATTGAGATTAATTTAAATTTCATGCAATCAAAACAGTCTCTGTTTCGTTAATAATAATATAGGGCTAATATAGACTAACTAGCTTCTGCTAAATAGCGCTTTATAAACTGACGAATTATACCCGTTACAGTATGCGAGCAGGTCCCTTGTATTTCTGAGGGGACCAGAGGTGAAGACTTATTATATTGAAAGAGGTAAAGGCAACGATTCCTCCTTTTGTGCGTCGCTTTAACCCTCTTCACTTTAGGACAGCAATCTAATCGATCTGCTCGCATGCTTCTCTTTTACAGCACAAAGAAATATCGACACTTATTAAGCAAGACTAACCTGTGAGCGACTATTGTAGGATTTAATGATACATTTTTGACATAGTCACCCACTGCAGCGATTATAGCAACTTGCAAAATAAATCGGCGGCACAAAGAGCGAAGGAGCTTGCGATTATACTTAAGAATATTTGGCCGCTGAAAAAAACTGCCTTTGATGAACGACTACTCAATAGTTTATACCGATATGCCTTGTCTCTGACTCACGAGCCACATCAAGCTTATGATTTAGTGCAAAGTTGCTGCGAAAAAATCTTGCGAAAGCCACCTCACAATTCAACCCTGAAGCCATTTATGCTGAAGGTGATTCGCAACCAATTTATAGATCAATACCGTCGTAAGAAGCTCGAACTGGTGGTCGATGCTACAACGTCCTCTATCCACGCCATCGAAGAGCAAACAACATTACAAGAACTAGACGACATTATGATAGATAAGCAGCATGTGGCTATGCTGTTACAAAGACTTTGTACACAAGATAGAGAACTGCTCTACCTTTGGGCAGTTGAAGGGGTGACAATGCAAGAGCTAGCCGATCAAACTAACACACCTAGAGGGACATTACTCTCAAGACTCAATCGTCTTAAAAAACGTCTCAAACAAGAATACGCTGAAAGCTTAGGTAAGGGGATAAATTATGACTAACCATCACGAGTCTAACAATTTAAGAAAACAGCTTGCCTCTCATTACCTTGAACAAAATTTATCACCTGAGCAATTAACTAAACTTCAACAATTAAGTCCCGCAAAAAACCGATTTTTTATGTACTTTTCAGTTGCTATAGCCGCCTCGTTTTTTACTGCTATCAGTTGGTATTTGATCAATTTAAATCAATATAACCCCGGGCCGATCTCAGCGCAAATTGCTTATAACCACAACAGTCAAATGCAGATGGAAGTACTCAGTCCCGACTTAAAAGACGTGCAAGGTCATTTAACTAAATTGGGATTTCAGTTAATTTCTTCAAGCAAGATAAATCGGCAACACTGGCAGCTCATCGGTGGCCGTTACTGCAATATAAACGGCAAAATTGCTGCACAATTAAAAATTAAAAATACTGAAAGCAACCAAATCTATACTTATTATCAGGCTAAGCTGCCGGGTAAGCAGCTTGCTACATTATCGCAAACTGAAATAGCCATTGATGGGGTTAACGTAAAGCTGTGGCGTGAAAAAGGTTTGTTGATGGGCTTAGCTTTTTAAGTTATCTCTCAATTCTCATACTACAACCTATAATAACTTAGTTAACCTCGAGCGATAGCAAAGGCGGCGGCCAATACTCCAAGACCTAATAGGCGGCCAAAAAAGTTGGCGACTTTAGAGACATTCAGTAATTCAAATAATTTACTGCCTACCAAGCCATAAATACTCATAACCACAAATAGACTCAATAGCTTAAGTGATCCAAAGTACAAGATATCTTCGACAAAAGAGTCCTGGCGCGTAAAATTTGGGAACAGTGCTAAAAAAAATAATAGCGCTTTAGGATTAGATAGAGAGGTCAACACCCCCTGTGAGTATATTTTCCAATAGGCCTTAGGTTTACTGCCTGTCTGGGCTTGTTGTTTAGCTATGCCGTATCGACATATTTTATAGCCCATATACGCAAGATAGAGCGCGCCTAAATAACGCAGTATTTCAAACGCAGTCGGCGATTGAGTAATCAGTAGGCCCAACCCAGTAGCGACAATAGTAATCCAAATAAAATTTGCGCTAAGTAAGCCTAAAATACCAGTTAACACATAGCGATAGCCAAAGGCGGATTGATATAAGATAAATAGCATGGCAGGCCCAGGCGCTATTTCCAATAACAGCGTAACAGCCAAAAAATGCAAGGTTAATTCCATTGTGCCACTCTTCCTTATTTACTCTTCTAAAGATCTTTATCTAACGCAGTTCTAGTCTGTGCCTACGCTTTCGCTACGACGCTCTAAAAGTTCAACATCACGCCATTTTCCATGCATTTTACCTAGTGCATTACGCTGCCCTACTCGTCTAAATTTATACTTGCTATGCAATGCCATACTCGCGCTGTTTTCAGGGAAGATAGTGGCTTGCAAGGCCCAAAAACCCAACAACTCGGAGCGCGTTATTAAACTGAGCATCAGCTGAGAACCCACCCCTTCACCCGCGCTTTCTTTTGCAACATAGATACTTACTTCGCCTACTCCACGGTACACCGCTCTAGATGAAACAGAAGATAAACCAGCCCAACCCACAACCTTATCTAAATCACACATCACCAACACTGAGTCTTGCAACATAGACTCTTGCCATTGTTGCCAATTTTTTCGCGCTAATTGAAAAGTAGCGTTTTTGCTATCTATCCCCTGTTGATAAATATCTTGCACTGTTACAAAATCAGTTACTTCAAAAAGTCTAATCTGCATCTCGATCCTAATCTAAAGTAGACGCTATAACCTTGCTCTTGCATGCGACCTGGCATGGTTAATAGAGGTATAGCTTTAATGTTTAAAATTTTCCTTTAGCATTTCTGTTAATTCTGGGTCAGCTCGATAGTTTTTTACAAAGGCTAATTGACCCGGTGTTTCGGGTCCTGAACCCGCATTTTTAACTAGCTCAATGGCCATTTCCACTGCCACCCCAAACTCGCAAAGTATGCAGATGGCAGCACAGCCGGTACGTCCAATCCCCGCGGCACAATGGACTAACAAATGCTGCCCGGCAGCTAAGCTCTGGGCGGCTCTTTTAAGGACACTTTGGAAGTCATATAGGTTATCAGGGATCGAAAAGTCTTCAATTGGATACATTTCAGTCTGAGCAAACAGAGCCTGCCTATTCGATTGGCATGAATACACAGGAGATTTCAAGCCAATTTCCGACTCACTAGTTAAACACAATATAGTGCCAATATTATGCTCACTACAGGCCTTAATAAACGTTTGCCAATATTCATCACGCCCTGGCATACTGTGCAGAAATATTTGGCCAGGTAAATAGGCAAGACTGTCAGGGTAGTTAATTTTTCTAAACACAAGTGGCCTTTTTATCAAATGTAATCCAGTACCAGACCTCTGCACTTTGGCTACATTGAGCCGTCGGTTTAAAGGGAGTCGTTTCTTTCAATACCAGAGATTTTCTAGCTGTTTTATTAGCTAATGCCTAAATCAATGATTTTACTGCAGCATCCAAAGCAAGCTCTTGGTCTTGGCTCAAGCTAAGATTTTTCAATTCCACTGATAAATATTATCCCACTGCTGTTGCTCAATTTTAACCAAACCCTGCTTTAGATAAAAATTATTGGCACGACTGCCCTTCAGTGCCCCTAGGCGCAAAGGCTTATTTGCCTGCCCAGCAATTTTTTTTAGGTTATTCAAAATATCACCGCCGATACCACCACTTTGATGATTGGGATCTATATACAGATGATCAAGCCAAAAATGGTCACACTTAACGAGCAGCACATAAAAACCTACTAGTTGATCTCCTTGGATTATTTTAAAGGTATTGTCCGCTATAAAATTTTTCTCAAAGCGCTCTCGTGCTCGCACTGGATCAAAACGGCCAACGGCTTGCAAACTTGGTTGCATTGCCCGAATACGCAATGCAACCAGTAAGGCTAGATCATCAGTGGTTGCAATCACTGTATTCGATGGTCTGTGGAGGATATAGTGCATATAAAACCTTTATTCTGGAACAATCTGAATTCACATATACTGAAGTGTTAGCGAATTGAGGCCTGGCACAATATCAGGGCACAAGCCCCAGTGCACTGGCTTTATTATAGAGTCTAAAGCGTTCAAGCTCTAACAGTTGTAAATCCATGCTTAGACTAAAGCGCTCACTGGATAAACTAAAGTGCTGCTGATCAGTCATTTTCGCAGCTAATGAATATCTAAATAAATTTCGAATTTCTTGTTTAACTTCTCGAATTTCTTCTTCTTTAGAATGAATTTTTTTTCCTAATCCATAGCCTACTAAAAAGCTCTGCTCTGATCCCTGCGGGCAGGTTTGTTGGTAGTAACGCCCTTTTCTACCGAAGCGCCAACCTGAATCACTCTGGCAAAAAGCCATCACAGCTTGTTGCCAGCCGAGTTTATAGGCAGCAAAGTCAGGCATAATATCATACTCAAAACAAGCTTTGGTATGTTCTGCAACATAGCCAGATTTCTTGCCTCGAAGAGCATCTTGGCTGCCTAAATCAGACCAATCGGCACTGACACATTGAGATTGGTTTAAGCTTGCGCAGCCACTTAAAAATAAAATCAATGGCAAACACAGTAATATGAAACTGTTTCTGATCATTAGTCCGTGACCTTATATAATCAATTTTCCCCGACCAAGTTAAGCATTATCTTTTTACCGGCAACCACCAAAAATATGCCGCCTAGTATGAGTAAAGATGACCCTATTAAACGTTCAGTTAGCACTTCACTAACAAAAAGAACGCCTGCCGTGGCTGCAAGCACTGGGACTAACAATTGCAGAACGGCCGCTTGAATCGTTGCCAGTCTTTTTAAAGCAAGATACCAAATACTATAGCCCAACCCCGATGTAATAGCACCCGATGCAACAGCCAACAATAGGCCTCGCTGGGTGAGGTAATAATCGCCAATATTATAAATGACTAAGATAAGAATAAACGGCAGTGTTCGCAAAAAATTATAGTGTGTATCTGCCAGTGGGTCTTCAGATTTCTTTCCCATCAAAGTGTATACAGCCCAGGCAATACCTGAGATTGCCATTAAGATTAAACCTTCCAAGCTCGGCGCAGACACACCGGGCAAGATTAACCATAAAAAGCCCAGTAAGGCGATGAGTACGCCAACCCATTCACTGACACATAATTTGTTGCCAGAGACAAAGGTGACTGAAATCATTGTTATTTGTACTACGCCAAACAGAATCAGTGCCCCTGTGCCTGTTTCCAATGAGACGTATGCATAGGAAAAACCAAAAGCATACAAAAATAAGCAGACAGACGCTAACCAGCTTCCCTTAGACTTCTTGGCTGTTTGATGAGTCTGGAGACTAATGTTTGCTGGACGTTGAAAAAAATAGGTTTGCACGTATAAGATGATCACCAAAGCGCCAATACCAGATGATAAACGAACAATAGTAAAGCTACCTGGGTCTATTGCATAACCATCAACTTGCCTTTCTAAGGCTAATCGGCACAACACCGAATTTGCTGCGAATGCGATTAATGCCAGTGAAGTGTAAGTAACAGTGGTTAGTTTTTCTAGGCTAAATCTACTGGCCATTAGCATCTCAATTAGTTGCACAATTTCTCAGTTACAAACACCTAAGCTATTATTGTTTCAACTTTTTAAGCGAAGTTGAAACCATTACCGTTCGATAGTTGAAACTTAATTCAAGCCTATTAAAGCCTAATAAATGAGGTTATGCACAACTTATTTTTCAAGGCTTAAGAAAAACCGCGGTTTTGCATTAGGAGCTTGTCCGAGAACTGCTGGCGTATTGAGTAAAAGCAGATCTGAGACAGGTTTGTGAGTCACGTCAGACTAATAGGGGGCTTTATATTCACTCACCTGAAAATGTCACTCACCTCAAACGCTGCTGCATTAAGACGAAGATAGCTGGCAACAATTCATTTGAGGCAAGTTGAGAAGACGCTTCAAAAAAACAATTTCCCAAGGTGTTAATCATGAAACAATAAAACATATAAAAATCTATATAGTTTCAATTAAACAATAATAAAACCTAATTTTTTATATTATTGCAGTTTAAATCACCAATTAAAAACGATAATTCAAAACTTATATTACTCGAATATTTGTTATTCTTAACCCTAGAATCAAAAGAATACCGACCTTAAAGGAAATAGATTATGTTAATTGGCGTACCTAAAGAAATCAAAAACCATGAATATCGAATTGGTATGACACCTGCTGGTGTCAGAGAAGTTATTGCTGCCGGTCATCAAGTAATGATGCAAAAAGACGGTGGTGCGGCTATCGGTCTAACGGATGCATTATACCTAGCAGCAGGGGCGGATATTATTGATAGTGCAGAAGAAATTTTTGCTAAAGCCGATATGATTGTCAAAGTGAAAGAGCCACAACCTAATGAATGTAAGATGCTAAGATCAGGTCAAATACTCTTTACCTATTTGCACCTTGCCCCAGATCCTCAACAGACCAAACTCTTAGTCGCGTCAGATTCAGTTGCAATAGCCTATGAAACTGTCACTGGTAATAATAATGGTTTACCGCTACTCGCACCGATGAGCGAAGTCGCTGGCCGTATGGCGATTCAAGCAGGTGCACACACCCTTGAAAAGGCTCAAGGCGGATTGGGCACTTTACTCGGTGGCGTTCCAGGCGTCTCTCCTGCAAAAGTAGTGGTTATTGGCGGTGGGGTCGTTGGTGTAAACGCTGCGCGCATGGCTTTAGGTATGGGTGCAGATGTGACTATTTTAGATAGATCTCTAACGCGACTTAAAGAGTTAGATGCCCTTTATGGCCCTGGACTTAAAACTTTATATTCCAATACTGAATCGTTAGAAGCTGAAGTATTAAACGCCGATTTAGTGATTGGTGCAGTGCTAATCCCCGGTGCTGCTGCGCCTAAATTAGTCACCCGTAAGAACTTAAAACAAATGAAAAAAGGCGCGGTGTTGGTCGATGTCGCTATCGATCAGGGCGGATGTTTCGAAACCTCGCGCGCGACGACACATCAGGACCCTACCTATGTTGAAGAGGGAGTCGTTCACTACTGTGTGGCTAACATGCCCGGTGGTGTCGCCCGCACATCCACCTTTGCGCTAACTAACGCCACACTGCCTTTTATTCTAAACTTGGCGAATAAAGGCTATCAGCAAGCATTAAAAGACGACAAGCATTTACTCAATGGTCTCAACGTGCATAGAGGTGATATTACGTTTGAAGCTGTAGCCAATAATTTGGGCTACCCTTATGTGGCCCCGATTGACGCTATCGCTTAAACGACTCTAAATTAGGCAGCAACTTGGCTGCCTAATGTCTTTTAGTTTTCACTGTCGATGATTAACAAGACGTCATCGGTAGAGGTGAAAATAATCCGCACACTGAAAAAAAACTAGATTTTAACCCACTACACTATGCCAATTTTGGCCTTTGCAACAATCGCAGAGTAGATTATTTTGTTTTCTATCTCCTTCTCTACACCAAATAGACGCCAGTATGGGACTAATAACTAACATTCATAGGCTCTGCTATGCTGTGCTATATATCCAACGATTCTTGGTATTAACGACCGCCCCAATACGTTTTAACATGGAGAACACCCCAAACATCGAACGATCAAAGTATAGTTGGTCTTTAGGGATTGTGTATAAATATTGATTGGCAATTTTGGCTTCTTTTAGAGACAAGGTGGGACAGCTGGCATATTCAGAGAAATCGAATTCATTCTGCTTAAAAGGGGCGGATATCCACTGATACATAGGTTCCAGTAAAGGCAGCAGTACCGATTGAAATTCATCGATCGATAAGTCTTGCTGTAAAATGGCCTGCTCCTTATACACCTTGAGTATTCTCAGTGGTCGCGCCTGAATATCATTTTCTAAAATCGTATTCAGTAAGATCAATTTCTCATCGGCAAAGTTGGCGGCAAAGCGTTTAACGCAACCGAAATCCAAGATCCCGAGTTGATCATTAGGCATAAATAGAAAATTACCAGGGTGGGGATCAGCGTGTAGACAAGACAGCTCAAAGGCACTGTAGAAGAAACTATCAAACAGTATTTGTCCATAGTGATCACGCAGTGTCTGGCTCGGATTAATGGCTAGCCACTCATCTAAATGTAAGCCTTCTAAAAAGCTGGTCGTGAGTACTTTTTCACTGCTATATTCGGTGAATACACTGGCAATAACGATATCTTTGGCCACGAGTTGTTGTTTGAACCAACGCGTATTTTCAGCTTCTAGTTGATAGTTTAACTCTTCTTGTAAACGCTCACCTATTTCATCCAAACTGTCATTAATCACTTGCATATTGGGCAGCAAATCCGATTTACCTGCCAAGGTTGTAAATAGCGATCGGAGCATCTTCATATCACTGTGAATAGAGACGGCGATACCAGGGTATTGAATCTTAACAGCAACCTCTTGACCGCATGGCGTTAATGCTCTGTGAACTTGGCCTAAACTCGCGGCGGCAAATGCTGTAGCTTCAAATTCTGCAAATATTTGGCTGGGACTGACCTCAAATTCACTGACAAAAACTTTATTCACCAGCGCGCGATTAAGAGGGGTTACTTTATAACAGCTTTTCGCCAGTTCAATGCGAATGCCCTCGGGCAGTAAATCCATTTCGGTGCTTAACATCTGTGATACTTTTAAAGCGGTGCCACGCAACTGACTAAGAGCAGAAAAAAGTATCTTGCCAATTTTCTGCTCATTTTCGAATTGCTGGATGTCAGTTGCTGGCTGCCTAGAAATAAATTTCTGGCCTTTTTGGGCAGCCAGCGAAGCGCCAATTTTCACTGCTGCCACCCCGGTAATGGCCGATCGTGCCAGCTTACTTGTAGATAATTTTGCAGTTGCTGCGCCGGGTTGGTCTTGTTGTTTAATCGCCATTAGAATTTTAATCCATTCAAGCTATCTTTTGAGTTTTGCAATATAGACATTAGCCCAGATTTATTTGTCATTAGATTAAATAGCTGTGCTTTAAACATAAATCCACCAAATTCAGTGATTTTATTAAGTAAACCACTGGACAGTATTAAACTGATAATCGCCAGTGATAAATCGACCATTTGCGTGGTGTCTGAAAACTCTTCGGTGTCATCCTTACTCCAAAAAAACACTACCGCAAAAACATATTCAGCTAATAAGTTGGCGACGGGGCCTTTAAAAGGCACTGGCGGTATTTCACCTCTCTCTTGGGCACAAGTCAAATAGTCCGACATTACTTGTCTAAACAATCGCTGTACTTTTAAGGCATCTTGTAAAAGGAATAGCGGAGAGTTAGAAAATTTTTCAACACAAAAAACCACAAACTCGCGCTCACACATTAAAATGTCGATGTACTGATCGAGTAGTAACTGCATTTTTTCTTGAAAATCAAAGTCAGCAAAATCAGCCGTATTCACTGACAGATCAATGGCATCTTGAGCACACTGTTCAAAATAAGCTAATAGTATCAGCTCTTTATTGGCAAAATATTTGTACACAGTTGCATCTCCGACACCACCGGCCTTAGCTATTTGCTTCATGGTTGTTTTATCGAAACTGCTCTGCGTAAATAACCTCACGGCTTGGTTTATCAAATTTCGCTTAGTTGCTGCTTTTTTATCTGACATTCGCATAAAATAATCCATACTATCTTTAAATTTAGTTTTACCATTAATTTATGATAGCGAGTATTGATTAAATATCAACTAGACTAGGTTTATATAGGTTAAAGGTAATCAATAAAGGGTAAGATCATCCTAAAGTCGACAGATAGGCGCGAAAAATGCTGTAAAACATATTGATGTGCAAAGGTAAAGCAGGAGAGTTCGTGGTCATTTTCTTGGTGATGAGACTGTTTTCTAAGTGCACGAAGAGCCTGTGCAGACTTTCGTGGTTCGACTGTCAAATTTAGGATAATACAGAGTCGCTTCTTTGCTACGGTTTTGGTACAGGCGGCAAGGTCTCTGTAGTGCCTAAAGTTAAAAAGCAACGTCAATATGGCCGCATTCACTTGATCAAACTGGCGCTAATATTCTGAGTTGTATCCATCGATAATGCTTATTAGATTGTCGAAATTTTAACTAATCGACGCACTCTTTTTGCTCCGGTGGTACTATTAATTGTTTATGCTGGAACATACTAAATTAAAGTATTTACGCCAATATTAAGGATCATAAATGAAATTCCCAATCTATAATAATCTCGATCAAATCGTTGCAGCCCATCCAGAATACAAAGCTCAAAACGATTATCACGCGATGTATTCCAGTGTATTTTCAGGCATTACAACTAACCCAAAGCTGATGACTATACCTGTAGATGATCACTTAGTTCATCGTGGGGATGGCGTATTTGAAGCATTTAAAATGATCGAGGGTAAGGTTTTTTTATATGAGGAGCACTTTGATCGCCTAGAACAATCTGCACGCGATATTTCTCTTGAATTGAGACATACAAGAACTGAAATGAAAGCTATTTGTCGGCAGTTGATCGATGCCTGCGGTCTGAATAATGCATTGTTTCGCCTCTACGCTTCGCGTGGCCCTGGTGGGTTTACACCAAATCCTTATGCTTCCATTGGCCCACAATTGTATTTAATTGCCTCCACCTTAAATAACCCTGCCGCTTCCCTGTATGAAAATGGCGTGAAAATTGGCTTCAGTAAAATTGCGGTAAAAAGTGGCGGCATGGCTAAAACCAAATCATGTAATTATTTAGCCAACGTTTTAATGAGTAAAGAAGCAGTAGATAGCCAGCTAAATTTCGTCGTCAACATTACCGATGACGGATTCCTCGGCGAAGGCCCAACCGAAAACATCGCTTATCTCACTGCTGATAATGATTTGATTTTTTCAAGTTTCGACCACACCTTGAAAGGCACCACACTGCTCAGACTCCAAAAATTGTCTAGTGAACTCATCGAAAAAGGCCTTATTCGCGAGATGAAAGAAGCCAAGCAAGCAGCCGTCGAATTAAAAAATGCAAAGGAGGTTTTCATGATAGGGACCACACTAGATGCACTACCCGTTGTAGAAGTGGACGGACAGGTAATTGGTGACGGCAAGCCAGGCCCTATTACAAGAGCCGCTTGTGCACTGTTGCGCAAAGATCAATTAGAGAACGGCACGCCATTGTAGTCAATCGTCGCATACTGTTGACAACAGTCATTGGGAGTAGCGGGATGGCTCATTCTTGGTAATAGCTCGCTTCTTCTCATTCCAGTGGTTAACGATTAAAAAACCAGCCAATCTTTGGTCATGCTGCAATACGGTTATTAATCTTTGTCTATTGTTGATTTAAGTAGCCAGTATTTGTAAGCTTATAGCGTTTTTTAGCCAAAACTTACAATCAATAAGATAAGGACACAGAGTGTTTACAGGAATAATTCAAAGTATCGCCAATATTACTAAGATCAGTGACAAAAACGGCCTTAGAAGCTTCGAAATCGACTTCGAACCCGGTTTTTGTAATGGCTTAAATATTGGCGCCAGTGTCTCTGTGGACGGTGTTTGTTTAACTGTGACTAAGCTGATCAGTGAGTCTCGCGCGAGCTTTGATGTGATGTTGCAGAGTTTATTAGTAACAACCTTGAGCGATTATCAACAAGGCGCAGCAGTTAATGTTGAAAGAGCCGCCAAAGATGGGGCTGAAATAGGCGGTCATCCACTGTCTGGACATATTGATTTTCATACACCTATTGCCGACATTAGCTTGATGCAAGATAACTACCGTTTGCGTATTTGTGTCAGTAACCAGTGGCAACGCTATATTTTCCCCAAAGGTTACATCGCTATTAATGGCGCCAGTTTAACTATTGCTGAAGTTGACAAAAAAGCCGGCTGGTTTGAAGTGTGGCTCATCCCTGAAACCCTCAGAATGACTGTTTTCAAAGATAAAGGGGTGGGTGATCATTTAAATATCGAGATCGAACGTGCCACCCAAGTTGTGGTTGATACTGTGCGTAGCACACTGCAAGAAAACTTCGGCAAATTGTATCCTTTACTTGAAAAACTGCTCGAGCAGCAAGATATTGACATAAACGCTCTAGGATCAACCTCTATGGAATCACAAAGTACGGATAAGACGTAATTGATCAAAAACTAAGGGCTAGGAAGGAGCAAAGAACACTGTATTTTGGATTTCAGCGCATGGTTAATATTCTTAGGCGCATCATTGATGCTTAGCCCTAGCGCCAGGCCCTTATATGCTCTATGTTTTAACAAGAACGATCAGCGACGGTAAAAGCGTTGGCTTAGCCTCTACTTTTGACACAGCACTCGGCTGTTTCAGCAGTGTTGGCAACCTTGGCTTTAGCCTTTACGCCAATTAATGCTTCGAAATAGCTTCAGCTCTACAACGCTGGTTTTTTTGTCGACTAGCGAATAATTAAAATATAAAATGTAAATTCCAGTGATCTAGCGCAAGAATTTTAAATGATTAGAAAAGCCCAAGCCAAAGACTGCTTAAACCTCGCGGCACTATCGATCCAAGTCTGGCTTAATGCCTATGCCAGAGAAGGTATTAATGTTGCGGTTTCGAATTATGTCATGCGCACTTTTAGCGAAGCACATTTTCAACGGTTACTGGCTAGAGCCGACTATCAAATGTATGTGTTAACTGAGCAAAATAATCTTTTAGGTTTAATTGCGTTGGATTTTAAAGCGCAATTTAAATCACCTGACAATGGTTTCGAAATCACTACTTTGTATATACAAGATCGCCAGCAAGGTAAAGGGCTTGGCAGCCAGTTACTGCAGCATGTCAATGGTCTATACAAACCTGTTTATTGGTTAACAACTTGGTCACAGAATATCGAAGCCATTGGGTTTTATCAGCATCTTGGATTTAACGATATAGGTGTCAGCTATTTCGAACTGGATGGCGAACAACATGAGAATCGAGTACTCGGCTATAGCGAACTTTAAGGTATTTATCTCTAAATTTTTCCTCTGTGGTTAATCAATTTTTTACAACCAATCTACCACCGAGAGCACAGTGTTGGTGAGTTGCGCAGACATGAATCAAAAAGCAGGCTTGATTTTGCTATCTTGAATTCCGTCCTCTTTGACCACTACACTATGGTTAAACAGTTTTTTTAAAAACCATATTAATAGAGACCAGTCACACAGCGATTGTGGAATGAGCATTTCTATAATAAAAGTAAATATTTTTTATTTTGTAGAAGTTATTTCTTGAATTTAGCAATACCAATGGTTTTTTACGGCGACATTATCCAAAAGCAATGAAGGCAGAGGCGCGCTATCGAAACAACAAATAGCACAAGTACAATTTACTATTAACATGAGACCAATATAGGTATTAAACTCTCTGTCCGCGTATGAATTTCTAGCGGGCAAGCGTCTGTCGCTTCTATTGTGCATCTAGGATTTACATTTAGAGCTACAAGCACCTTTGATGCCAACTCTGTGGGTATCAAACTCATATCTCGCTGTAAAAAACTCAGGTAAACCGTTAAAATATCAGTGTGATTGAGCGAAATTTCGTTGCATCAAAATTCACTTGTTATGCGTAAAATAGTCTAATAATACAACTAAAACCTTTTGTAACAGTAAAATCATATACGTGCCATATCTTTGGTAATTTCCCATTTGAAATCACAAGTAATCGCCAGTAATTAAAAACTACGATCTCTAAAGCGAAGAACGCCCGTCGAGTAAACGCCTAAGCCTTTTATCTCTATAGCTTTGCGGCCTCACATCCAAGATTTAATTGCAGCGAGCTTTTTTGTTGTCATCCCTTTATAGGCCGATGCATCGCCGGCATTGACGATAAACGCATCACCGTATTTATCATCAATCCCTGTGTCGCTTCCCCCTTGTTTAATAAAGTGGATATGGGTGAACACAAATTGATGAAAATCATTGATAGGCAGATCTATTAAATAACCCCCTTCGAGAAAAAAGGCAGTGTGGGACATATAAAACTTTAAATAGCCTGGCGCTAACGCCGCTGATTTAACGACACTTTGAGTATTTGACATTTATCACTCCATTTTATTATTGAGCTTGCTAAGATTTTCAATCTACTTAGCTACATTCAACTATTGTGATTGGCACTACTCTACCTTCAGGCAAACAATTAAAATCAGAATCAAGAAACCACTAAAGAGCAAAAAATGCTAATCTCACTATTATTCAATAATGACGTTTATATTGACTGCATCTTTACCTTATTAGCTTACTGTATTGTTTGCAAACTTACAGCAATTTTTACAAACGAAGCCGGGCAATATCCTGAATCAGTGATTTGGAAGTAAATATAGAGTCTAGGATATTGGTTTTACAGTGAAATTGAAAAATCTTAGTTTCAGCGGTAGGTTAAGTGGGTATTTTTCAAACCGATAAATAGTCAAGAGCGTGCAGTCGGTACTGCAGTGAAGTCACTTATGTTGACTCCCCCTTGCCAACAGTAAAAATATCATTTCGAATGAATTTAATACTTACTTATATACGAACTCTAGTTAAGTAGCGAACCCAAGCTCTTTGATATTGACGCGAACGGACGATTAATTCTGAATATCGAGCTCTCAATTTGCTGTGTTTGAGACTCTTAGTGACTTACTGATTTTATCCGCTAATTTTCATCTTCGATTTAGCATTTTTATTGTTTAAGCTCTTTTATTGCGTTACCAATTTAAGCTGCTATTGGTTCCGCTTTGTACTCCGTGCCTTTCGTTAACATTGCAAACGCTGTTCTTATCGTTTTATTTGCTAGAGCGACGACAGCAAAGCGCTGACCTCTATTGTGACTAACGCATTGATCCACACTTCTTTTTTAGTGACTGCTGGTCTCTTTACCCTTGGTCGCACCACCGACATCGCCCCTAAAATTAACTGACTTCGAAATTTACCGTTCTTGCAACGTTTACCGATAAAACCGAGCTTAACTTTTCCTCCTGGAAGATGCTAAATAGGTGTGACACTTATGCATGCCCCAGCATCACTCCGTTTCTTGAAAACGCGCAAATCCCAACACCCTAAAGCAATATACAGATTGATGGAATTGATAACCCCTGCAGCTTCTAGTTTGAGGCTGAAGTAATACAATAAGTGCAACAGACAAAAAATTGAGAAGTGAGTGAGCTGAAGGCATAATTCCAGTTATCACATAAAAATTAGGATCTGTTATGAATGCACACAACAAACTTTACCAACAGCTCACTCAGGAGCAAAGATAC
>JAWUWK010000107.1:0-12370 GCA_034111875.1 Gammaproteobacteria bacterium
GAGCGGAATAATAAGAATGTTAGGCAATGCGTTGGCATAAATTATAGTGCGCCAACCGGCCACTGATGTGTATTCTGATAGCCGTATGACTTATTTTATCCTTAATTATGTCAATTGAACGTCAGTCCGACAGACTGCTAGGTGATGTGATGGGTGTACCAGTCGGAGATCTGTTTAAAGCCGCAGTTATACCGGGGAGTTTGCTGGTTATCTCATATACTGTTTACATCATCGTGATTAGTAAACTTAAACCTGATTACTGTCCGCCTATGAAAGTAACTGAAGATAGAAAAAAATTATTGATTCAAGCCGCAAAAGATATCGTACAGCCGTTAATCCTCATATTCTCTGTGTTAGGTTCAATTTTTAGTGGCATCGCCACACCGACTGAGTCGGCTTCAATTGGTGCGGTGGGTGCAGTACTGCTGTCGCTGTTTTATGGCAGTTTTTGCTTTAAAAGGCTAAATGCTATCTCCCTTGAAACAGTCAAAGTGACCTCAATGGTTTTTGCCGTTTTAATAGGGGCTACCGCGTTTTCAATGGTTTTTAGCTACTCCGGAAGTGAGTATTTAATTGAAGAATTTTTTCTTGAACTGCCTGGTGATAGATGGACATTTATCTTTATCGCGATGGCGGTCATTCTGGTGCTAGGTTTCTTTATTGATTTTCACTAGTGTCCGGTTTAACTATTTGAGCTTTAATTTTCCATGTAAGTCATTGATATTATTTTTTGTAGTGATGTAAAACTAAACTTTTTAAACGATCTGCAACCAACAATCAATAGCCTAGAAGCCCTTGAGGTCTTAACCGAACACTAGTGATTGATTTTATTGAAATAGCCTTCCTCGTGGTCCCCATACTGACACCGATAGCCATAGCGACGAATGTTGATTTGATTTGGTTTGCAATATTAATATCGATGAATTTACAAACTTCATTTTTAACCCCACCTTTCGGTTTTAGCCTTTTTTACTTAAAAGGTGTCGCGCCTAAATCGCTAAAAACAACAATGATTTATAAAGGTGTGGTGCCCTTTATATTGATTCAAATATTTATCTTATCGCTGGTTATCGCCTTTCCAGAACATTTGATCTTCAGCTAATTTAAATCACTAGGTCGCCTACATAGCCTAAGCCATAGTAGGTCGCTAGTCTTTGATGGTGTTTAAAATAAGCCCATCAGAGGCATAGCGATAGCAGTAGCCGTGATTAACTTGTCTTTTTATTCTAAAAATAATTCATCGCTGTACGTTCGATGCGCCTATAAGTGAGGTATTATCTATTACCTCAGGCCACCCTTGGACAGCAACAGCCAGTGTAGAAATAGAAAAATCTCACACTCTTCGGTTTGCAGGTTCGGTCTCTTTAGAATAAACTTACCAAGCATAATTATGAGTCATAAGCGGATCGTATATTCGCTTATGACTCGAACAACTTCATTTATTTAAACATTTACCTCTAGCTATCAACACCGCAGTAGACAGTTTGAACATCAAAACGCTTTAATTATTGATAATATTTTAAAATTTTCGCTAACTAATCATATGTTACTTTAGCCTGTATATTCATAGGTTTTTAAAACATCTAACGAGACAACTGTTAGCGCCTTTTGGTTAGTTGCTTCAAGCACAATAGGTGGGGCAACATTGGCCGAAATCGCTTGATACCAGCGCACAGAGCACAAACACCATTTATCTCCAGCTTTTAACCCTGCAAAATCATAAAGAGGGTTCGGGCTAATTAAATCATTGCCTTGTGCTTTTGAAAATTGCAGAAACTCGTCGGTTATAACGGCACATACACTGTGATTGCCAAAATCAGATTCTGGTACATAACAAAACCCTTTTCGTGTATAGCCCGTATTGTTACAACACAACTCTAGAGGCGTACCTAATACATTTAATTGATTGTTCATGAAGGTGCTCTTTTATTAATATATATATAAATAGACGGATCAATTTACTATGCTAGACAAAAGTAAGCTTAACCCAGTCAAAAATAATAACACCGAACAGACCCCTGTCGGTAATTTTAGTCCTACTGAAATAGAAAAATTTGATAGATTAGCGGACAGCTGGTGGGATCCAAATGGCCAGTACAAAACCGCACTTGAGTTTAATCGAGCACGCGTCGCGTATTTTATAGAACAAATCTGTATTTTTTATCATCGTAATCCCAATACTAAAAAACCGCTGCATGGCCTAAAAATCATGGATGTTGGTTGTGGTGGTGGATTGGTGTGCGAGCCATTAGCAAAAGCAGGTGCCATAGTGGTGGGCATCGATGTGAGTGAAATGAGTATTGAAGTAGCCAAACGCCATGCCTTAAAATCTCAGCTTAATATTGAATATCGTCACGAACATGCTCAACACACGAATATAACCGATGAAAATCGTTACGATGTTGTCATTAATGCTGAAGTTATTGAGCATGTTCCGAATAAAAAAGATTTAGTTAAGCAATGCAGTGAACTCTGTAAAGTGGATGGGTGTTTGATCATGGCGACCCTCAACCGTACTATAAAATCTTACCTAGTGGCAATTGTTGGTGCAGAGTATATTATGCGTTACCTTCCCACTGGCACGCATAATTGGCGTGACTTTGTTTCCCCGTTTGAATTAAATAGTATGGCTGCAATAGCGCATTTGCAGCAACTGACTGAAATAGGTATGTCATACAACTTATTCAATAAAACGTGGCGCATCACTTCAAATATAGATGTTAACTATATACAAATTTACAAACGATTAGGCATATCTACCAGTCAAAATTAATCATCAATGTGGTGTGTTTTATCTTGTTTATCAGGCCATCGATTAAGCAGCAACCTCATCAATGCTGTAATAATTCAAAGAAAGGTAATAGCCATACTCAATACTATTATCAGACTCAAATTATTATGATCTAATCGTTTAGTTTATGCGTATAAATCTTTTTTTAATGAAGAATTATATCGATGAAACGTACTTTATACTGGGTGACCAATGATCTTCGAATTGATGACAATACAGCACTTAAATTGGCCAGTAAAAGTGAGCAACTACTTTGTGTATATGTAGTAGATAGAAAGTGGTTCACACCAAACAACTTTCAATCAAAACACTTAGGTGATCATCGATGGGACTTTTTACAAAACTGTTTAACTGACTTTAATCAACGCTTATTAAAGTTGGGACAACAGCTTTGTATTGTCTACGGTGATCCACGTTCTACCTTACATTCTTTTTGTGATAAATATCAAATTACAGATATCATTATGACTTACCTACCCGGTACTAATGGATATAACCTGTCTAATCAGCTTACTGATAGTTTTCCTGACATAACGGTTCATCAAGTAGAACAATTCACCCTGTTTACGCAGAGTTCATTGCCTTTTGAACTGGAGAAACTGCCGGTCAGTTACTCAAAGTTTAGAAAGACAATGGCTGAAGTCACCATCCCCAGCATTACTCCAACGGTTAAATCATTGCCTACTATGTTTAAAAACAAGCCTTCGCCTTCCATTTCTAGACCTCAATGGCTGCCCCCAACTATTTATAAAAAAAGTAAGCATGGTTGTGATTTTGAGGGCGGTGAACAACAAGGTTTAAAGCACCTTAAAGACTATTTTTCGTCAGATTTACCGAGTAATTATAAACAAGTTAGAAATAACTTAGATGGCTGGGACAATAGCAGTAAGTTATCTCCTTGGTTATCATACGGTTGCCTGTCTCCTCGACAAGTGATGGATTATATTGTTGAGTTTGAAAAGCAACAAGGTAGAAACAGTTCAACCGAGTGTCTTTATTTAGAGCTATTGTGGCGTGAATATTTTCAATGGTTACATTTTAACATTGGCGAAAAAACATATCAATTTAAAGGCCTTTCAGATCATGCCCCACTAACGAGTTTTTATCCTGAACGTTTTAAAAAATGGTGTTCAGGAAACACCCCTTATGCCCTCGTTAATGCATGCATGAATGAGCTACGGCACACTGGGTATATGAGTAATAGAGGACGTCAAATTGTGGCAAGTTGCCTGGTTAATGAACTTAGTCTCGATTGGCGTTACGGCGCAGCCTGGTTTGAAGAACAATTAATAGATTATGATGCCGCCGTTAACTGGGGCAACTGGCAATATATTGCAGGTGTGGGGGTCGATCCTAGAGGAGGCAGACATTTCAATATAAAAAAACAAACCGCACTTTATGACCCTGACGGCCGCTATCAAGCTAAGTGGCTTGTTGGATCTAACCAAATCAATCAACCACTTGACTCTGTTGATGCGGCAGACTGGCCAGTCCTGGGGTAATCAATCATGATTAATGACATAGAGGTAAAAACTAAGGTCAATGTCGTTTGGCTAAAACGTGATTTACGCCTTAGTGATCATCAACCTTTAACTCAATCAATTAGCTCAGGAATTACAATACTTTACTACGTCTTTGAACCCCTATTAATAAACGATCCACATTATGATGAACGCCATTGGCGTTTTATTTGGCAATCAATTGACGATATGAATGCACAGTTAGCCCCGTTTAATACATTTATTTATGTGTATCTAGGTAATGTCACCGATGGCCTTAATAAAATTAATAACAGATTTACAGTAAACAGCCTATTTAGCCATGAAGAAGTCGGTTTACTCAGCACGTTTAACCGAGATAAATCTGTTAAAAAATGGTGTGTCGAACAAAATATAATGTGGCTTGAAAGCCCTTCTGGTGCGGTAATTCGTGGCAAAAAGAATAGAATCGACTGGGACAAACACTGGCGCAATGTCATGAATGCGCCATTAAGTCAGACAGAACTATCCACAAGCGCTTTTGTTAGTGCGCATTGTCTAGAAAAGTTGCCAGCATCTATTTTTCCAACCCCGTGGGCAACACCAAATAAACAGATGATCAAAGGAGGTGAACGTTGGGCACAAAGAATCCTGCAATCATTTTTAAATGGTCGTGGTAAAAATTATCATTTTGATATATCTAAACCTCAGGCAAGTCGAAAAAGTTGTTCCCGGTTGTCGCCTTATTTAGCTTGGGGCAATATTAGCCTGAGGCAATTCTATCAAACTATTTTAATAAAAAGATCTGAACATGGTTGGAAACTTCCCATCGATAAACTCGCTTCGCGCCTGCATTGGCATTGTCACTTTATTCAAAAGTTTGAGAGTGAACATCAAATGCAATGGCGGCACGTTAATAAAGCCTACAATGCATTAGAATATCCAGATATTCACTGCGGCCTCACTATAAGTGAACGCTTAACGCCATGGCAAACAGGACAAACTGGTTATCCATTAGTAGATGCTTGCATGCGCTGTTTAGACCAGACTGGTTATATGAATTTTCGTATGCGAGCCATGATAGTCAGTTTTTTGTGTCACCATTTACTGCTTGATTGGCGCCTAGGTGTCACACATTTAGCCAAACTATTTCTCGATTTTGAACCAGGCATTCACTACCCTCAATTTCAAATGCAATCAGGCGTCACTGGCACTAATATCATTAGAGTGTATAACCCCATTAAACAGTCTCAAGAGAAAGATAAGGATGGCGAGTTTATTAGAAAGTGGTTGCCACAACTATCAGAGTTACCCAATGAGCTTATTCACACACCTTGGGTACTCTCGCCAATGGATCAACAGCTTTATCAATTTAAGCTAGGCGAAACATACCCATTACCAATCATTGACATATTAGAAACGGGTAAAATTGCTCGCGATATACTGTGGGGATTTCGCAAACGATTTGATACCAAAAAAGAAGGTAAGCGTATTGTCGCAAAACATGTACGAGGTACTCAAAAGTCAATTAAGCAAAAACAGTCCAGGGTAAGGTGAAATAATGAAAATAAAACATCTCAGGCTTATATTAGGCGATCAACTTAATCCTTTGCATAGTTGGTTTAAACAGGTCGATTCAGATGTTGTATACGTTATTGCTGAACTTCATCAAGAAGCCAATTACACTAAACACCATATTCAAAAAATAACAGCATTTTTTGCCGCCATGAATAACTTTGCTCAATACCTCAACGATGCAGGACATAATGTTTGTCATTTAACATTGGATGATACGAAAGAATATCAAGACCTTCCTGAGCTACTAAAAGCATTATCCTCACGTTTTGACAGTGAAAGTATCACGTTTCAGCGGCCTGATGAATACCGATTACGAACGCAATTATCCAATATGCCAAGCCAACTTAGCACGCCTGTTTACGAAGCAGACAGTGAGCACTTCTTACTATCATTTGATGAGTTGCCCAAGCATTTTAAACCAGCAACGCACGTCAGAATGGAAAATTTTTATCGGATGATGCGCAAGCGTTTTTCTATTTTAATGAATGGTCTAAAGCCCGAGGGAGATGCATGGAACTTTGACGCCAACAATAGACAATCATTTAAAAACCCTGATCTTAAACTTATTCCAAAACCACTCATTTTTAAAAATCCAGCCGATGTTTATTTACAACGCATAAAAAGACACCAGATAAAGACTCTAGGCTATCAATCAGTAAACGTTGCCTACCCTATTAACCGAGAACAATCGTTAGTATTATTACGCTTTTTTTGTGATAACCAACTTGAAAATTTTGGTAATTTTCAAGATGCAATGACTCAGGCATCACCCCATGCTTGGAGCTTATATCATTCAAGAATTAGCTTTTCACTTAACTGTAAAATGCTAAACCCCATGGAGGTGATCCAGACGGCACTGTTTACTTATGAACAGTCAGAAGGCAAAATTACACTTTCTCAAATTGAAGGCTTTATTAGACAAATATTAGGCTGGCGAGAATATGTTAGAGGCATGTATTGGGCTAATATGCCCAGCTATTCACAACAAAACTTTTTAAATGCTAACCGAAATTTGCCTAATTTTTTTTGGGACGGTGACACTAAAATGCAATGTTTAAAAAGTGCTATATCACAATCACTTGAGCACGCCTACGCCCACCATATTCAGCGGCTAATGATCACTGGAAATTTTGCTTTGCTTGCTGGAATAGATCCTAATCAAGTCGATGATTGGTATTTAGGCATCTACATAGACGCGATTGAATGGGTTGAGTTACCCAACACTCGTGGCATGGCACTGTTTGCTGACGGAGGCTGGATCGCTACAAAACCCTATGCAGCTAGTGGAAATTACGTTAATAAAATGAGTGATTACTGTAAAAGCTGCGACTATAAGGTTAAACAAAAAACAGGGCCTAATGCGTGTCCTTTAAACAGTCTATATTGGAATTTCATCGGTGAAAACTACGATAAATTTTCCTCTAATCACCGAATGAGTTTTCCCGTTCGTAATTGGGAAAAAATGGAACACGCTCAAAAAACAGACATTAGGGAACATGCGGCTAAGTTATTAAACAACTTAGATAACCTGTAGACAACCGCGAAGGCTAGCCGGAAACTCGAGAAACCCGAATTCACGTTCTAAGCGCACTACCGTATAAGTAACTAATTCGTAAATACTTCTTCAGGTAGTCGGGTGATTTAGTGTTTTCTGTCGACGCTTAAATACCAGTATGGCTCCTCATTTTGTACTTGAAGAGATGAAAGTAGGCTTGGAGTTAATCACTGTTGATAGAAAAAATAATGCTCAAAAATCTCCTAAATATTTAGCTTTAAATCCGGCAGGTGGAATTCCGACTTTAATTGACCATGGTTTTGCTGTTATTGAAAGTCCAGCGATTTGCATTTATCTAGTCGAATCCCAACCTTCTTCAAACTTAATCCCGAAAGTTGGAGATGAAAATAGAGCACTATTCTTTCAGTGGATGACGTATTTAACAAATACAATTCAGTTGAACTTATGGTGTATTTTCACTCTGACAAACATACCACTGATATTAAAAATATCCCGAGTATTATCGAAGCACAAGAAAGTAGAATAACTGAAATGTTTCAGCTGCTTTATCGTGAACTTGATAATAAAGATTTCCTTATAGGGAGAGCGATCAGTGGCAGTGATTATTTTTTATTTATGCTAGCAGTTTGGGCTGATGAGCTTAAAACTCCACCTTTGTGATTTAATGATTTATCTAAATACCTTTGTAAATTAGCTCAACGTGATGCAATTATTGATTTATGCAATAAAGAAAACTTGAGCCTTGCAGGTTATCAGTAAGCTGCTTATAAAAAGTCACTCAAAAGGGCAAATAACAGTTGGTTTTTGCTACTTCGTCGCTTATTTTAACTAACTATTATTTACCTCTTAGTGAGGCGTGAGTGCGTCAAGCAAAGCTTGATGCATCTTGCGGGGTCTAAGTCCCCGTCAGGTAAGGTTTAACCAACCACCTGTATCGAGTGTTGCGCTTATGGCGGAGTCTGGGATTAGGAATCGCTTTTCAGCAGTGGGGACTGCAACAGACGAAAAAAATAGGTGAAGCGTACACAGAGAATCATATAGGCCATAGGGGTTATCGTGACCCTGAAGTGCTGGAATCCTCCGATAAATATTAGATCGGACTGACGAGGCTTGTAACGCCATCGAAGTCCATGTAACGCAGCCATTTTGGTTAGGTTGCGGCGAGTCAGCGGAGTTATTAAGCCGTGGCATGTATGAAGAGATGCATTGAGAACTTGAGAGATCCAAAGGTGTTCCACAAGGACTGTGGTAGGGAAGTTTAGCCAAAAGCGAAATCAACGATAACCCTTTGGAAGTCAGATCAGCCCATAGTAGTCTGCGCAGGGGAAAGCCTTGTACATGGCGAAGGAGCTGACAGTTATATCCGGTATTAAGCTGCCACATAGTCCGGACAAAGTAGGGCTGGGATCACTATGACAACAACACTTAATACCATCGCATTTAAAGCACAAACCCATCCCAAGCATAGGTTTCAGAATTTGTATGGATTGCTAAATACTGACAGACTTTATCAAAGCTGAGGACAACTCAATAAACATGCAAAACCCGGTATTGATAGCTTTACCATGCCGAAGTACAAGGAAAAGCTAACAGAAAATATCGATCGCTTAAGTCAGCAGCTCAAACAGAAACGCTATCGAGTGAATGACATCAAGCGGATCTTTATCCCTAAATCTAACGGTAAATTAAGACCATTAGGTCTGCCAACGGTTGAAGATAAACTCGTACAACAAAGTGTTAGCCAGCCTGCAAAGCATCTGGGAACAAGACTTTATGCGCAACAGTTATGATTATCGACCGAATAAAAGTGCTCATCAAGCGGTACATAGTTTGACATTAAATCTGCAATTTAAAGGTTATGGCTACATTGTCGAGGCCGATATTAAAGGCTTCTTCGATAACCTTGATCACGAATGGCTGATGGACATGTTAAAACAGCGAATCGACGATAAAGCGATACTTAGCTTAATTAATCAGTGGTTAAAGGCACGGATAAAATCACCTGATGGAGTATACACAAAACCATCAAGTGGCAGTCCACAAGGCGGCATTATCAGCCCTGTACTTGCTAATATTTATCTACATTATGCACTAGACCTCTGGTTCGAAAAGCGAGTAAAGCCGAGAATGCGTGGGCGAGCAATGATGATCCGTTACGCCGATGATTTTGTCTGTGCGTTTCAATTTGCCAAGGATGCAGAACGTTTTTATAAGGTACTACCGAAACGATTGAAGAAGTTCAATTTAGACGTCGCAGAAGACAAAACATCGTTAATGCGTTTTAGCCGATTTCATGTTGGTCGAAAGCGTCATTTTGTATTTTTAGGGTTCGAATTTTATTGGGGCACTGATTCAAATAGTAAACTAAGGCTCAGGCAACGAACCGCTGTGAAGAAGCAGAAGGCGAAACTGAGTGAGTATTACCAATGGATCAAAGCCAAACGCTCGCTTAAATTGAAGCTATGGCTGCCACAGTTAAGACGAAAACTCATGGGCTTTTTAAATTACTTCGGACTTCCCGACAACAGCAGAAGTTTATCAAGCATGCATGATTATGTATTACATAGTCTGTATAAATGGGTGAACAGACGCAGTGGTAGGCGAAGTTATAATTGGAGTGATTTCAAGAAGATGTTAGAGTATTTTAAAATTGAGAAACCACGCGTCAGCAAAAAAAATGTGCTGGTTGATTGGTACTAGGGTCGTGTTTTACACGAGCGAATATATAATTGAAGAGCCGGATGCGGTCGTTCCGCACGTCTTGATCTGTGTAGGGTCGGCTCAGTAATGGGTCGCTCTACCACGATTATACCTAAGGAGAGTTTTGTGAAAATTTATGGAGATATTCAATCAGGGAACTGCTACAAAGTAAAACTTCTTACTTCAATTTTAAATATTGATCATGATTGGATCGAAGTTGATATCTTAGCCGGTGAAACTCAAACCGAGTCTTATCTAAGAAAGAGTGCCAACGGAAAAATACCACTACTTGAACTAGATGACGGAAGGTTTATTTCAGAATCTAATGCAATTTTAAATTATCTTGCATCTGGGACATCATTAATTGGTACTTGTCGTTTTACTAATGCAAAAATCCTCCAATGGCAATTCTTTGAACAGTACAGTCACGAACCTTATATAGCTGTTGCTCGATTTATTGCCAAATACCTTGGATTACCTGAAGACCGTAAACCAGAGTATAAAGCTAAGCAGTCTGGCGGATATAAAGCGCTTAAAGTAATGGAAGAACAATTGCAATTAACACCTTATCTTGTTGACTCTCAATTAACTATCGCTGATATATCATTATATGGGTATACCCATGTGGCACATGAGGGTGGGTTTGATCTGTCAGTATACCCATTTATTCAGCAATGGATTACTCGTATTCAAGCTGACACAAAATATATAGGCATGGGGTAATAATCATATAACAAGCTATTAAACAAGGACAAAAAACAGTTTGCTGTTATCGCTCCTCAACATTTCAGCAAATTATTTTTTGCCTGTTAATAGCGCGTTAGATGCTCAGGTGTTTAATATAAGAATTTTTCTTGATCCGAATGTTTAGAATAATCGTATGTTTTTTAATTTTATAGATAACGAGTATGTAATGAAACTATCCAAAGCAAGTGAATCAAGAATCATTGAGATGGCCTGGGAAGATAGAACGCCGTTTGAGGCAATAAAGCTACAATTTGGTTTTAATGAATCTGAAGTCATTCGTTTTATGAGGAGCCACCTAAAGTCTGGTAGTTTTAAGCTTTGGCGTCGTCGAGTATCTGGGCGCACAACAAAGCATTTAATGCTCCGCAATTCTAATGTGTCCAGAGGTTATTGCCCTACTCAATATAAACAACGGTAACATAGCTTGCACCGAACAAATAAGGATAGCCGTCGCGCAGCCGACGCCTTATAAGGTTGTTGGACAAGCCCGGTGGTGGTTGTAGCTTCATATAGTGGATAGCGCATTAATATTTGGATGGGCTTAAAGCAATGGATTTGTGTAGCGTTTTTTCAAGCCGAACACAAGCCTTAGCTTTCAACGCTAATTTTAAGAGAATTGATTTTTAAGCTGTTTTAATAGGCCGGTGTTTGTCAAGGTAGTTGGCACCCTTTGGTTAAATCTTATGCAGCACTTATTTCCTTCCCTTCTTGCGGCTTATCCGGATTTAGCGCTACTGATCCCACTGGTTCGAAATTTCTAATACTCCCAGACCATCGTGTTGGATTTCTTGCTTTAACTCCTTCAGGGGTATCACTTCCCCACGTTTCAGCATATTCATTTAAGGCTGTCCAATTACTCAGGGTAAAATCTGTAACAGAAAATCGTTTTTGCTTATCCGTGTCTAAGAAATTAATCAAAGCATCAATAGCGGAAGTTTTTCCACTATTATTAGCACCAACAAATAAAGTTTCTTTATCTCCGAATGGTATTCTGCATTTTTTTAATTTTCTAAAATTCTGAATACCAACAAATTTTATTTTCATTTTTAATCCCTTAAAATCATAAATAACTAACAACTATTTGCTGTTGATCCTACATTATAATTAATTAACAACAAGCTGCTTTTAGTTAATTTAAAATGTAAGAATTAAAATCTTAATCTACATCAAAAAATGTAGCCTATAGATGATTTATAGATTTCATACCCGACTTTTTAAGGTTGAATCATAGTTATACATCCGTACGCTTAATGTCGAATCACATACACGGATGATACTGTAGATAGGACAAGAAACGATTATTCCAACTGTAGAATTCATTATGATTAAATATCCTGGCTTTCTTCTTTATTTTCTATCATTTAAAAACAGTGCATACATATATAGGTATCTCTAGGACATTTCTATTAGGTAGATAGTCTAAAGGAACTTGACGTATTTGATTTTATACGTATTATGAAGCTTATCTTATTCAGATATTATCTAAAGGACATTATGAACAATCAAAAGGACAACAACAATAATAACAAACAAAACAAAGGTATTTCAGTATCCAACCGT
>JAWUWK010000108.1:0-23102 GCA_034111875.1 Gammaproteobacteria bacterium
GAGCTTATGCAGCTTAAATTTCGCCAGTAAATTGTGGGGTTTATTTAAGGTGTTAATCACGGGAGCTTTGAGTGACATTATCGGTTTAAATGAAGATGATAAACATAAAATAATAGACAGTATCGATCAAACAGTGGTCAATTTTTTTACGCAAGTCATGCAAATGCATAGTTTTGCCCTACGGCAGGAAGCCCTAGAGTAAAGGGTAAACTGATTTTAAGTGGTAAGAATGAACTCCGAAACTTGAGTTGTAATTAAAGACAGATTTGTTGGTACATATTTTTTCTATAAATTAGATCAGGTTAAATTTAGCGCAATTGAATGGCGCTCACAAGCACTAAATCCTAGAGCTAGCCTCGATTCTATGAATGCTCAAATCAGCCCCTTTAAACTCTTCTTCTTCAGATAGCCTAAGTCCTACCGTTGCTTTGACCCCGGCATAAATTATATAACCGCCAATAAAGGCAACTGCGACACCAGCTAAACTGCCGATGAGTTGCGAAAAAAAGCTGACTCCTCCCATTCCGCCTAGGGCTTCTAAACCAAAAACACCTGCCGCTATGCCACCCCAAAGCCCGCAAACTCCATGTAATGGCCATACACCGAGCACATCATCGATCCTCCATCTTTTTTGCTGGACGATGAATAACCAAACGAAAAGAGCCCCTGCAATTATCCCTGTTAATAATGCACCTAAAGGGTGCATTACGTCAGAGCCTGCGCAGACAGCGACTAACCCTGCTAATGGCCCATTATGAATGAAACCTGGGTCATTTCGACCTATCACCAATGCCGCCACTATACCGCCAACCATTGCCATCAATGTATTCATCGCCACTAAGCCAGAAATACCAGTAACCGTCTGTGCTGACATTACGTTAAAGCCAAACCAGCCTATAGATAATAACCAGGCACCTAGCGCTAGAAAAGGGATGTTAGACGGTGGAAAAGCGATCAGTTTGCCATTGCGATACCGCCCCTTGCGGTTACCTAATAGCAAAATAGCCGCCAGAGCAATCCACCCCCCTACACCGTGAACCACAATAGAGCCAGCGAAGTCATGAAAAGGTGCTGAAAAAGTCCTTTCTAACCAAGCTTGTATTCCCCAATTGCCGTTCCAGGCAATGCCTTCTATTACAGGATATAAAATAGCGACACAACCTGATGCAGCGGTCAATGCTGGCCAAAACTTTGCTCTCTCAGCAATCCCCCCGGAAACTATCGCAGGAATCGCTGCGGCGAAAGTCATTAAAAAGAAAAACTTGACTAGACTATAACCACTGGCTTCAGATAGTGTTTTGGCATCTGTAAAAAAAGTAATATCATAAGCTATCCAATAACCTATAAATAAATATACCAGCGCAGAAAAAGCAAAATCAGTGATAATTTTAACCAGTGCATTGACTTGGTTTTTATAGCGAACAGTCCCTACTTCCAAAAAAGCAAAGCCAGCGTGCATTGCAAACACCATAATGGCACCAAACAATACAAAAAACGTATTGGTACTTTCAGCTAAATTATTAACCGCAAAAGTTAAATTTTCCATACTAGCTCCTTTAAACGCACCAAATAGATGCGAAACTCCCATACAGGTCTTTATTGGTGCGACTTTTAAGTTCGCACTCGGCCCAACACCCTAGATTTATATGAATAGCGGATTAGAGCAAGTATTAAGCCAATAGTTATTAAGGCTGGTGATTGTTCTGTCTTAAAAAAAGAGACTTGCTATCAATCGCTTTTTAACGAATTCATGCACTGGAGATAGACAGCTAAAAGCACTCTATATATGCTGCTATAAGACTAAAATTTAAAAGGAATAACCATGTCAGTCCACCTCTGGCTTCGCGCCGAAACTAAGCCTATGGAGGAGCGCACTGCGTTACCTCCGCAATACGCCAAGCAATTAATCCAAGCAGGATTTAAAATTACTGTTGAACATTGCCCGCAAAGAACTTTCAGTATCGATGCCTATCAAGAACTGGGTTGTGATATTAAGCCCTGCCATAGCTGGAAAACGCTAGCGCCACCCGAGGCTATTATTCTTGGTTTAAAAGAATTCAGTGAAGATGCAACCTTTCCACTTACTCATCGTCATATTCAGTTTGCTCACGCTTATAAAGAACAACAAGGTTGGGAAAAAGTATTATCCCGCTTCGTCACAGGTCTCGGTACACTTTATGACATTGAGTTTTTAGTGAATAAGGAGGGAAGACGCGTAGCCGCCTTTGGATATTGGGCTGGATACAGTGGGTGTGCCGTATCTATAATGGTATGGCTGGCTAAACAACATAATACTATTCTTGGCCCATTAAGCTCTTATCCCAACAGAGAAGCTTTGATAGCTGAACTTAAAGATCAGTTAGTTGAACTCACCCAAAAGCCGAAAATCATGATTATTGGTGCTAAAGGTCGCTGCGGCTCCGGTGCTCTGGATCTTGCTCAGGCTTTAGATTTGGAGGTAACGCCCTGGGATATGGAGGAAACATCTAAAGGCGGTCCGTTTAAAGAAATCTTAGCGCACGATATATTTGTCAATGCGGTTTTTATTCAACAAATGATCCCACCTTTTGTCACCAAGACAATGTTGGCTGAAAAGACAGGCGCTTTACAAGTGATTTGTGATGTCAGTTGCGATCCCTTTGGTGAGTACAATCCATTGCCTATCTACTATGAATGTACCGACTTCAATAATCCAAGTGTGTTATTAGACAATTCTGCAGATGTCAGCTTGGTTGCCATCGATCATTTACCGTCACTATTGCCTAAAGAAAGTAGTGAAGATTTTTGTCACCAGCTAATGCCTACATTATTGTCAATCGATAAAATCGACTCTGGCGCATGGGGCCGGGCTGAAGCGGTATTTCTAAAGCAATCAAGTCTGATTTAGTTATTGAATTAGAATAATAATCGCAGTCTCAACGAAAAAGAAAATTGTTGAGGTCTGCCACAATAGATAATGATGAAACTAAATAATCTGAAACTTATATCTTAATATGGCGATTAATTGGCAACAACCTTCATTACTGAAAAAAAACATTTAAAGTGTTTGCTTTTTGAGTCATTTTATTATTTTATTTAAGTACAATCAACTGATAAATATAACTTTTTTAAAAAAATGAATTATATCTGTAATAGTTTAGATTTTTTCTTAAGTTTCCTGTTTTAATGTCGATAATGTTAATAGAGCTACTTTTTTGATGTAGCTCATTGATAATATTGGCAGCAAGCACTACACCTGATACAGCTGTTTTGGGTACAACCGTTAGTTATTTTGGCCTCTATATTCTGGCTATTTAAATAATGATAAAGAAGGGTAACAATGAAGTTTGCAGAGAAACCAACACAATCTGCTGAATATTTACGTCAAGCAATTCCGTTGATGGTCAAATATAAAATCCCCCCAAACCCGCTTAATTATGCCCTTTGGTATACCTACGTTTCAAAAAAATCACCTGAATTAAACCTTGAGTTAGATAAGTCATTAGAAACATACGGTACTTGCCCAACGCTTATCTGCGAGCGAATGTTCAGAGAATACTTGCTTAAAGACGAAATTAATGATTCCGATGGGCTTCAATCAAAAGTTGTTAGCTTAATCAATAAGCTGCACACTAAAGCAGGCATTGTCAGCCAGTGCACTTCTGAATTTCAAGAGGTTCTCAATTCAAGTTTGACAGAACTGCGTAACCAAAAAAGTAAAATGTCTACAGAACATATAATTGAAAATCTTTCTGAAAACACCAACAGCATTAGTCTATCTAACCAAGTTTTCCAAGCCCAAATTAGCGCAGTTCAAGCAGAAATTGCTCGACTTAAAGAAGAACTCAATCACTCGCGTGATGATCCCAGAGTTGATAGCGACACTAAATTATTTAATCGACAAGTTTTCGAGATTGAACTAGAACAACTGGTGCAACTTCCTGCAGATACAATTGCCAGTATCGCTATTTTTGAGCTCGATGACTTCCAAGATTTTAATGAAAGTTACGGACAGCAAATGGGCGATAAAATAATTTTATTTGTGGCTAATTTGTTAACTAACCAATGCAAGGCACCGTCAATGGCTATACGCTATTCAGGCACCCGATTTGCTATGATTCTTCTTGGGGCTGATATTTTCAAAGCCACAGAAATAGCTGAATCTCTGCGAAAAAAAATCGAATCAATCCGCTTGCGCCAAAAAAATACTAATGCAATTAACAATACTTTGTCGGCTTCTTTTGGAGTGAGTCAATTACGTGAAGAAGATAATAGCGACATATTAATCAAGCGCCTATTGCACGCATTGAGTACCGCCAAAGAAACTGGGATAAACAACATCATCATTAAATGAGTTAGCCGCTGATAGCATTATTAAACGAATAGTGATCACCTTCGTTTAATAATAGATGACTAACCGCAATACTGAGTAGTTCCCACGAAGTAGACAGCGAGGGCCTGATAGTGAATAACACTTGCATCTGATCAACACATCTGTTCAGCAGTCACTAAAAAAAACGTAAAAAGACTGAACATTCAGTCTTTTTACGTTAGATAGCTACTTTTATGACCTAGTGGGCACTCTCATAGTCACAAACTCTTCTGCGGCTGTGGGGTGAATGCCAATAGTAGAATCGAAAACTGCTTTAGTCGCTCCCGCCTTCATGGCAATCGCGATACCTTGAATAATCTCACCAGAATCGGGCCCCACCATATGCACACCTAATACCTTATCTGAGCTTTTATCGACGATTAATTTCATCAAGGTTCGCTCATCACTTCCCGATAATGTATGTTTCATCGCTCTAAAATCGCTTACATACACGTCAATGTCGGAATATTGTTCACGCGCTTGCTCTTCAGATAAACCTACAGTACCTATATTCGGTTGACAGAAAACAGCGGTGGCAATTAAATTATAATCTACCGCTGCACTGCCTTCATTATACAAATGATTGACCAAAGCCATACCTTCAGCGAGGGCTACCGGTGTTAATTGCACTCTATCGATAACATCACCAATGGCATAGACCGAAGGCACTGATGTTTGGAAGTTATCATCGACCTTAATAGCACCGTTTTTAGCTTGCGCTACTCCCAATTGCTCTAAGCCTATGCCATGCACTTTAGGTACTCTTCCCGTGGCATACATAACGCAATCTGCCTCGATAGTATCGCCGGCAACAGTAGTAATCAGCAGTGAGCCGTCAGCTTGCTTGTCAATCGCTTTAATATCACAGTTAAAATTAAGTTTAACTTGTTTTTTAGTCACTTCTTTAGCAACAAACTGGCGTACTTCTTCATCGAAACCGCGTAAAAATAAATCACCGCGATAAATCAACTCTGTTTTTGCACCTAACCCCGCAAAAATCCCTGCAAATTCCACGGCGATATAGCCTCCACCGACAACGACTGCACGCTTAGGGAACTCATCCAGATAAAAAACTTCATTAGAACTTATCACATGCTCTTTACCCGGGAAATCAGGTACGAAAGGCCAACCACCAGTGGACACAAGAATTCGTTCAGCGGTATATTTTTGCCCATCAACTTCCACAGTATGCGCATCTAACATAACACCGCGCCCTTGAATGAGGGTACAGCCTGAATTCACCAACATATTCTGGTAAATATCGTTAAGTCTCTCTATTTCCTTGGTTTTATTATCTCTTAAGGTTGGCCAATCAAAACTGGGTTTACCGACTTGCCAGCCAAAACCTTTGGCATCGTTAAAGTCTTCATGATAATGAGAGGCGTAAACAAAGAGTTTTTTAGGTACACAACCCACGTTGACACAAGTGCCACCTAAATATAAATCTTCAGTTATCGCAACTTTTACCCCTTTTGCAGCAGCCATCCTCGCGGTGCGCACACCACCAGAACCTGCGCCTATTACAAACAAATCAAAATCAAATTCCGCCACTAGCTTTCTCCGGGATGTTGTTAAACAAGGACAAACGACTTTCGCTCAGTCGCTCATTAAAAATCATCTAGTTAATGATCATTACTTAGGCGAATTAGTTCCGCGAGTAAGACTAAAAACAGTCGATCTGTTTTCAATAGCTGCTAGAATACCTGAAAATCTTATTCTATTGGTAGCTATAGTCATGAAAATAATATCTTTTAACGTAAACGGATTACGTGCACGCCCTCATCAAATGGCTGAACTTATAAAACGTCACAGCCCAGATGTTATTGGTATTCAAGAAATAAAAGTACACGACGACGAATTCCCTGTCGCCATGATAGAAGACCTTGGCTACCACGTAGATTATCACGGCCAAAAAGGCCATTACGGTGTTTGTCTTATTTCGAAAAAACCCGCCATCAGCATCCAAAAAGGTTTCAAAACCGATCTAGAAGACGCCCAACGGCGGATGATTATTGGACAGTATGAAAGTGATAAAGGGAATATAGTTACTGTATTAAATGGCTACTTCCCACAGGGTGAAAACATTGATCACGCCACAAAGTTCCCAGCTAAAAAGAAATTCTATCAAGACTTACAAATACATTTAAACGAAAATTGCGATAGCAACGAACACGTCATAGTGATGGGTGATTTAAATATATCACCCCAAGAAATGGACATAGGTATTGGCGAACCTAATCGTAAACGTTGGTTAAAGACTGGAAAAGCCAGTTTCCAACCTATCGAGCGTGAGTGGTTAGCGACACTGTTGGGCTGGGGATTGAAAGACACTTATCGCTTACACCACCCAGTGCAAGACAACCGATACAGCTGGTTTGACTATCGCAGCAAAGGCTTTGCGGACGAGCCTAAACGTGGACTGCGCATAGATGCAGTATTGGCAACAGACAGCCTCTACCAAGCCTGTGTTGGGGCTGAAATAGACTATGAAATAAGAGCAATGGAAAAACCTTCCGATCACGCGCCTATCTGGGCTGAATTCGACATTTAATCTCCTAGAATCATGTCGGAGTTGGCCGATCGTAGCGAGAAAAAGTAGATTTTAGACAGATATTTTTGGCTAATAGCGTGCTATTTAACGAGCAAGAACTGGCAATATGTCCAAATTCTGATTTTTCGTAGTAGGCTAGCCATTTTTCCGACAGGCTCATAGCAAAGAGACTCAGTGTGATCTGCAATCCACCGAGCTATAATTTTTGGATATGTTTATTTTGGCCGGTAAGTTTTGGTGAGACTCCTAGATTAATGGTGCTATCAATAGCTTCGCTTGCCCTTTGGTACCTCTACCTACAAACCACCTGCGGATTAACCTTGTTTCTCCTAAAGTGCTTGAAGAATCTATTTAGGGACTATATTCAAGACTTTATACATGTGGGTGTTAAAAAGGCCTCACAAGCTCTTGTAAACTCAGCCTTTGGTAATGAATACAAGTAAAATAGATTAAATTTTTAGCAGCGCAGAGGGAAACCATATTACTGGTGATTTTAACAGCACAGAATTTAGGCTGACTGCTAGCCCTATTTATTGACAGTGGTCAATGCACTCAAGACATGACTAACTAGATTTCAAATCAATAGGGCAGTAACTTTTAATTTAAGGAGACTAACCTAAGGGTTTTAGCCTAGGGACACTAGCTCTGTTATCTTTTCACTAAAGCCTTCAATCCCAGCGCGCTGGAAAGCTGCTAATAACGCACTACCCACCACTGCAACATCGGCCTCACCAACAATCTCAGACACTTGCTGAGCACTTGAAATACCAAACCCTAAGGCTAAAGGTACTGTCGTAAGTGCTCTAATGCCGGCGAGATAAGTCTCTAATGACTGTCCGCTAGCGTTCGACTTTGAACTACTTTTACCGGTCACTCCTTTGCGGCTGACACAGTAAAGCAACCCTTGTGCCTGTTCACACACGAGCGCCATTCTGGCCGGATCCATATTGGGTATTATCAACCAGATAGGATCTATATTAGCCGCCACTAAAGGTGCCACCATTTTAGATTGATCTATTGGCAGATCTGGCACAATAACACCTGCTATAGCAGGTGACATTGCTTTTGCCAATGCATCAAATCCATACTGTAACAGAGGATTTAAATAGCTCATTAACAAGACTTTAGAGTTGGGAAACTCATCTGCTAGGTCACTGATATCTTTAATACATTGATCTAGATTTGGCTTGTTTTCTAACGCTTTATGACAACCATTAGTAATAATAGGACCATCGGCAACGGGATCAGAAAAAGGAAACTGCACTTCCAAGATAGAGACATCTTTTTGCAAAATGATGCGCATCATTTCTAAACTAGTCTCTATAGTGGGATAGCCATAGATAACGTGAGTCATCAACAAGATTGACTTACTTTGCCGCTCTTTAATTATAAATTTTGCTAAGGCGCTCATTTAGTGACTCTCCTCTAAATAATTACGTAAAAAATCATTGAATGGCTGATCATCGAGTGCTTTTGCAATAGTGAAAATATCTTTATCGCCACGTCCAGAGACATTGATGACGATATTTTGCTGTGGATCTAAAGAGGCTGCCTCTTTTAAGCCACCTGCTATCGCATGGGATGACTCCAACGCGGCAATAATTCCTTCTGAGCGCATTAACTTTTTAAAGGCGACTATCACTTCTTCATCTAGAGCACTGCTCATGCGCACTAAACCACGATCGCTCAAATCCGCTAAAATTGGTGAAACTCCCACATAATCTAGCCCTGCTGAGATAGAATGAGTGGGGGCTAACTGTCCTTGATCATCTTGTATAAATTTAGTGGCATAGCCTTGAGAAATACCAAATTGAGCTTGGTCAGTATTAAAACGCTTAGCGTGCTGACCTATGCCATCACCCCGACCACCGGCCTCTATACCGACCAACTCAGTGTCACTTCCGACGAAAGGTAGAAAAATACCACAAGCGTTGCTACCCCCACCGACACAGGCATATATTTTGTCAGGCATTGCTGAGAACTGCGCCATAGATTGGTCTTTAACTTCCTCGCCAATCACTGACTGGAAACCTGCAACCATTTCGGGAAATGGCTCACAGCCACAACTAGTGCCTATCAAATAGTGAGTATCTTCGAAACTAGAAGTCCAGTCGCGTAATGCTTCATCTAAAGCATCTTTCAATGTTTGTGATCCACTAGTGACGGGCACAACTGTTGCACCTAACTGCTTCATCCAAAATACATTAGGATATTGTCGAGCAATATCATGTGCACCCATATAAATAGTACACTCTAAGCCAAGCCTGGCACTGAGTAACGCGGTGGCAACTCCGTGCTGACCGGCACCCGTTTCAGCGATCACACGTTTTTTACCCATGCGTTTGGTCAACAGACCTTGACCAATCACATTATTCATTTTGTGAGCGCCACTATGATTTAAGTCTTCACGCTTTAAATAAATCTGTGCACCACCTATTTCTGCGGAAAGATTCCCGCAGAAAGTAAGCGGTGTTGGTCTGCCAGAGTAATGCTGCATCTCATGCTTGATCTGTGTAATAAATTTTGGATCGGCCATAGCATCACGATAATGATGTAAAAGCTGTTGCTGAGAAGAATAAAGAATTTCGGGAATAAAGCTCCCGCCATATTGACCAAAGTACCCTTGATCGCTCATGATAACCTCATAATATTAATTCATTTACTAAACGGTTTAGTTAATTTAATATAGAACATTCATTTCGTCAAGGAGAATATTATGCCTAGAGGCCGTCCCTCTAAAAAACAACTCATTCTCGATGTCGCTGAGCAACTCTTTTCAAAGCACGGCTATCAAGGAACCTCAATTGATTTAGTAGTAAGGGAAGCTGGCGTCTCCAAGCCAACGGTTTATAACAATTTTCAAAGTAAACAAGCACTCATTCAGGAATTAATTTTGCGCCAAACTGATTTATCAGCCTGTGAATTTAAAAAAATAGCCCTGACTGATTTGTCTGATTTGGAAAAAGTCTACGGCTTTTATAGTCATGTTATCGATTCGCCCTTCTCTATTTCGCTACTAAAAATTTATTATGCGGAATCATACAAACTCAATACTCAAAGCATAGCTTTATGTCAACATTACGAAACGCAATTGCGCCAAAGCTGCGAAAATGTATTTAACATAGGCACAGTATCTCCCGAAAAAATAAGAGTGGTAATCTCTATTGTCAAAGATGCTTTGTTATTCTCAAGCTTTGCACAACAAAAAAAAATTTCTATAGAAGAGTTAAAGCGGGATTTATTAATAATAGGCTTAGGAAACTAGTGAATAATTACCCAAATATTCGCCGAAGATATCCAATTAGTCAAATATGTGAAGTGAATGGCAATTTCTTTGTAACTATTCTGAAAAAGTAATTGATCGCCTAGAATTACTGGATATATCTAGTAACCGGAGGCTGCTTGGGAATTGTTCGATACTTCCTTAAGCTAAACTTTAAAATTTAGCGCCAGTCGTTTGATATTCACTTAAAGTTATTGAATAATACGTCAGCTACGAGCACTTTACTGTTAATCAGCATTAGAGGGTTCTCAAAAAATTTAACCTAAATCAGATTAAGCTTATTATGGGGACAACAGTGAAAAGACTATTTACCCTCTTTATTACATTCTTAGCGCTTACCTCCTTACACACATCTGGGGCTAATCTTTATGTCAGCGATCAACTATTCACTTATATGCACTCGGGATCTAGTGCTCAATTTAGAATAGTCGGCAGTGTTAATGCAGGGACTGCTATTCGATTACTGCAACATAATAAAGCCACTGGCTACAGTAAAGTCGTTGACACTAAGGGCCGAACTGGCTGGATTGATACCAAATATATTACTAAAAAGACGCCCGCAATATTGCGTTTACCACAAGTTGAGGAAATATTATCTAAGGCTCAGAGTGAATTAAAATCAATCGGTGACCAAAATAAAATATCCCTTGATGATAAACAAAACAGATTGAGCCAACAGATAAAAGTAAACAATCAACTCATTGCTGAACGCGAGCAACTCTCAAATACAATAAAGTCACTTCAACTAGATAACATTAAGCTGCAAACGCGTATTACCAATCAGAGTGAAGAAGTCCAGATGCAGTGGCTGATGCGCGGCGCTGGGGTTATCATTATGGGGATATTTATTGGTTTAGTCGTCCCCCATTTGCCCCGTCGCAAAAAGAAAAATGATACTTGGGGTTAAGGTTTAGCTTTCATATTAGTGCTGTGTATTAACTTAATACTAGTCGTAAGATTGATTTTTATTGAGAAGCTGACTAACAACTTAATAATAGCGCATAATATTGGTGTTTATTTTCACCCAATGTGTAAGGAGTCGATTAAACACTGGAATAACTCTGACAGCTGGTAATGAAAATCCCGCTTCTATTGGTATGCCCTCACGCCTAAAATCATCAATGAAATTAAACAAACGAAACTTTCGACAGTCGAATAATTGGTCGCGCAAGTAATCTATTGACCAAACTTGGTTGGGTTTTATAGACGCTTTGAGCGTCTCTGGCTTATTTCGTTTTAGACGCCTTCTTAATTTTATACGTAATTTCAAAGCCAATTCGCAATAAATACGATAAACACGTTTGTTGTGATTCCAGCCAAACCCTTTCACATAGCAAGAATAATCAAAACATAGACAGAAACCCCTGTTACAGTTATATTACGTTGGATAAATGAGCCAATCAGCAATATCCAGATTCTCATATACTAAAATCACTTGGTAGCGATAACAGGTTTCACTGATAGAAAATGATAGGCATACACACAGAATACTTACGACCTAATTTGAGACAGCTTGCCGAGCCATATCTTTAAGCAGTGACGGCGTTAGCACTTTATTGCCATAGCCTCTTAAATTGTCGTCTAATAATAAGAGGACTAACCAATTTTATATGAGATCTTTTCACTATTACCAGACTCAGTAATCCAGCGCTAAATAAAAAACTATTCGCTTTTTTCAGCTTAATTGAGCCTAAAATAATGCGCTTGTCACTTTGGGAAGTACCGAACAAATACGGAACGCTCCAGGCGTGTCCGGTAACTCAATGTCGAACGTAAGATTGAGCGATCAACTCTCTAGGCGGCTTGTAGATAAAGGAGCCAAGATTGATTTCAAACTCTTTCGCGCACTGTGAATTTAGTGAATCAAAAGACACATTTGGTGACTTATTCGCTATGTCTCAAGACTAATAAAATCAGTTTTCTAGGCATATTTTAGGTTTTATTGAATAGCTTAAACGCCTCTTGAACAGTTATCGCATGGCGTTTAGCCAGTGCTTTTTCGTCTTTATCGTAACCACCTCCAATAACAGTGACGATCGGTATATTTAGCTCAAGTGCACGACTGATGACATAGTGATCTCGCTGGCGGATACCTTCCAAACACACATTCAATAACCCAAGCGGGTCATCAATAAATATATCGACACCCGCATCATAGATAATGAAATCTGCTTGACTCATCACGAGTGATTTTTCAAAACCTTCCGCCATCATAGACAGGTAGGTATCTGTATTGGCACCAGGGGGAATATTAATATCTAGATCGCTTTGGGCCTTTCGAGCAGGAAAATTCTTTTCACAGTGCACTGAACAGGTAAAAGCACGTTTTTGATTAGCCAGAATTCTTGCGGTACCATCGCCTTGATGTACATCGGCATCAAAAATTAGTACATTGTTTATATTACCCTGTGAAAGCAAGCTGTTAGCCGCAATCGCCAAATCGTTTAAAACACAAAAACCAGAGGCAAAATCATAATGTGCATGATGGGTTCCTCCCGCCAAATGACATGCGATACCTTGCTTCAAGGCTAGCTGACAGCTCAGCAAAGTACCTACTGGAGAAATTAGGGTGCGCCTAAGAAGCCCCTCACTCCAAGGCAAACCCATACGCCGCTTCTCACTAGCCGATAAACTATTGGATATAAATCTTTGGATATACTGAGGACAATGCGCGGTTTCTAGCAGCTCAACTTTTGCTCTAGCGGGACGGTAAGTATTAAGTGGAGTTGCAATATTTTGTTCAATTAGACATTCATGTAACAGCCGAAACTTTTGCATTGGAAAGCGGTGCATACTCGCGAAACCAAAGCTGTATTGCGGATGAGTAACTAGAGGTAAAGACATAGAAGCATTGATACCCAGTGCTGATATTGGAGGTCCTGCTGGAAGTTAAGTTTTTATTATTTACAAAAAATTAACCTAAGGGTCAAACATAAATCAACTGGCGCAATTCTCTTTGCGAGGCCTATGCACGATTACTACGCTCAGTAATACGGTGCTAAGAAAAAACTTAAAACCCTAATTCATAAGTATAAACTCCGGCTTTTCGCTTGTCTGTGACTAGTTTTCCTTGATTTATCATCACATTATGCAGAAGTCTCAGCGTATTATTTTTAAATTTTCTTCTGTGATTATTTTGTAACCTTCGGCAAAACGTTTAAACGTCATTCGCTTTAAGGTTTTATCTTGATAATTTGGCGCTGAGTAGCTTAAAGTAAAAGTTATTTGAAAGATATTATCATCCTGATCGGGAATGTATTTAATATCTGAGCGCGATAGCTTTATCCACTGAGGTCTTTTGATACGCTTTTTACGCCCAGAGAGCCAGTCATCATGGCTCATTTTTTTATTCGATGTAAAAGTATCAGCGTAATGTTGACTATAATCTGTGAAATTTTTAGTTTGCCAAGCTTCAATCCACGCATCAACTAATTCCGCTATTTGTTTATCGTTAAAGACCTTTTCTGCCTTATTTATCAGAGTGTTTTGTACATTTAAATTCTCTGCAGAAGAAGTATTTATGCTCGAACCAGTATTAATTGCTTTTGCATTTGAGGTAGCTGCAATCGTTACTTTTTCAAGTTTAACTTTGACAGTGTTTAGTGGCTCTTGTTTGGAAACTACGTTGGACTTAGCAGCCATTAGTCTAGTATCTTCAACGACTATTTTGGGGCTATTTTCTGGCATCTCTAGGTTATTTTGTGCACTTATATCAGACACTACTGTTTGACTATTTTTAGTACTCTTAAACTTAGAACTAGGATTTTGGCTAGCAACTAAACGATCTTGACTAGCGTGGACTAAGTTCACAGCAGGTGGTAAAGACTCGGTCAAATCGCCATCGCTCTTAATCTGGCTACTTTGAATAACATTTTCAAATATTTTTTTCTGGCCACTGGGAACCTCAGTTTGAACCACTGGCGAAGAAAGCTTAGGCTTATTCTGTTCATCAAGTATCTGATTTGCAGCGGGGGCAGACTCTTGAGCTAAAGGTAAGCTCGCTTTCTCAGAATTTGGAATAGGTTCCGACCCTTGCTGCACGAACCAAAAAACTGCAACCGATGCTAGAAAAAAAACGCCTAGAGCAGCAATATACTTCGATGACGAGGTCACTCTATATGGTTTACTTTGCTCAATAGTATTAGTTTTGCCTATATCCAATGTTGCTGTAAACAGGCCTAATAACTCTTGATAATTTTTTAGGCATTTTTCATCTTCGGGTAACCAAAGTACTATATTGGCTAAATAGTCTTGGCTTTTTGCCGGACTAGTTACGGGCTTATCAACAATCTTATCACTCTCGTCTTCTATACCCTGTTGCTTAGCGTTAACTGGAACCTCAGTAGACAGCGACTGCTGTTTAAGCAGCGTCAGTAATGTCTTAAAATCACCTGCATTAACGTCTTTGGCATTCACTGCAAATATCAGCGGTTTGTGCCATGCGTTACTTAAAATAAAACTCTTTAAGGCATCTTTACCTTCAATGCTCTGCTTAAACATATGATTAAACGTTTTAATCAACACGTCAATATCGCCCGACAACCAAGGGACAATTTGATCGCCTTTAACCAGAGAATAATCCAACCAACTGCGTACGAATAGCTTTGTATCGCTGCCTACAATTTTCAATAGAGCAGCGCTTTGTAACTTATCGTCAATTTGATAATATTTTAATGTGAAATCTGTTCTCACAATACTTTGCTGATTATGTTGTTTTTGCAATGCATTTATCCCAAAGTTGCTGCTGCCTCGATTTAATCAAAACTATAATCAAATCAAAATTTGAATTTAAAAGATCTAACTATTTCTAGGGCACCCCTTGTGATGGGTCTCCTTCATAAGCAATTTTCCAACGGTTAGATTCTTTCTGCCAATATTGCCTTTTAAGTCCAGAGCCTTTGTAATTACTTGATTTATAATCCTGATAAAAAGAAACAACCATAAGACTAGTGTCGGGGTAAGTAAATATATTTAAATCATTTAAGCCTATATCAATAAATGATTTACTGCTATTAACCCGTTTTTTGTGTTGCGAAAATTCCTGAAACTTAATTTTTCCGTCGCTAAAACTCTTAGAATAATGTTGAATATAGCGCTTGTAATCTAGACTTTCCCAATCAGTCTCCCAGCCTTTTACTAAAGCTAAAATATTATCCTTTTGTTGCTTCCACGCTCCTCTAGAAATCCATTTCAAATTTTCACCCAAAATCACTGGCGTGCCATTTTCAATCAATTTATCAACTTCTTGAAAATCAGGATTAGTCAAAGAGAGACACCCTAAACTCGCTAAAGGCGGACGGCTATAAGTATCTTCAGGGGAGCCGTGAATCCAGATACCATTACCCGTGCGGTTATTACGGTAATCCCAAACGTTTGGATAGTTAATTGGTAGTGCACCTGCTCCGTATCGCTGCGGTAGGTTTTCATCTAGCAAACGCCCGGTAGTGAAATAGACGCCGACCGGAGATTTCTTATCCCCTTGCTTTCTTTTATTGGTGCCACCTTTCCCATGAGATGCGTAGAAATCTTTGATAAGGAAGGGAATACCTTGCCTATTCTCAAACACGAAGAGTCGGGATAAACTCATATCTTGAACAATGACATACTTTTGTTTATCACTTAGCATCACTATATCTTGTGGAATAAGATCGGCGGCAGGCTTTGACTTGCGCAATCTAATCCTTGCTTTCGCCTCTTCTATTAAGCCCTGTAATTTTTTTTGTTCGTTACCCGTAAAGCTATTACCTACTTCAGACAGAGTATTCACTTGAGCAATTAATAAGTCAGCATAGACCAATTGAGCAAGACGAAAATCGGGTCTTATTGTCACTAACTCCTTGATCTGTTTAAGAGCAACATCAAATTTTTGTTCTGCTATCGACTCAAAGCCCTTGAGAAGTAGTTCTTCATTGCCCTTTGATACACCATAATCTTGCAGTGCTTGAGACACATTGGAATAAGCCAGAAGGGAAACAAAGAGAGTCAACGGAAGTATTCGCATAGATACCTTAAATTTGGATAAGAAGTCCTTTCAATCATCAGATTATACTGACAATCACCACAAAGCAGTATCCTTATAACTACTTTTTAAGCTGTGGAACATGCCATTAGCTCCAATTTTTCTCTGCGCCAATTAAAATATGCATCCGCACAAAAGTTAGCCGAGCATAATAGCGAGTCCTTTTCAAGCTACCTGATAAAGCAGTGGACCTTTTTAATTTGCGATTTGCGCGCCGTGTGAACCACTTCGATGGAAGGCTGATCGATTTTCGCCAACAACATAATCACCAATGACCGATGCCTAAATTTCAAGTGGCTCTGCACACTAAAAGTATTCTGGACTTGATCGCATGCTCCCTGCCCGTAATGCTTTCTTATTTAACCTTAAGAAAACATATAAGTTCAGTATAAAGTTTTGATTTAGATAATAGAGATAAAAATTCAGACCTGTGCTAAAAGTGAACTTAAAAAGCCACTATTAGTCTTACTTATTATGGGCAATATATTCAATTTTTTTAGTCTGTACTAATGACTACCTCATTATAACATGTTTATTTTTGGTTAATTTCACTATTTACCATTCACTTAGTTTAATTCGTAAGTTGAGTCGGTGTTTTTCTAAATCAAGAGCTTGAACTCGATGCTCAGTGAAGTCACTGATTAAAGTCATAGTTAAACTGAGGTCACAGAATATTCGTAACGTTTTTTGCATAGTAAGAGTGGGTATTTTCGCTGAAAAATACGCCGATAATATCAGACTGACTAGCAGGTTCTGCATACTAGACGAGCGGTTACAATTTTTAATTGGCTATATTTATAGAGCGCCCACTCTAAGGAAGCAAAGCAGCTACTTTTTAGTCGGCGATTTAAAAAATACAGAAGGTGTTAATGATGAGTATCTTCGAGCGCTACCAAAGCCGTTTTTTATCTACAAGTCAGGAAGAAATGACTCTGCAAGAATATTTGCAGTTGTGCAGAGACAAACCTGAAATCTATGCCAGTGCTGCCGAGCGTTTATTAACGGCCATTGGCGAACCTGAATTAATCGATACGGTACAAGATCCTATTTTAAGTCGAATATTTTCCAATAAAGTGATTAAGCGCTATGCCAATTTCGATCACTTTTACGGGGCTGAAGAGGCGATTGAAAATATAGTCGCGTATTTTCGTCATGCTGGCCAAGGTTTAGAAGAGCGTAAACAAATACTCTATCTGCTAGGTCCTGTCGGTGGCGGCAAGTCATCTATCGCTGAAAAAATTAAAGAATTGATGGAGAGGATACCTTTCTATGCCATAAAAGGGTCTCCCGTTTTTGAATCTCCCCTTGGCTTATTTGATCCTGCAGAAGATGCTCAGATTCTAAGGCAAGAGTATGGTATTGCCAGCCGCTACCTCAAAGGAGTTATCTCCCCATGGGCGGCTAAACGCCTGAACGAATACTCCGGTAACATTGAAAATTTTAAAGTGGTCAAACTGTATCCTTCTGTTTTGAATCAAATAGCCATAGCTAAAACTGAGCCTGGAGACGATAACAACCAAGACATATCCAGTTTAGTCGGCAAAGTTGATATAAGGAAACTTGAAGAATACCCCCAGCAAGATCCTGATGCCTATAGTTTTTCCGGTGCTTTGTGCCGAGCAAATCAAGGTATTATGGAGTTCGTAGAAATGTTTAAAGCGCCTATTAAAGTATTACACCCTCTGCTGACAGCAACTCAGGAAGGCAATTACAACAGTACTGAAGGTATGGGATCTATTCCATTTACAGGTATTATTTTAGCCCATTCTAATGAATCAGAATGGCAGGCATTTAAAAACAACAAAACCAATGAAGCATTCATTGATAGAGTCAATATTGTAAAAATACCTTATTGTTTACGGGTCTCAGAAGAAGTGAAAATATATCAAAAATTATTACAAGAAAGTTCTTTATCACAAGCGCCTTGTGCTCCTGACACTTTGAAAATGCTGGCACAGTTTTCGGTATTATCACGTTTAAAAGATCCTGAAAACTCTAACCTCTACTCAAAAATGCGCATCTATAACGGAGAAAACTTAAAAGACACCGACCCCAAGGCAAAACCTATTCAAGAATACAAAGACTATGCGGGTGTAGATGAGGGGATGCAGGGGTTATCGACCCGGTTTGCGTTTAAAATCCTCTCTAAAGTATTCAACTTTGATGCTTCTGAAATTGCAGCTAATCCCGTACATTTAATGTATGTGCTTGAAAAGGAAATTGAACAGCAACAATATTCGCAAGAACAACATGACAAATACATAGCCTTTATTAAAGAATATTTGTCGCCAAAATATATAGAACTTTTAGGCAAAGAAATTCAAACCGCCTATTTAGAATCCTATTCAGAATATGGACAGAATGTTTTCGATCGCTATGTCACTTATGCCGATTTTTGGATTCAAGACCAAGAATACAGAGACCCTGAAACCGGCGATATGCTTAACCGCCAGAGTATAAATGATGAATTAGAAAAAATAGAGAAACCAGCAGGCATTAGTAATCCTAAAGATTTTCGTCATGAAATTGTCAACTTTGTATTGCGCGCAAGGGCCTCAAATGAGGGAAAAAACCCATCGTGGATGAGTTTCGAGAAAATGCGTTCGGTGATAGAGAAAAAAATGTTTTCCAACACAGAAGACCTCTTACCCGTCATTTCATTTAATACCAAAGCCTCATCAGATGACAATGATAAACACGCAGAGTTCGTACATCGGATGATTAAGCGTGGTTATACTGAAAAACAAGTAAGACTTTTATCCGAGTGGTACATCCGTGTCAGAAAATCCCAATAGTGATGCCCTATCAGCAACACGATGGCCGAAAATCAGTGTTGAGTTTCAGGCCCAAGCGACGTTTAACTCAAGCTAGAATATTGATATAGCTATTTGAACGTCTAACATAGGAATACGGCATATGAGCTTTATCATCGACCGTCGCCTTAACAGTAAGAAAAAAAGCACCGTTAACAGGCAGCGTTTTTTAAAGCGTTATCGTCATCAGATTAGGAAGGCAGTTGAGGAGTCTTTACAAAAGCGTTCCATTAAAGATCTTGAGCGTGGAGAAGAAATCACTATTTCTCGAGACCACACTAATGAGCCTACCTTCCATCACGCTGAGGGTGGCGCGCAGACAAAGGTATATCCTGGTAACAGAGACTTTATTACTGGAGATGAGTTTTCTAGGCCTCCCAGTAGTGGTAAAGCAGGCAGCGCGGGCAAGGCCTCTAATGAGGGTTCAGGTGAAGATGACTTTACTTTTCATATTAGCCAAGCGGAATTTCTAGATTTGATTTTTGAAGACTTAGCGCTACCAAACCTTGTCAAAAAGCAGCTGAAAAGTTCGACCAGCTTTGAAACCCATCAAGCGGGATTCACTCGCCATAGCTCCCCCGACAAATTGAATTTAATTCGCTCTCTACGTGCGGCGTATGCGAGAAGAATAGCAATGTCGGCAGAAAATACCGAGGAGTTAACGCACTTAAAAAAACAAGTCTGGGCATTAGAATCTCTAACACTCGATCCACAAGTCAGTAGGACATTGAGTGCTTTAAAATTACAAATTTTCGAGTTGCAAAAAAGACGTAAACGAATCCCGTTTTTAGACACTTATGACCTGCGCTTTAAAAATTACATACGCATCCCTATCCCTTCTAGCAAAGCAGTTATTCTTTGTATAATGGATGTCTCAGGCTCAATGACCCAGACCGTTAAAGAGCTCGCTAAACGATTTTTTACTTTGTTGTATCTATTCATACGCCGTAATTACCAACAAACTGAAGTCGTGTTCATTAGGCATCACACACGCGCCACTGAGGTTGATGAACAAGAGTTTTTCTATTCTAGAGAAACAGGAGGCACTATTGTGTCTAGCGCATTGGAGCTTGCCTCTCAAGTTATCCGAGAGCGTTTTCCCCAAGAGCAATACAATATCTATGTAGCGCAAGCGTCCGATGGCGACAATTGGGACAATGACTCTGCACTGTGTCAGCGAATCTTAAAAAATGAAATATTGCCAGTCATTCAATATTTTGCCTATGTTGAGATTGCCTCTGGTGTCCATCAAAATTTATGGCATGAATACTATAGATTACAACCCCTCTTTCCAAAAGAATTCGCCATGCAGCAAGTGCGTGACAGCAAAGATATCTATCCAGTATTTCGCGAACTGTTCAGCTCGAAAACGGATCAATAGTGAGGTTCTAGCATGAAAAAAAAACCTATTTCCACTGATGCAGAATGGACATTCGCACTGATTGAACAATATGACCGAGAAATTGCCAGAATAGCGGCTGAATTTAACCTAGATACTTACCCTAATCAAATTGAAGTAATCAACTCAGAACAAATGATGGATGCTTACGCCTCTGTTGGTATGCCACTTCACTACCATCATTGGTCTTATGGAAAACGCTTTCTCGATACCAATCAAAACTATCAGCGCGGACGCATGGGTCTCGCATACGAAATTGTCATTAACTCAGATCCTTGTATTGCTTATTTAATGGAAGAAAACACCATGATGATGCAAGCGCTGGTGATTGCTCACGCTTGTTACGGCCATAACTCATTTTTTAAAGGCAACTATTTATTTCGTACTTGGACTGACGCATCCGCTATTGTTGACTATTTGTTATTTGCCAAAAGCTATATTGCCAAGTGCGAAGAACGCCAAGGTATTGATCAAGTAGAATCGATTCTTGACGCCTGTCACAGCCTGATGAATTTAGGCGTTAATCGATACATTCGGCCAGCCGTTTTAACTGCCGAACAGGAGAGTAGAAAAATAGCAGAGCGCGAGGAATATATGCAAAGACATATCAACACACTCTGGGCTCGAGTTGCATTAAAGGATGATAAAAATGAGCAAAAGCCCAATAATTTTCCACTAGAGCCCGAGGAAAACATACTCTATTTTATTGAAAAAAATGCTCCATTACTTGAACCTTGGCAACGTGAAATTATACGTATTGTAAGAAAGATGGCCCAATACTTTTATCCACAAAAACAAACCCAAGTGATGAATGAAGGCTGGGCGTGTTTTTGGCATTACACGATAGTGAATAGATTATATGACGAAGGTCTTATAAATGAAGGTTTCATGATGGAGTTTTTACAGTCACATACTAGCGTGATATATCAACCTGGATTCGACAGTGCGTACTTTAAGGGTATTAATCCCTATACACTGGGGTTTAGCATGATGATAGATATCAAACGTATTTGCCAACACCCCACTGAAGAAGACCGACAATGGTTCCCTGAAATAGCTAATAGTGCATGGCAAGAAACACTCCAATACGCCATGAGAAACTTTAAAGACGAAAGTTTTATTCAACAGTATCTCTCGCCACATTTAATTCGCCAACTGAAACTTTTTTCCATTTTAGATAAGTCGACTGCACCTTGCTTAAAAGTTGCTGCCATTCACGATGAAGACGGTTATAGACAAGTACGTCAAGACCTCGCTAATCAATATGATCTTGGGTATTTGGAGCCTAATATCCAAATCTACAATGTGGCGGTAAAAGGCGATAGGTCCCTCACGTTAAGACACTTTATTCATCAGGAGAGGCCTTTAGCCGACTCTGTAAATGCTGTATTACGCCACGTGCACAAGCTGTGGGGGTTTAACGTAAATTTAGAATCTGTCACTAGTCGAGATGAAATTGTTGAGAAATACCAATATCCGCTAAAAAATAATGATGGCAGCTAAAACTACCATATTGAGATCTTTGCACTAAGTAGCGAGCAGAGGTAAGGCGAGGTAAAAGCTAGCAAACAACCGAGTTTATACTTACAAATGAGGTTTGTAGTTTTTTTTTAACGCCGTGTTACTAAGTGCAGTAATACGCCGGAGATCTCATCATAAAACATCCTAGCTGAAAGGAGTTGCTCAATCATTCAGCTAAAACCAGTACCTTACTTTCTGCTACCATTTACTGTAATGAATAAGTAGATAACAAGAAAAACACTCGCTATTTGGCAAGCATTACCACGGGTGTTTTTTATTTCATTATTCGCTTATTTGGTACCACTGTCGTCAGTCTGCTTCTGATCTTACCCAAAGCATTTGTGATCACCATTGCCGGTTTAGTACTACTTAGTATCTTAGGCAATAGTTTAAATAGTGCACTATCAACCCCCTGGGTGGGAGAAGCCGCGTTAATTACATTATTAGTCACTGTTTCCGGGTTGTATTATTTAAATATTGGTGCGGCTTTTTGGGCGGTAGTGATCGACACTGCTTATTTATATGCGCTAAGTATTTAGCCTTGTTAACAACACTTCAAACCCGCACATATTTGCCGAATTTTAGAGAAGTTGATTTTATACCCAAAAATATATTCAGTTTTTTGAGGGCAGTGAGCGCGTTCTCTAATATATGATTTATTCGTTAAAACAGCGCATTTTCTTTCATTCAATGCTAATAGTGATGGGTCGGTGGTGAGAGAGCTATGACGTCAACACTAGTGACAGCCAGTCAGACGCCATACCTAAAAAACCGTGCGATTGCACGACCTGATCAGTTTGAAATGTTTTAGGTTGGCTATGTTCCCGTTAAGTGTTGCTGCACTTCTAAGAGACTGTTTTCATGAGGGTTATCTGTCGTGTCTAAAAACCTAAACCAGCCTAAGTAGTGTTCAAGGTACTTTATGGCCACTCCATGAAAACGCTTGATCCAACTTTTCAATCTTTGGTGATAAGCATTTACGTTTTGAATATGGAAAACGTTATCGATGACTCTAATTCCTGCAGATACATTGAGTTGTTTATGCTCCATTTTATTGACCGAAGCTACTTGAATATATGCCCTAAAACCGTCACTACACAGTACACTGTCTTTTTCTATTTTACCGCTTAGGTTTCTGTTTAGTTCTGCAGAGCTAACTGAAGAT
>JAWUWK010000109.1:0-13810 GCA_034111875.1 Gammaproteobacteria bacterium
ATTGACGCTTTAAAAGGCAGAAGTAATCGTCTTTTGTCGACTGTGCTATATTTAAATGACCACTGGCAGGCAGAAGATCAAGGTGAATTAATCTTATTTTCAGCTGATGGGAAAACTATATTAGAGAAAGTTAAGCCCTGCAAAGGGACTATGATAATTTTTCTCAGTGAAGAATTTCCACATCAAGTAGAGGCAGCACAACGAACTAGGTTGAGCATAGCCGGCTGGTATAGAGTCAATAATAATCTCAATCACAGAATAGATCCCGCTAGCTGAGACGCCTACGAACACTACATAGTGCCTCTGGCTCTGGGCCATTCAACTTCTTTGAGCACAAGAGGTTATATATTTAAAATATCTTAATCAGCCTAGAAAAATGCTTGCGTAACGTCTATGCAGCCTAAAGTTCATATCATCGCTCGCCCGAGTGCTTTGGCGTTGCGGTATCATCAGACAATACTGCGACTCTAGTGCTAAAAATGTCTGGACGGTCATAAAATCATTTAAAAATATTTGGCTAATCTTATATCTCCATTTATTCACTCAATCTTACAACGCTAAAACTGTCTTTATAAATTAATAGGCTATGCTTATGGTTATAAGCATCGTTAAAACTAACGTTATGAAGGAATGTATGATGATCGGTATTATTAGGAATATATCTCTAAAGGCTAAGTTGCTTGGATATAGTGGTATTTTATTGACATTGTTGTGCCTTAGTTGTGGCTATGCCATTTATGCCTTAAATAGCATCGGTAATGAATTGAACAATATCATCGAAGACGATATGCCTTTAATTGAAAATGTTGGTCATATCACTGTGACACATCTCGAACAAGCGATTTTATTTGAACGAATCGTCCACTATGGATTTTCCTTAGCTTGGGCAGAACAAAGATCTGAAACTATCGATAACCAGATATCTAAGAAATACCAACTTAATTTAGCCGAGTTTAAACAGGCCAACCAAAGGATTGTAAAATATTTCGATGCTGCCCAAAAGATCCAAAAACAGGCGATGGTGCTAAGTGATACCGATATTGTGGCCAAAATGAGAGCTGTTGGTCAATCATTGAAACTGATTGAGGCTGCTCACAAAGAGTATTATGATCAAGCCCAAGAAATATTTACTTTATTTAATAAAGGCGAGTTAGACGACGCGCTAATAAAAATAGCCAAAATCCAAAAGGAAGAAACAGCGCTCGACAAAGAAACGTCAGCGTTGCTGTTTAATATACAAAAATTCACCGAAAAAACGGCTATAACCATTTACGAACATGAGAAGACAGCCATTGTAACGCTACTTATCATCGTTATCAGCAGTGTTATTTTCGCTCTTTGCGTCAGCGTATTGATTAGTAGTTACATTGTACAAGGCATTAACGCGGCTATTAATACAGCGTCGGGCGATCTAAGCAGCGTTATTCAAGTGGTTAGTAAAGACGAAATAGGCACTTTATTAAAGACGACGAATGGAATGAAAGAGAGGCTACTGGCAATGATTCAAGATATCACCAGCATCACTGCGAACCTTAATCGCGTCTGCACACAGATGAATACTAGTACGCAAGATACCGGAAAAATTATTAGTAACCAGCGTAATGAAACCGAATTGGTCGCCGTTGCAATGCAGGAGATGACCACAACCACTCGCAGCGTTTCTCAAGACATTACTCACACTGCCACTTATGCATTGAAGGCTAATGAATTAACCTCCAAAGGCAATGTAGTAGTGCATACAACGGTGGTAGAAATAGATAAACTATTTGACCAAATCACCTCGGCGTCCGACACAATCAACCAGCTCAAAGATAACAGCGGCGAAATTTCCTCAATCACCACTGTGATTGAAAGTATTGCCCAGCAGACTAACTTGTTGGCTTTAAACGCCGCTATTGAAGCAGCGCGCGCCGGTGATCAAGGAAGGGGATTTGCGGTAGTGGCCGATGAGGTACGCTCACTTGCCGTGAGGACTCAAACATCGACAACGGAAATTAAAGAAATGATTTTTAAGCTGCAAACTGGTACCGAGACTGCAGTAAATATCATGCATCAAAGTTTAGCACAAACGAAATTTGTAGTTGATAGTGCTAAGCAATCAGGCGCTTCCTTTGAAACCATTGCCAGTGAAGTAAAGCAAATCAGCACCATGTGTGAACAAATTTCGGCGGCCGCTATCGAACAAGAAATGGTCAGTGACGAAATAAGTGCTAATATTTCCAAAATTAATTCAATGACGATTGAAACTGCTGCAGGCGCTGAACAGATCTCAAATATCAGTCAAGAATTAGGCACTATGACAAATCAGTTGGATAAAATAGTGTCTGCTTATACCGTTTAAGTAGAGATTTTAGCGCATAGGTAGCTAGGCCAACTGCGGCGTAGTTGGGCTAGTGACACTTGACACTCTTAATCTATAACCTTTAATTTATAACTACTCTTGCCTAAAGTGACGATGGGCAAGTGTATAATATATTTTTAAACACATTGTCTTAGTCGCCCACTTTTTTATCCGTCAACATAATCAAAGTGATAGGTCGATGAGTAGCGTTAGTTAAGGGATTTAAGTATAAGGTGATAATCGAAGCCATAACTGTTGGTTCAATGCGCTGCACCCTCAATTATTGTTATCCGCGTCATAGAGAATAGTTATAAGGCAATACTAGAAAATTAATTTTTCATTAAGAAGACGGCTAAACCTCATTTTTATCAGATAGATAGAGGCTTAGCCGGATTGAGTTATGCTTTTATATATTGACGCCATAACCTGAAAAGGAATTCAAATCTTCAGGTATGGGTTATACTAGTTCATCAACTAATTCAATCCAGTGATCTACTGGTACTTTGGCCTTAGACTCTAAGTGCATTTGGCAGCCTATATTAGATGTGACTATACGCTGAGGGCTCTCTATACTTAGGCTATTGATTTTATTAGAGAGTAATTGTTTACTCAACTTGGGCTGTAAAATTGAGTAGGTGCCCGCAGAGCCACAGCAAATATGTGAATCTTTAGTTTTAGCTAGATTAACACCCATCTTAACCAAGATTTGTTCCACCGCACCGGCTTGCCCCATCGCGTGCTGTAAAGTACAAGGGCAGTGAACCGCGACTTTCTGAGTCTTACTCGCTGAGCTATCGTCAACCACTAAGCTCGACAAATCTTCTTCCAACATGACTTGCGATATATCTTTACACAATTCACTGACTTTTTTAGCTTTGCCAGCATACTCTAGATCATCTGCCAATAAGTGAGCATAATCTTGCACCATTGCCCCGCAACCAGAGGCTGTCATCACAATAGCTTCAGCGCCGGCTTCAATGGCAGGCCACCAAGCGTCTATATTATTGCGCATAATCGTTAACGCTTGTTCCAGTTCAGACAAGTGATGGTTGACTGCACCACAGCATCCCAATTTAGGGACTTGCACAACACTAATCGATAATTTTTCTAACACTCTAGCCATCGCGACATTGGTCGTCGGCGATGTCACAGATTGTACGCAACCATCAAACGCTAGCATTACTCGCTGATGGCTTTGTTGAGGCCAGGGAGCCGCAATGCGCTGCTTGGGTATTTTATTCTTTAAGACTGCTGGCAGCATCGGTTTGACTGTTCTGCCCATAAACAGCAATTTTGAAAATATCCAAGGGTTAGGCAATACCCTACCCAGTAGCCAACGCAAAGCTTGCGAGCCCTTATCTCTAGGTAACGTTTGCTGTGTCATTTCGCGTGCGACCTCAATCAGCCGACCGTATTCAACCCCAGAAGGACAGGTTGTTTCACAGCTACGACAGGTTAAGCACCGGTCTAAGTGAACGCGGGACTTTTCAGTGATACTGCCTGTTTCCAGAAATTGCTTTATTAGATAGATACGACCTCTGGGTCCATCTCGCTCGTCTTTCAATACTTGATAGGTTGGACAAGTCGCGGTACAAAAACCACAATGAACACATTTGGCAATGATATCTTTAGCTTCTGTGGCTTGTTTTGAGGCCGAACTGGTCGCGAATACTTGGTGTACTTTGGTATGCATAACGTCTCCTTACATCCAAGAATATAAACGACCAGGATTTAAAATACCTTTAGGGTCGAATGAGTGTTTTAGACGTTGTTGCAGCTGCTGCATAGGCACACTCAACGGATGATTAACGTCACTACTTCTATCGCCACCACGCCACAGTGACACTGTACCGCCAGCCTGCTCAGCTAAGCGCTGCATCTGAGTGCTATTTTGTTCTCCAACAACCCAGCGCTGTGCTCCCGCCCAATCAATAATACATCCACTACTCGACTCTTTATCTAGTGCTAAAGGTGCGGCTGTAGGATTGATTGAGAAACGCCATATCGGCTCTTTAGATTGCAGCATCGGCAGGCTAAACTGCGCTAATTGCTCCCAGAACTGGCTCTCTTCTAGCTGTTCTGAAAAACCAAATTCATCGACCCACTGCGCAGTGCTTTGCATAACACTGCTCGCCGCTCCGGACAACCGCAAATGCAGTGTTTGCTGCACCCAACATGCACCGCTGATAGGCTTTGCTGTGCCACTGAGTTGATTCATTAAGGTTATTGCAGCCCCTTGATCAAGGTCGAGTGTCAAATATTTAGTGAGTTCAGAAATAGGCATTACTTTCAAACTTATTTCGGTCATGACACCTAGAGAACCTAATGCACCAGCTTGGGTTCTGGCTAAATCGTAACCGGCGACATTTTTCATCACTTGACCGCCAAACTTCAATAGCTCTCCCCTGCCGTTAATCAGCTTAACACCTAACACCATATCGCGAATAGATCCTGACCAAGGCCTTGCTGGGCCTGATAAATTAGCCGCGAGTGTGCCGCCTAATGTCGCCCTCGAAGCGGACACTTGCCCGCTGTCAGATCCTTGAATGGCAGCCGCTGAACCTGCAAAGAGAGCAGGTTCAAACGCTAACATTTGGCGCTGTTCTGCCAAAATTTGTTGAATTTCAATCAAAGGCGTACCGGCAAGAGCCGTAAGGACTAATTCAACAGGTTCATATTGCAAAATACCTCTATGTCCAGAGAGATTAAGCGCTTCACCTTGAGTTTGCCTGCCAATAAATGCCTTGCTATTACCGCCAACTATTTTAAGTGGTTGTTCATCTTCATAGGCGCCTTTGACTTGCGCAATTAACGCTTTAGTTATATTACTCACTGCGTTATCTCCGCTGCCTTTAACTGTCGTAGTGAACGGTATTCTTGACAGTTTTTTAATAGCGGTATGCCCTTGCCAGGGTTCAGTGTACCCAGTGGATCAAAAGCTGCTTTAACCGCATGAAATTGCGTAATTTCTTGATCATTAAATTGAATCGGCATCTGCCTAATTTTTTCAATGCCGACTCCATGTTCACCAGTTATACAGCCGCCTACTTGTACACAGTACTCTAATATCCACGCACCTAGTTGTTCCGCTTTTACAAATTCACCTTCAATACTGTCATCAAATAAAATTAGTGGGTGCAAATTACCGTCCCCTGCATGGAATACATTCGCCACACGCAAACCTAAATCGCTGGCGCGCTGCTCCATTTTAGTCAGCACATTAGCCAACTGTCCGCGAGGTATCGTACCGTCCATACAATAATAATCGGGGGATATTCGCCCCACAGCTGGGAACGCTGACTTACGTCCTTGCCAGAGCTTCGCCCGCTGCGCTTCGCTCTGGGAAATACAAATGCTCTGAGCACCCAATTCCCTAAAAAGATCGGAGACAGCAGTGATATTCTGATCTACTTCATCGGCTGTACCATCAATTTCGCAGAGCAATAAGGCCTTAGCTTCTACCGGATAGCCAGCGTTTACAAAAGCTTCTGCAGCGATAATGGCATGGGTATCCATCATCTCCAGACCGGCCGGAATAATACCTGCTAAGATGACTGCGCTCACCGCTTCCGCGGCTGTGGCGACAGAATTAAACCCCGCCATCACAACTTGGGCTTTTTCTGGTTTTGGTAGCAGCTTTACAACGACCTCCGTGACTATACCCAATAGACCTTCAGAACCGGTAAATAAGGCCAGTAAGTCAAGACCCGCGCTATCGAGACCCTCGCTGCCGAGGGTCAGCAATTCGCCCTCAACGGTGACTATCGTCACTTTCAAAATATTGTGTACTGTCAGGCCATATTTTAAACAGTGCACGCCACCCGAGTTTTCAGCAACATTGCCACCAATAGTGCAAGCTATTTGCGAAGAGGGGTCGGGGGCATAATACAATCCGTGGGTATCTGCCGCTTGACTAATAGATAAATTAGTCACCCCGGGATCCAGTGTTGCTGTGCGAGCCAGCGAATCGATGCTTTTAATGCGATCGAACTTTGCCATGGATAAAACCACACCTTGATCATTAGGCATTGCGCCGGCACATAAGCCTGTACCTGCACCTCGAGCAACCACTGGCACTTTATATTCATAGCAAATTTTTAAGACACGCTGAACGTCTTCGATTTTTTCGGGTAGCACCACTAGCAGCGGCATTTCACAGTACATACTCAAGCCATCGCATTCATAGGGCTTTTGCGTTTCACTGTCTTCAATAACATATTCAGGGTCAATAAACGCCTTGAATAAATCAGCTAAGTCTGTTCTGGAAATTCCTGTGCCACTAGTACCACTCATACTATTACCTAATATTTTTGCTTATGTCTTATCACGCTGGCTAAAATGCTCAACAGCAGCCTGAGCGCAATCTAAATCTTGTTGTGGGGTCCCTGAACTGATACCTATACCACCGACGACTTCATCTTTATCGTAAACCGGTAAACCACCGCCGACTATTGACAACCTTCCACCGTGCTCAGTATGGATACCGAACGCCAAGCTACCGGGCACACAAACTGCATTGTATTCATGGGTGGCTTTGCGCGCAGCGGCGGCCGTAAACGCTTTATCCTGAGCAACCACGACGCTACTCGTTTTGCCACCATCCATACGTTCAAACGCAATTAATACGCCAGACTCATCTGTTACAGCAATGGACATAGGAATACCTATTGCCTGTGCTTTTAGTCGCGCACCTTCAATTAAAATTCTAGCATCTTGATGAGATAGTCGTTTAATAGTTAACAAGGCTTTATCCTTTTCGATTTAATAGTGTGTAGAGACGTCGTTACAGCATAGCTGTGAACTATAAACTCGGTGGATTAGACAGAGAACGTTTTTTAGCAGTAGCAGTAGCAGTAGCAGTAGCAGTAAAAAAGTCTAAGCCCATATCCAAGGGGTTTTGCCAACAATTATAGCGACGATGGCCCTAACTAGGTAGCTAGCATACTGAACTGTTCTAAGGGATTAAGCGAGCTTTTCATCACTGGTCATACCAGTTTTTTAATTACCTTACTGACTATATAGCGTATAATCGATTTACAATGCCCATGATTTCCCATTGTTTAAAGAGTCTTCAATGCTATCAAAATTCAAGCACAACAGTTCAATTACAAACTCAATTGCTTTGCAAATAGAGCAGCTAATTGCTGATAGCACATTACTTCCCGAACAAAAAATCCCCTCTGAACGTTTACTGAGTAGTCAGCTTCAGGTCTCTAGAGCGACTGTCAGGGAAGCCTTAAAGGAACTTCAAGGACGGGGACTAATTGTTACTAAACAAGGCAAAGGGTCATTTGTTGCCAGTATTATTTCAACGCAAACCACCCCCAATCCTTTTATGCATTTATACTTTGATCACCATCGAACTTTATATGATGTTTACGAAGTGCGTGAGCAACTTGAAGGGCAAGCCGCTTTTTTAGCGGCACAGCGCGCCACTCAGAAAGACCTGTATCGTATAACCAAAGCTTATAATGCACTGCAGAAAAAACTCACAAAAAACCGTATCATCAACGATCAAAAATTTCATAAATCGATTGTTGGTGCTTCACACAACCCTGTCCTAGTACATTTGTTATCGAGCTTAGAAGAACTGCTTTTTCAGTCCGTACAAACCGCTATTGTTAACCTTTATCATATCGATGAATTAAAAAATTTATTGGATGAACAACATCGAGAAATCTACCAAGCAATCTTAAATAAACAGCCTCAAAGAGCTCAAAGTGCCGCGATTAATCACGTTAAGTTTGTCAGTGAAAATATTAAAATGCGTGAATTACGCGGCAAACACATTGTTCGAGAGGCTTTTTCTAATGAATAACTTAGTCGGTGCAGCGGCGACAAGTCCAAAAAATCATTGAAGTACATAGTAGAGTGAGATAACTATTAATAAAGACATCAGTGTTCCTCTTGCCTAAGTAAACCTTGGGCTAGATGCAAGTAATAAGTGCAACACGCTTGCCGAGAAAGGCTCCAAACGGTGTTAAGTCGTTTAATACCTTTCTCGGTGTGAAGTTCAGTAAAAATATTCGATCTTAAATTTCTTGTTCCCTCAGATTAGCCATATCAACTTTTTTAGGTCAAAGCGCCTTATTCTGCCATTAGTATTTTCATTTTTCCACGCTGCCAGCTCGCATATGGCTTGGTAAAAACACATCAACACCTGTCTCTTCGCTCACTCGTTGATGATCAGCGAACTCGCCTCCATTGTCTAAGGTAAGTGTTAGTAAAGCACCAACTGTGGATAGCATTTCTATCATGGCGTCACATACTTCTTCCTTAGTTTTGTTGAAAACACGTTTGACTAAAGTAAACCGAGTTTTACCTTCCACCAAAGTGACAAGGTTGATGCATTTTGACCATGAACAGTATCTCCTTCCCAGTCTCCTAAGCGTGACCTATCATCCACGATTTTTGGGCGTTGACTAATATCAACGCGGTAGGGGATAGGCTTTACACTTGCTTTATTACCTCGCTTTCCGCCTTTCCAACGTTTATTCCCAAACCTGGGAAGAGAGCGTTATAAGCGACCTCCTTGTTGACGATCTTCTTCTATTCGGCGATAGATAGTCATATGGTTCATGGATCTATGAGCGTTTCCTTCAACCCCTAAGCGTTGGCTTAAAGCTTCTGGTGACCAATCCAAATGCATGGCTGTTTTAATGATGCTTTGGAGCCTATCTGACTTTTTATTAGACTTTTCAGCATGAGACTTTCTATGCTCCGATAATTGTTGAGCAGTCTTAGGATCAGAGCCATTTGGAGATTTTTCCCACTCAGTTCTAGACTGATAGTGCTGTAATGTGCGCCTATTCGCTTACTAATTTCTCTGAGTGTCACTCCTGCTTCACATAGCGAGGAAATTAGGTATCTTGGCTCCAGAGTGAGCTGTTGGTATTGTTTGTTTTGTCATTGCATAACAGACTCTAGTTTATGTGTGAGAACTAAAATTATGCCTTCAGCTCACTCACTTTTCAAAATATAATCTGTTGCAGTTATTCTATTACTCCAGCGGGACTAGTCGAGCAATGAGGGCTCACATAAGACTCAATCAAGTTGTTCTCATTATTATTGCATTTTCAACCGCTCGAATTGTATAAGAGTTTATGCGCACAATCCTTTCCCTAAAAAATAACGGGTTAACCAAGCCACCTATTTTTTGAGCACTGCTGTCTTTTTTGAGGGTTGCTTTGCATTTCTTAGCCGATGGATGAATTAAATCTGCCTGCTGGCTTTTTGAAAGTTCTTCTAAAACACGCATCAAGTTATAAGCTATCGGAGTAAAACGCATCTGGTTATTCAATGCATTTCTATTAGATGACCCGGCTTTTCTCTCCTTCAAGTAAGCCTTATATACAGAACTTTTGGGAAACGTTTTTAAATTTAAAAAATAAAGCCCGGCTTTTTTTGTAAGGGATTGTTTCTAATATATTATTGTCAGTGAGAGAAAGTTTTCTACAATAGATTCAAACATAGCCCTTGCTGTTATTAAAGGCTTTTTAAATGGTCCAACGCTTATAATATAGCATAGCAATTTCCCCTGGGTTCATCGAGACAGACAATCGATGAAGCTCCTACGGATGCATCTACTTCGACTATTACAAAATTTGCTAAGCTCATAAGGAAGTTTTTCCTAAACAATAAACTTCAATTTATATTTAAAATTATCGAAGAAGCATTAACCCACTTCAAATTTATAGCCTACAGTTTAATTTAAGCGATTCTTAAAAGCGGCATCTATCATGTGTTCTAAAACTTCTGCGGAATACATTAATTACTTAATTCTCTGACTTTTTTGATAATTCTAGAGGTTTATAATGCTTAACAACATATCAATCAAAACTAAACTAATAACAATATCAGTACTGCCTATGGTGTTGTTAGGCTCAATGTTACTCATATTACTAATAGAATGGAAAGGAGCGTCATCCGGTGTAGAAAGAATATATACCGATCGTGTCGTGCCACTTAAAGGACTAAAAATCATTGCTGATGACTACGCTGTTAATGTTATTGATGCAATTAACAAGGCCAATGCTGGATTAACTGCCGTTGAAGATACCTATAAGGTTATTGAGACTTCAAAGAACAATATAGCGAAAAAATGGAACACTTATTTAGCGACTGAGTTAACAGATGAAGAAAATAAATTGGTTGCAGAAGCAGAAGTTTTATTTGTAAAAGCAAATACAGCTATTGAAAGCACCCTTATCGATCTGAAAAAATTGTCGGGTAATGCGAAAGGCCAGCTAGATCATCTAGATGGTCCATTATATGTAGATATTGACCCCATCAGTGAAAAAATAACAGAATTAATCAACCTGCAATTAAGCGTAGCCAAAAACGAAAGAGACAGTATTCATACTAATTATCAAAAAAGCAGCCTTATTTTCATACCCTTAAGCATTGGGGTCATCTTGGTGATGTCTTTCCTATGCTTTATCGTAGTCAGATCTCTCGTTAGAGCTTTATCGTCAATGAGAAACACACTTGAAACAATTGCTGCAAACTCTGATTTAACTCATATGCTTGATACAAATGGAAAAAATGAGCTAAGTGATATTGCAGTTAGTTGTAATCTATTACTGACACAAATACGTGGATTAATATCTCATATAACAACATCGACTGATAAACTATCAACCTCTGCAACTGAAATGAAAACCATCAGTATTAGTGCGACAAAAGATATTAATACTCAAAAAGAGGAAATTATACAAGTTGGCGCTGCAATGAATGAGATGGTCACTACTGCTCAAGAAATTTCTCGCAATGCAGAAGCAGCTGACAGAAGTGCACGTAGCACGAGCGCACAAGCCAAGGAAGGTAATACCATTGTTAATGGAGCAGTAAACGCTACGAGTGCTTTAGTAACTGATGTTGAAAGTATTTCGACACAAATAAAGTTTTTAGAAACAGAGAGCAGTAGTATCGGGTCTATTGTTGACGTCATTAGAGGAATTGCAGGACAAACAAATTTGTTAGCACTCAATGCCGCTATTGAAGCAGCACGTGCTGGCGATCAAGGACGTGGTTTTGCGGTGGTTGCAGATGAAGTACGCACCTTGGCACAACGAACTCAACACTCTACTCAAGAAATTCAAGATGCTATTGAAAAACTCCAATCTGGAACCTGTAATGCAGCGACTGCTATGAATTCGGGTCAAGATAAAGCGGAAGGAGCTGGCATACAATCAGTAAAAGCAGGCAAGGCATTAGAAGCTATATCTATTGCTATAAAAGACATCACTGATATGAATGCATTGATTGCAACAGCATCAGAACAACAGACCCGTGTTTCAGAAGAGATCAATAAATCCCTTGTCACACTACAAGGTTCGTCCAATAACTCTAGTGTAGTTGTTGATGAAATCGCAAAATCTAGTGATGCTTTGTTCACCCTAGCAGATGATTTGAAAAATAGTATTCTTCAATATAAAGTTTAACCGATGGCATTATAAACACATAACTCAGACCACCACGCCCTAGGTTATATGTTTTCATAAGACGAATGAGCAGTCGAATGATCTCCCGGTGATTCAAGCATAATTCATCAATTAATGCATGAATAGACATCCCCTCTAAGCTTTAAAAATGTAACATATTGATAGTATTGCTAACAATATAATCAGCAAAGGGCTTCCACAATGAAGGCTAACGTAATCAGTAAAGACTTGGCAAAGAATATTTTTAAGCTATGTGCTTTGAATCAAAAGAATACAGTCATCACTAACATTAAGATCCCAAGAGATAAGCTACTTCGTTAGCTTGGTCAATTTGAACCAACCGTTGTGGCGATGGAGGCTTGTTATTCGTCGCACCCTTGAGGACGCGCCATTCAAGAACTGGGTCATCCTGTTAAGCTAATCCCTACGATAAAGGTTAAGCCTTTTGTTCAGAAAAATAAAAACGATCGTAATGATGCACTCGCGATAGCTGAAGCGAGTCAGCGACTCAATATTTACTTTGTTCCGGCTAAGCCACTAAAAAGTCAATATATACAATACTTACAGCATTCGAGAGCGTCTAATGAAAAATCGCTCTGGGTCATCAATCAAATACGTGGTTTACTGGCTGAATACCTTATCGTTGTAGCTAAAGACGCGAATATTATTTATAAGCAATTACCATGTATCATAGAAGATGCGGAACGGCCTCTCACAATGACTGCTCGCACTTTCTTTTAAAGAATGTATCTCGAATTAACACAACTGACTCTTGCATTGAAGAGACAGAAAACCAGTCTCGCGAGCTGCTTAAAGATGACGAGGACTATAGCGAGTACAGCAATTACCCGGCATCCGCCCTGTTATTGCTGCTGAGACAATAGCTGTAATCAGTACCGGAAAACAGTTTAATAACGATAGACAGTTTGCTGCTTGGTCAGTGTTAATACCCAAGTATTATGCCAGCGGTGAAAATTGCTATATGAGTAAAATAGGTAAACATGGTAATAAACGGCTACAAACATTGCTCATTCATTGCGCAAGAACTGTGATTAATTGGGTTGATGAAAAGAACGATGCCCTATCTTGCTGGGTCAAGAGCCTCATCGCTCATAAATCGCCTAAATTAGTGATAGTCGCGCTGGCGAATAAGTTAGCAAGAATTCTTTGGTCAGTATTGGCCAGAGGTGAAAACGACCAACCCAATTACTAATATTTAAAACACATTCGAGATTAAAAGACGAGTCCCTCCTGTGATGGTGCTATTGGCACTGATGAGTAAAACGGTTAAGCGCTGACTGGAACCTGTTTTAGGACAGGGGCTTTCGAAGCCATTTGACTGCAAAGGCAGTCGGCGCGTCTTATTTCATCATGGCTCGAACTGTAAATAGTTCAGATAGAAGCCGCATATATGTGAAAGTAACGTCTATTTATCAATGATCGATTAAACTGCACAACAAAAAAGAATAGTTACATAAGTGTGACGGGACGATACATTCGACATTTTTAAGCGACTATGATGGGGTGTCAATATATGTACTATTTTGTACTCTTGTGCTCACCAGTTGGCAGAACCGCTTGGTATAGCGATTGCCTTTATAAACAAAATCGCAAGACTGTATGCGTCGCTCATTTTGCGGAACCATACCTGAGCTAATCCGATTTCAATGGTAGAAGGTAATCCAAATAAAGGAAAGTCTTGAACTGGGCTTCTGACATATAGATTAATAGTACCACCGAGACCTGTTCGAGAGCCTTTAACAGACAGAATATTGGTAGGGATATTAATACTCAAGTTTCGGGATTCAAATAAAGAACAAAAATGAAAGTAAGTAGTTGATATTAAATAATTTGATGCCTCTTCATAAGCAACATATACATGACTATCAGTATCCCAGCGAATATTTCGGCTTTAAAAGGCCAATGCGTCAATCAAATAGAGCATAACGAAGCACTAAATAAAGTCATTATTCACTGTCATCGTGACAAACGTTTTAAAGCAATAAATCCGTTGACAGGTGTTGTC
>JAWUWK010000110.1:0-19769 GCA_034111875.1 Gammaproteobacteria bacterium
TAGACAGTATCGATCAAACAGTGGTCAATTTTTTTACGCAAGTCATGCAAATGGATAGTTTTGCCCTACGGCAGGAAGCCCTAGAGTAAAGGGTAAACTGATTTTAAGTGGTAAGAATGAACTCCGAAACTTGAGCTGTAATTATATGGTTATACAGTTAATTATCTTATGAACGATTAAAATAGCAGAATAAAGCTCCGATCAAATATGATCGAACTACAACGCCACTAACCCCCTTGTATTACAGCCGCAATTTTTAGTGAATTTATTGACAAAATTTAACGCAGTGAAGAGTTACCTTCAAATCCTAACTTTGGTTAAGAAGGCGGCGTTAAGTCTGCTAAACTAAAGAACATATATACACGCGCAGCATTGATAAGAATTTATTGTTTAATCATATGATTCGACACTCATTTAACTACATTGAAGTAAGACAACGTAACTATGAAAGCATATAGCAGCATTGAAGAGCGGATCCAAATATTAGAAGATCAAGTTTCGATACTAAACGCGGAAATTGAGGTACTAAAAACACCTCCAAACAGTAACAATGAAAAAATTATTTTAAAGTATATTGAAACAGGCAGTACGGGTAAAACGAAAGATTTTGTGCGCGGATTAGGTATTAAGTCAGTGCGTGGATTGTTTTCATCAGGTGACGTGAGCAGATTAATTAAAGAGGGAGCTGACGACATATCACCCGCATTATTAGCCATCGCTAATCAATTGACTAATAAACACAATAAAAATGGACCGAGCCGATAAACTGTCAGTCTTAGGCAGAGAAAGTTAGGTCTTTTCTTTTGCCTTTATATAGCAAAACATGGGACAGGCTGTCTATATCACTGGATGTGTCTTGTTATGTGGTGAATACTTTCTATAGAACCTAATACGGGACAGGCTCTTTTTATCCTTGAAATACCCGACTAATCCAGCTAAAAATACTAGATGAAGTGATAGTCACAGATAATAATGTCGAAGTACACAAAGTCTAGCTACGAATCCCCTTGTATTGGCCCCGGAGCGATTGACCAAATTGGCGAAGCGCAGCCACAGAACGCCGCGAACACCGAAGCTTGGCCTTTGACTATATGGATATAGCAGGTAGAGTCCGCATGGAGTAGTTACTGAGTCGGCGCTTTCTATATTGAGAAAAGTGAGCGGCCGTCAATTAGTTGAATTGCGGAGGTGTTTTTAAGCAATAGTAGGGCGAAGTGTTTATGTACAAGATTTACGATATTAGGCTTTGTCACGGACGGCAAAGAGCGCTTGGGTCCGTTTCTTTTTGCCCATCCAAAAGAAATCAACTCAATGCAGCGAAACAGTATACGCCAATACTGGTTGGTTGATGTGCAGGCAAGCATAGAGCATAAGTCATTTGTCACCTCGTCAGTATTTTTGTGGGTCTAAATAAAGGCTATTTAATTTAGCATTTTCCCACTTAAATATCACTCTATATTGTTTGTTGACTCTAATAGAGCACCAATCTAAAAGTGTTCCTGTTAAATGTTCAAACCTATTACCTGGTGGCGATCTAAGATCACACTCAGCGCTGGCAATATGAGTAAGATCCAATTTACGCTTTAAACTACTTCCTAGCGCTGATTGTATTAGTCGATGCTTAGTTCCAAGCCAATAATGATCAGCTAGCCATTTATTTTTAAATGGTTCGATCATGGATTGTTGTAACCTCTATCGATACAGGGGGTAATAAGGCGTGATAGCAGGAAGCGGCAGCTTTTTTCTTAAAAAGAAGTTAACTCGCTGCTACTAATGTGAAACTAAGGAACTAATATTAACTAATATGGGGCAGGCTCTTTTTATTCAATTTCGACCCAACTGAACCAAACCCGAAATAATCAATCCAATCGATAGTTTTTAAATAAAAATGAGCGAGAAATGATGAGAAATCCAACCAAAAAAATGCTTTCCCTGACCCTATTACTGACTTCCTTTTTTGCTATGCAAAATACCTTTGCCGATAAAGCGATTCTCGCAGGGGGCTGTTTTTGGTGCATGGAATCTGATTTCGAAAAGCTTAAAGGGGTGAGTGAAGTCGTTTCAGGTTTTACCGGCGGTGAAATAGCAAACCCTACTTATCGCGGTAATCATCGAGGGCATTACGAAGCGGTTGAAATCACTTATGATCCAGCGGTAGTTGATTACCAAGGTATTCTTGATCACTATTGGGTCAACGTAGACCCTTTTGATGCCAGAGGCCAATTTTGTGATAAAGGCAGTAGCTATTTAAGTGCTGTGTTTGTCGCCAATGCGCAAGAGAGGGCACTGGCAGAACAATCTAAACAAAAAGTGATGGCGATGTTTCCCAAACAAACGGTGGTCACGCCTATTCTTGAGGCTTCTATCTTCTATCCCATTAAGGGTGATGAGAGCCAACACCAAAATTACTACAAAAATAACCCGCTTCGTTACAAAGCTTATCGCTGGAACTGTGGACGTGACGCACGTCTAAAAGCTATCTGGGGTGATATGGCGACGGTGCACTGATAAATTGAACAAAAATGAGAAAAAATGGCAGAGTCTATTTACATCACTGCTCACTTGAGAGGCTTTGAAAAAATAGCTGGGATTACTGGAGTGCATAGAGTTGCTATACACTCAAATGCATTTATGTATTTGCTTTTCGCAACAAATAACTCAACCAATAAGGGAAATCGACGAGGATTTCGAGTTTGTTTTTAACGCCGTATTAAACAGCGCAGTCATGGTGCAAAGGCCTCTATAAGGATATATCGCACAAGAGAGGCACCCAATTTTTGCCATTGATATAGTGCTTAATATCATTAATCAAACAGGGAATATATTGCCTGAGCACCCTGAGGCACCAAGAATGAGGCGATCATAAGCAACCAGAGATCTTTTTATAACCGGCTTGGCCTCTCTAGTTTTGTTGAATTTAAACCACAAAAAACATCACTTCAGTCTATTGATCTTGATCCTTAAAAGTTAAACTTATCCCTCAATCGATAATAGGCCACTGATGGGGCTAAAAACCAAGGGTTACCGTTATATAAAGGCCTAGTTTGAAATTTGGTTTCACTAAACGCGCTGGGCTGTTGATTAGGGCTATTATCAATACTAGCCACGACTTGATGGCCGAGCTTCATGCCTAAATAACTGGCCATGCCGATGCCAGAACCACAGTAGCCCATAGCGTAGTGCCGGCCTTGGTGCTGTCCAATGTGGGGCAACTCATCGAAAGTATAAGCGACAGTACCCGACCAGCTATGGCTGACTTTAACCCCACTTAAGGCCGGCAGTAATCTGTCTAATTCTGCTTTTAAAAGCGGCGCGCTCTGTCGTGGATCAATCTCTGCACTGGATACTCGCCCGCCAAAGATCACCCGCTTGCCATTGGCTGATTTGCGATAGTAATAGACTACTTTTCTGCTGTCGCTAATGATGCATTGGCTGGGCAGTAATTTGCTGAGGAGCGCTGGGTCTATCTCTTGGGTGGCTATCATGTAACTGCCAATGGGGATGACCCTTGATTGCAGCCAAGGGCTGCTTTTATCCGTATATCCGTTAGTGGCGATGACCACTTGGGCAGCACTCACTGTGCCTAATGGAGTCGATACTTGATGGGCACTGCCGCTGTTGCCGTCTCCCTCGATGTTTAATACCCGGCAGTAGCCTAAAGTTAGGCCGCCTGCGTCTTTGACTAAGGCCAATAGCTGTTGATGGTATTTTGCTGGATGTAAACTGGCGTGTTCTGGGTAGAAAGCACCACCTGCATAGGCATCGGTCTCTATGTAGCGGTGTTGCTCTGGGCGGTCGATTATCTGCGCGCCGGTTTTAAATTCAGTTTGTTGCGCAGCGATGGCGCGTTTTAAGCGCTCTAGTGCACTGCTGTTATGGGCGGCGTGAAAGCGGCCGCAGCGGCTAAAGTCGCAGTCGAGATTTTCCTCGTTAATAAAACTATCTATCCAGTTTAAGGATGATTGGGCCTCGCGATGAATGCGCAGTGCCAGATCTTTTGTGTGGCGCTTGGTCAATATTTCGAGTGAGGGTTTTACACTGCGACTAATTTGACCGCCATTGCGTGAGCTGCAACCAAACCCTAACGCCTGAGCGTCTAGTACTAAAACACTTTTACCTGCTCTAGCAGCCACCAGTGCGGCGTTTAAACCCGTATAACCTGAACCAACCACTAGTACATCTATCGAAGTGGGTAATTCAACTGGCTGTTCTATTCCCTGAGTGAAAGTTTCTCGGGGTACATCCATCCACCACCAAGGGTCAGTGCTCAATTGCTGGTCGCTCATTATTTGATTTCCTGTTTATGGTTTGGTTCAGCCCTTTCTTGTTGGGTTTGGCCGCTTATACAGGTGCCGCCATTGTTGGCTTTATTATGGAACCATATCGGACAGTCGCTTTTTGACAGTCATCTAGAATGGGTTGGAAAAGCAAATATGAAAGTGCATGCCCCTATCTTTAAATACTTATATCGTATCGATCAGATCAAATCAAATTAATTGAACATACGCAATATACCTTTTCGTGGATGAACAGTTATTAACCAACAAGAGTGGTTTTATGGTGATAGACACCCCGCAGATTAATAGACTTGTCTATTTTTACTTTAAACTTGTTAAATAACCCATTATTGCTGGTTTTTTTAAACAAGTTAAAACAGTATTAAGTTTTTGTTCATAAAAAAGAGGCCGATTAGAGTTTAATATCTTTTCATATCTATAGAAAACGAAGTTGTTATTTCTCAATTAATATTTTATTTTTATTAGCTCCGCTGTAAGTGATCACTTACTAGCGTGTCTAAGTTCTCTGATTTAGGCATTGGATTTGTGGTGTGCTATTTGGTCTTTTTTGATTCTATGCTCGCCTGAACTTATGCTTAAAAATGTTACTGCTTTACACCGCTAGGTTGCTAGCTTTTTCACATTGAGGCCTTTTAAGCTTTTAACACCCATTTGGCGCCAATGCACAAAGTTGTCGATCCTAGCGTATAAAAATTAGCAGTGATAATGATTCAGCAAAAATACTGAGGAGTAAATCAATGATACTAACAAAGTCAAAAGTACTGATTGCTTTTTTATTTGTAGGCGCGAGTATTACTGGTAGAGTCAGTGCACATCAAGACGTTACTTTCACCTATTGGACCGGTCCTTACATGCGCAGTCAAATGCTAGGTTTTGTAAGACCTTATGAACAAGAATCAGGAAAAAAGGTTCAAGTAGCACACTATGCTGGGGGGATTGATGCCATTAGAGATCAAGTTGAATCAGAAAACCCAATTTGGGATGTTGTTGATCTGACTCAAGCAGATTCACTACGCGCCTGTAATGAAGGCTTACTCGAGAAAATTGACCACAGTATCTTACCTAATGGCGTCGATGGTTCTAGCTATAGAGATGATTTTATCAAAGGCGCACTAAACCCTTGCGGCGTCGGTGTTATTGTTTGGGGAACCGCTTTCGCTTTTGACAATAAAATGTTTGCCAAAAATCCGCCATCTAGCATTGCTGACTTTTTTAATGTGAAGAGATTCCCAGGTAACAGAGCCATTCGCAAAGACCCAGCGGTGATAATGGAATGGGCTCTTCTCGCCGATGGGGTACCTGCTATCGATGTCTATAAAACCTTAAGCACCACTAAAGGTCTTGAACGTGCTTTTAAAAAACTCGATCAGATCAAACCTTTTCTTAGATGGTGGAAAGACGCCCGTGACCCGGTCAAATTATTAAATAGTGGCGAAGTCGCTATGAGTTCTGTCTGGGCCACAACCGGCACTGCGGCCAGCAAAGAGCAAGGTTCTAATTTTACGGTTGAATGGGACGGTCGCGTCATAGAAATGGATCTTTTTGGTATTGTTAAAGGCAGTCGCAATTTAGAGGAAGCGACGAATTTTATTAGATTCGCCAGCAGTTCACAATCTTTAGCTGAGCAGGCAAAGTACCTAGCCAACGGCCCTACGCGCAAGTCATCAATGCAACTGATCTCTGAAGAAATTCGAAACAACTTACCCAATGGCCCCGCTTACAGTCAAAAAGCCTCTATTTGGTCAGACGCACAATGGTGGTCAAAAAACTATGCCAGTGTTGCCGAAAAGTTTAATAATTGGGCGCAGCAATCAACCAGAAAAGGCGCCGCTGGAACAGTACGATAATCCTAAATTGAGCAGTCGAATCACCGATAATCAGCAATGAACTCAATAAGTCATATAACAGCTAAGGTTTAAATTAACGGTTACCTGATAGCGTGACGTCAAAGTGGATATAGAGTGTATGAAATTGGGTTTACAGTGGAATTGAAAATCTTACCTTCAGCCGTCGGTTAAGTGAGCATTTTTCAAACCAATGTAGCATCGAGAGCTTCCATTCGATGCTGCAGTGAAATCGCTGATTAAGGTATTACTTAAGAAAAAATTAATTTACAACGGAAGGTGAGTTATGAGTGAAAAAGCACACATTATACCTGACAACGTAGTCGCATCTAGTGGTTTGTTTAAAGGCATGAATCCAATAATGGGCATTTTGTCGATGATCATGATCTTGGCTTTCGTTGTCTTTACAATCACAAATGTTGAATTTGCAAACGAAGTTTTCACTACAATGAAAGCTTACATTATAGGCACCTTAGGCTGGTTTTATGTCTTAGTGGTCTCTGTGGTTTTGATTTTTGTTATCTGGTTGATGTTTAGCCGTTTCGGCGAGTTAAAGCTTGGTAAAGATGATGATACTCCTGATTTTTCTACATTCTCATGGATCTGTATGTTATTCAGTGCCGGTTTGGGATCAGGTTTGATCTACTGGGGTGTGGCCGAACCAATTTACCACATCCAAGACAACCCATTTCTAGCGATGGAAGGCGTCAAACCTAATTCAGTTGAGGCGGCTGTTGTCGCATTGCGCGTCACTATTATGCACTGGGGTTTGAACGGTTGGGCACTGTATGTGTTGGTCGGGTTATCACTGGCATACTTTTCATATCGCAACGACTTGCCACTCACATTAAGAACGGCTTTTTACCCAATTTTAAAACAAAAAATCTTTGGTCCTTGGGGGAATGCTATTGATCTTATTGGTGTTTTCGGTACTGTTTTTGGATTAGCGACGTCTTTAGGCATGGGTGTAGTCGCGATCAATGCCGGATTGGAATCCCTAATGGGGATTGCCAAAACCACGTCTAATCAACTCGTTCTCGTCGCTATTATTACCGTTTTGGGCACCGCATCGGCGGCGTCAGGTGTTGGTAAAGGGGTGCGTATCCTCAGTGAATTGAATGTCTGGCTAAGTTTGGTATTACTCATCGCATTTTTATTACTGACACCCACCGCCTTTATTATGGGCTTATTAATAACCACCACCGGTGACTATTTATGGAGTGTTATTCCAACAGGTTTTTGGATAGACAGCCAAGCTGACCGACAGTGGCAGAGCTGGTGGACAATCTTTTATTGGGGATGGTGGATTGCATGGTGTCCGTTCGTAGGATTGTTCATAGCCCGCATATCAAAAGGGCGTAGTATTCGAGAATTTTGTACTTGCGTGCTTCTAGTACCTACTTCTGTGGTTATCTTATGGATGTGTATCTTCGGCGGTGCCGCTATCGGCATTGATCAACTAGAAGGCGGCGGCATAGTAGAAGCTGTGAATGCTGATTACGCCACGGGGGTCTTCAAAACGATAGAGGCGATGAGCCTTAGCTGGTTACACTTCCCACTCACTGTTTTAACCACTTTCTTGTTAGTCTCATGGTTTGTTACCTCTTCAGACTCGGGAACATTAGTCATGTGTACTATGCTTTCTATGGGAGATGAATCGCCACCGGTTAAATTCCGGATTTTCTGGGGATTAACGTCGGGTATCGTCGCCGGTATATTGCTGTTAACTGGTGGCTTAGCCGCACTGCAAACCGCCTCTATCGTTGCCGGTTTACCGATTGCCTTTGCTTTAATTGTGATGGCGTATGGTTTAGTCAAAGCGCTCAATGAAGACTGCCCAAAACCACGTTTCCAAGATAGGCAAAAACGACAATATTTAAACAGATAGCTCAGAGCCTGTCGGACTCACCACTAATCTACTGCGAAATGTAAGAATGTGTGCATATTTGCCGCTCTTTATCGTTGAATAGCATGCTATTCGCCTCACAAGATCGAATAATTTGCCGAAAATCAGACTTTTCTCACTGCGATCGGCCAAGTTCGACAAGCGCCTAGATTAACAAAGTGGCGTAACTAGTTTCCATTGATGGGCGAGGTCGTCGCCGGCTATTTAAATACTGAAGATAAACAGCACTGGATATTGACGTTTGACTGCTAAGCACAATGCTATCCAATACTGATCAGACCTGCTTAAGGCACCTTCGCATTGGTCTTCATTAAGCCACAATAGATACTCATCGCTGTTTCACCGCAAACTTCTGATGGGTGGCACGCTATCATGCGGTTAGGCACTTCAGGGGAGTTGCGCTAAGTTGAGCGCTTTGCCGAAAATGAATTCGCTAATTTACTATCTCTGGGACTTTCTGGGCTTTTATCTGGGGCTTATTATTGGCATGATTTCAATCGTTTCTATTTTGCTAGATTTTCTATCAATAAGTTCGAATAGCCGTGTGAGCATTTCGGGTACATCCTGACGCACCATTAATATATGCTCGCTCAGCAGCTCTGCAAATGGATCCCAGTCAAAACAGCCTAATTTCACTCCCTTAAGTCTATGTTTACCGTCTTTGTTACTCCAACGCATGATGCCTTCGAGTGTGATCGTTGAGTTTACAAACATGCCTGATGGTATGTTTTTATTGGTTTCGGAAAAAAGTTGCAGGGTGTCGGCAGATTTTTCAGCGCCGTATCCGCACGTTAGAATATATTCATGCTTGGCTTGGATAGCCACTTCTTCATGTGCCGCAATAAACCCTCTGAGCCGTTCGCGGGTGTTGTGGTCACCTGCTCGGCCGCCAACAAAAAGCAGTGGAAAAAGCTCTAGTTCAGCTTCACGGCATTGCTTGAAGATACTGCGAGTGAGCGCAAATGCGCCCTCGAAATTATTGGATATAACCGACGGCGCTTTTTGTCCTGGTAAATCTAAATTGAATGTTTTTACACCACTGGCTCTACATAGATCGCTTATGCAGTCAGGGTCTGTTGCGCCTGTACAAACCAAGCTTTCAACTTGATATGAGAGCATCGCTCGTGCTGCTTCCATTTCAAGTTTAGGATCACGACGAGTGCAAGTGACGATTGGAAAAAGTCCACGTTGTCGAGCCATTTGCTCAAAATCTTGCGCAATGGAGCTGAAATACCGGTTGTCATACATTGGGACAATCATCCCAATAATTCCCGATTTTTCACGACGAAGAGCGCTCGCCTGCATATTCAGAGTATAGCCTAATTCATCGGCAATTTTGGATATTCGGTCTGCGAGCTTTACACTAATCCTGCGTTTTTTCCAAGTTCCATTTAAAACAGCACTGACTGTACTGCCAGAGGTTCCAGCGAGGTTTGCGATATCGTAAATTGTTGATTTTTTTGTTGGTTGCAATGGTTTCGAGATCTCCGAATCGTTCCTGAGTATGGAATTTACGATTGATATTGCCTGCCAAATAATTTATTTGCAATTAAATATTGACTTTCACTCTGTGATATTTAATTATGAACAATCGATTGTGCAAGCTGCATTGTCAATACAAACATGTTGGTTCGATGAAATTTAGAGAGTAATACCTTGATTAACTGAGAGTAGCTATAGAAGTTAAGACACTGTTTATTCAAATGCATTATCTAAAAGTGAATTGTTCAGGGCAAAGTAATCCGCGGGATTAATTTCTTTTATAACCTCCACTGGGTCAGTTTGTTAAGTTTCGATTGCTATAGTGTCTGTCATAAATACAATAAATTGGAGCACTACTAATGAAAAAAACAATTGTAAATAAAATATCAAAATTCGCGCTCTTCTCATCTTTACTGGTGGGTAGTTCAGCGGTGATGGCTGCCTCTGGAACCGTCGCATTCTTAATGCCTGATCAATCTTCTACCCGTTATGAAAAGCATGATTATCCGGGCTTTAAGGCCGAAATGAATAAGTTGTGCGCTGATTGCAAAGTCATTTACCAAAATGCCAATGCCGATGTAGCGCTTCAACAACAACAGTTTAACTCAGTGATTACGCAAGGCGCTAAGGTGATTGTTCTCGATCCTGTAGACTCTAGTGCGGCCGCTTCATTGGTGAGTTTAGCGCAATCCCAAGGTATAAAAGTTATCGCCTATGATCGGCCGATTCCAGACAAAGCTGCCGATTACTATGTATCTTTTGATAACGAAGGCATTGGTCGCGCCATCGCTGAAAGCTTAGTTCAGCATCTAGAATCTATGGGTGTCGACAAGGATTCTGGCGGGATATTGCAAATAAATGGCTCGCCCACAGATGCGGCTGCCGGCTTGATTCGCGATGGTATTGATCATGCCTTGGACAATAGTGGCTATAAAACACTGGCCGAATACGATACCCCAGGCTGGACACCTGCAAAGGCTCAAGTATGGGCAAGCGGCCAAGTCACGCGTTTTGGTAGTGACATTATTGGTGTTGTTGCAGCAAACGATGGTACTGGTGGCGGTGCAATAGCTGCATTTAAAGGCGCAGGCGTTGATCCTGTGCCACCCGTAACAGGAAATGACGCTACTAATGCAGCGTTACAATTAGTCATTGCCGGTGATCAATACAATACCATTTCAAAGCCTTCTGAGATTGTTGCAGCTGCCGCCGCTAATATTGCTATGTCTTTCTTGAATGGAGAAACGCCGAAAGCCGAAATGACACTTTATGACACACCCTCTCAGTTATTCGTACCCGCGGTTGTGACGCGTAAGAATATTAAAGAACTGGTGTTTGATACAGGAATAGCCTCTGCTAAAGATATTTGTAAAGGCCGTTACGCTAAAGGCTGCACTGAGCTTGGGATTAAATAAAACAGACGCTTTAGTAGCACAAAAATAAACCCTTTCAGGTCTATCCTTAAGGGGTTTATTAATATGGGGGCTTAATATGACAACCGTACGAAGCGTAGGTGTGCTAAATAAAGCCGAGCCTATTTTATCCTTAAAAGGGATTTCAAAAAAATTTGGCGCGGTATCTGCGTTGAATAACATCGAGCTTGAAGTACACGCTGGTGAAGTAGTCGCTCTTGTTGGCGATAATGGTGCGGGAAAATCTACTTTAATTAAGATTTTGGCAGGTGTGCACTTACCCTCCTCTGGGAAAGTTCTCTTCGAGGGAAAAGCGGTAGAGCTCTCATCTCCAAGTGCCTCTTTGGAACACGGTATTGCGACGGTGTTTCAGGATCTTGCTCTGTGCGAAAATTTAGACATTGTGGCTAATATATTTTTGGGTCAAGAGCTCAGCACACTGCACTTAGATGAAGTGTCAATGGAAGTGAAAGCTTGGTCTTTATTGAATGAACTCGCCGCACGCATACCGAATGTGCGCGATGTTGTGGCATCGCTGTCTGGCGGCCAGCGTCAAACCGTCGCTATTGCTAGATCATTGTTATTAAACCCTAAAGTTATTTTACTTGATGAGCCTACTGCGGCGCTTGGGGTCGCACAAACGGCAGAAGTCTTGAACATGGTTGAACGGGTTCGTGATAAGGGGCTCGGGGTGATTATAATCAGCCATAACATGGAGGATGTGCGAGCGATTGCCGACAGAATAGTCGTATTAAGGCTAGGTGAAAACAATGGCGTCTTCACCCCTAAAACATCAAATGAAGAGCTTATTGGCGCTATTACTGGAGCAAAGGACAACTCTGTTTCTAGGCGGGCAGCTGAAAAAAATAAAGTGAGCCACGAATCTGAAAATGGAGAAAAGTATGTCCAACAGTAATCATAGTGAAAGTCCTGCTGCATATTTAGATCGAAGTGATACTAGGGTTGAGCATGCTGTCGGCTTGCTTGGTTGGTTTAAAGAGTTTATCGATCGAGTGCGTTCGGGGGATGTGGGTTCTCTGCCAGTTGTAGTGGGCTTAATAATCATTTGGACAGTGTTTGCAAGTTTGAACCCCATCTTCTTGTCGAGTAACAATATAGTCAATCTTCTTTACGACTGCTCGACGATTGGTGTCATTGCCCTCGGTATTGTCTGCGTTTTAATGTTAGGTGAAATCGATTTGTCTGTGGGATCCATGAGTGGTGTAGGCTCTGCAATGTTAGGTGTGTTGTGGGTCAATCAGGAGTTACCACTATCCATCGTTATTATGTGCGCAATTGCCGCAGGTGGCATTGTCGGGTTTACCTATGCATTTCTGCGCATCCGTCTAGGTATGCCGAGTTTTGTTTCAACACTAGCGGGACTTTTAGCACTGTTAGGGTTTCAGCTTTATATATTAGGCACTAGTGGTTCGATAAATTTACCATATGGCTCTGCCCTGGTGAATTTCGGCCAATTAATGATTATGCCGGCATGGTTGGCGCACAGCGTGCTGATGTTACCTGGCATTGCACTTTTAGGTTTTGGGCTTCGTCATCAAAAAAGACGCAAACAGGCAAATCTTTCATCGGGTTCAGTGGCCGGTTTATTGTTCCGTGTTGCCGCTATGACTGTCGCGCTTCAAACAGTGGCAGTCTATCTCTATTTAGGCAGAGGTCTACCTTGGATGTTTGCGCTGTTCGTTTGTCTTGTATTGGCAATGGATTATGCCTTAACGCGGACAAAGTGGGGCAGATCGATGCGTGCAGTCGGTGGGAATGCAGAGGCGGCAAGACGCGCAGGCATAAATGTTGACCAGATCTATATCAGCGCTTTCGTTGCCTGTTCTATGTTTGCCGCGCTCGGCGGGATATTGTCAGCTTCACGCTTAGCCTCTGCCAGTACTCAAGCGGGTACGGGTGATGTCAATCTTAATGCCATCGCCGCGGCAGTCATAGGTGGTACTAGTTTGTTCGGTGGCCGAGGTAGTGCGTATTCAGCTCTACTGGGCATCATTGTTATCGCATCAATCGCCAATGGTTTGACGTTACTTAATATGTCTTCGTCACTTCGTTACATGATCACGGGAGCCGTTTTAGCTATTGCTGTGATCGCCGATTCTCTGGCGCGTCGCTCACGTGTAACCCATGGCCGCGCATAAAATTTTAAATAAAACAGGGTATCTAATATCTCGTACTGGTTAATAAGAGCGCACTCAAGTCTGTTTTGTGAGAGGCAGCCGTATATAGTTAAGCTTGTTGGTGAATAATTATAGGAGAAGTAAATGAGTGACTTTTTGATTGGTAAGGTGGCTGCAGTCACAGGCGCTGCCTCTGGCATTGGTTTAGAGTGCGCCAAAGCAATGTTAAATTCTGGTGCTACGGTAGTGTTGATTGATAGAGATGCTGAAAAACTTGTAAAAACCTGTGCAGAGCTCGGCCCCAAAGCACTGAGTTTAAATGTTGATTTGATTGATCAAAAAGCAGTCTCGTCACTTGCAGAAAAGATTGTGTCTATTGCCGGTGCGCTTGATATATTTCACGCCAATGCAGGCTCTTATGTCGGCGGAGAAATTGTTGAAGGTGATCCAGATGCCTGGGATCGAATGTTGAATTTAAACATCAATTCTACCTTTCGTGCTGTGCATTCGGTGTTGCAATATATGGTTGAACAAAAAACTGGTGATATTATTTTAACCAGTTCGATCGCAGGTATCGAGCCTATCGTTTGGGAGCCAATTTATACCTCATCAAAATTTGCAGTACAGGCCTTTGTGCATACAGTGCGGCGGCAAGTTTCAAAACACGGCATTAGAGTCGGTGCCATCGCGCCTGGACCTGTGATTACAGCGCTTATTGATGATTGGCCCAAAGAGAAACTTGATGAAGCCGTTGCCTCTGGAAGTTTGATGGAAGCCAAAGAAGTCGCGGACTCATTAATCTTCATGTTGTCCAGGCCACGCCATGTGACTGTTCGAGATATCGTTATTTTACCCACTAGTGTGGATCTCTAGCTGACATATAAAAAATCCAGTTCTCAAAGTAACTTGATCAGTACCTTATTATTTCGACACAACCTATATACCTAGATTCATTGTGTTGATCTATGTGTGTTATTTAGGCGGTAGCCTATGAGGCTTGTATTTATTCCTTAGACTTAAAAAGGATTACTCATGTCATCTAACATAAACGATGCTTTTAGTGAGTCAATAATGACCAAATCTATAAATAATGAAAGTATAAAAGATAGCTACCTTATTGGCATAGATGTCGGTACGGGAAGCGCTCGTGCGGGAGTGTTTGATGTAAGGGGGCGTATGTTGGCCTCGGCTAAAACCGATATTACCTTGTATACTGAATCTGGATTGATTGTAGAGCAATCAAGTAATGAAATTTGGGCGGCGGTTACTCAGTCGGTAAGAAAAGTCTTAGAACAAACACAGCTTAAGTCTAATAATGTTGTCGGTATCGGTTTTGATGCGACTTGTTCACTTGTTGTGTTGGGCGAAAATGGGCAACCACTGCCAGTGGGACCAACTGAGGATGCCAATCGAAACATCATTGTCTGGATGGATCATCGGGCCATTGATCAGGCAGATCGAATCAATGCTATTGGGCATGATGTTCTAAAATATGTAGGCGGTAAAATATCACCAGAAATGCAGACGCCGAAACTACTCTGGTTACTCGAAAACAAACCAGCAGTCTTTAATTCAGCATCGCATTTCATGGACCTAGCAGATTTTTTAACTTGGCGAGCCACGGACAGCCTCGACCGTTCTACTTGTACTCTAACCTGCAAGTGGACTTATCTAGGCAAAGATCGACGTTGGGATCCAAGTTATTTTCAGCAAGTTGGTTTAGGTATATTAGCTGATGAGAAGTTTTGCCGTATAGGTACCAATGTAATAGATCCTGGTAATGCTGTTGGTGACGGTTTAAGCCATAAAGCTGCGCAAGAGCTAGGTTTAAATACTGGTATTGCCGTTTCGGCAGGTTTGATTGATGCCCATGCCGGTGGGGTGGGTACGGTCGGTGCTGGTTTCGACATCTTGGGTAGTTTAGCTTATGTGTTCGGCACATCATCTTGCACTATGACCACCACAACCGAGCCTGTTTTTGTTCCCGGTGTATGGGGGCCCTATTACTCTGCAATGATACCAGATGTATGGTTACTAGAAGGTGGCCAGTCCGCAGCCGGTGCTGGCATTGATCAATTGATTTGCAGCCACCCAGCCTACCACGAGTTCCACGCTATAGCTGCAGCCGCTAACATTTCTTTGCCAGATTGGCTGGCAGATAGAGCGCGCCAGAAGGTTAATGATTTATCTTCGGCAGTGCTATTGGCAAAATCAATCCACGTAGTGCCTGAGTACCTAGGTAATCGGGCACCTTTTGCCGACCCTCAAGCAAGAGCACTAATAGCAGGTTTGGGCATGGAGCGAGATGAAGCGAGTATTATCGCATTATATATATCGGGGATCTGTGCCATTGGTTACGGTTTAAAACAAATTCTTAACGCACAGGCGTTGAAGGGGGCACAAATTCAGCGTGTCATGATCAGTGGTGGAGCAGGTGAACATGAGCTGATTCGACAATTGCTCGCCGATGCTACTGGCAGGCCTGTGTTTTCTACTCAGGCAGCAGAGCCTGTGCTACTTGGTTCGGCAATAATAGCCGGTGTTGCCGCAAAGGTCTTCCCCGATATGAGTGCAGCTATGAAGCAAATGTCGAGAATCGAAACAGAATATTTACCCTCGAACCACGCCAATGTTTCGCAGCATCACAATGATCGTTTTAAAGTATTTGAACGGCTGCAATCTGTTGCTCGAGAAATAAATAACTAACGATTATTATCCAGATAAACCAACATAGATCGTAGATAACTGCTGGTAGCCTTATGCAATATGAAATTTTCGACATGGATGGATTACTGATTGATTCCGAGCCTCTCTGGCTAGAAGTCGAACAAAGTACTCTATTGAATGAGTATGGCATTGAGCTTGATTTGAATCAGCTCGCTCAGTTTTGCGGGATGAACACGAAGGAATTTGCTGAGAAGATTGCTCGTTTATACCCACAGTTTGAGATTAACCCGCAAGCGCTATGTCGCGCTATTTTAAAGGCGATGGAGTCGCGTATTCATCTGGCGCCTCTAATGCCAGGTGCCAAAGAGTTGTTGAACTGGTTGAGTCATAGAGAAATCGGCTTGGCAATAGCCTCTTCATCGCCATTGAGTTTTATTGAAGCGGTAGTACAACAAAATCAACTGCCTATCGATGTGCTTACTTCCGGTAATGAGGTTGCGCGTTCCAAACCGCACCCTGCAGTGTTCGAATTAGCCGCCTGTCGGCTCGGTGCAATCCCCTGGCAATGTAGGGTATGGGAAGATTCAATCAATGGCGTCATCGCCGGTAAAGCGGCGGGTATGCAAGTTTTCGCGCTGCCTGATCCAAACCATGCTCACCCCAATAAATTTTCGATTGCAGACCAGATTCTCCCTAACTTGAATAAAAGTTTACAGACATTAAAAAAACAGGCTTTAACTACAGCCATTCACTAGGATAGAACATGCCAAGCTTATTAGAACAGTTGAGAAAATATAGTACTGTCGTGGCTGATACGGGAGATCTTAGTGCCATTAAGCGCTTTTCCCCAGAAGATGCAACCACCAACCCGTCGCTCATATTAAAGGCTGTTCAGTCGGGACAGTATGATGTTTTGGTGAAGGATGTATGTAGTGTCGCGCGTTGTCATCAAGGTCCATTGGACGAGAAGGTCGATGAGGCCTGTGATCGACTTGTGGTCGCTATGGGTCAGGTAATTCTTGAATCGGTTCCCGGACGAATTTCTACTGAAGTCAATGCACGCCTCTCGTTCGATAAGCAAGCGAGCCTTATCAAGGCGCGTCGCTTGGTGGATCTTTATGAAGAAAAAGGTATTAGTCGAAACCGAGTGCTCATAAAATTAGCCGCTACTTGGGAAGGTATTGGCGCCGCTGCAGTGTTGGAGAGCGAAGGCATTCAATGTAACTTAACCTTGATCTTCGCCTTTGCTCAGGCGCGTGCTTGTGCGGAAGCGGGTGTCTTTTTGATTTCTCCGTTTGTTGGCCGAATTTTGGACTGGTACCAAAAAGCCGATCCCGAACGTCAATATGAAGCTGAACAAGAACCAGGTGTGCTTGCTGTACATAAAATATACCAATACTTCCGTCGACATCAATATTCAACGGTGGTTATGGGCGCTAGTTTTCGCAACTCTAGTGAAATTCTCGCACTTGCAGGTTGTGACCGTTTAACTATCAGCCCGGCATTACTGGAAGAACTGGCTAACAGTGAAGGGACGCTTAATCGAGTATTACAGGCAGATAATGCGAGAGAGCCTAGCGTGCTGCCAATGACCCAGGCAGAGTTTCGTTGGCAGCTGAACGAGGACGCGATGGCGACTGAAAAATTGGCCGAGGGGATTCGTGGCTTTGAGGCTGATCAGCTAAAGCTTGAAGTGTTGATAGGTGATCATTTAAAGGCGCAATGAGTGTCTCTGACATTGCGAAATAGTTAATCGTCGGGCTGCGGTCAATACCGATAACCCGTTGTGGTTGGCTGCATAGCAGAGAATGTCAGGTGCACAGTCCTAAAAATTGAAACTAGATTGGGCCAGGTTGGAAGCCTCCAAGGTCTAATGTTCAAGGCTGCTTTATATCCTCTAATTTTTGTATATCAGCGGCGACTAACTATTAGCTCAATCACTTGGTGATTTCATCGGTCAAACTAAAAGCCTTATCTGGATTATCTATCGCAATATATGCAGCAGTATCTAATAAGCACGCTTGAGCATTTGCAGTGATAGTGATAGTGACACTGTTTTTTTCATATGTTGTAAGTGGTATTTAATCTGATGTTGCGTAATCCACATGTAAATTAATAGGACCTGGATTAAAAAGTAGAATTTTCTCGTATTTTAAAAGAGGCAGATCTACATGAAAAAATCACCCTATATAGACAGCCAAATTATGGCGATCCTAAAGCAGTCCGATAATTGATCGCCAGTTTCCTGAGCTTTGCAGTGAACAGGGTATGAGTTCAGCCACCTTTCATAAATGATATGGAGGTATAATGCCTCAATGATTACGCGGTTTAAAGCACTGGAAGATGAAAATAAGCGTTTAAAAAAGATGTGTGCTGAAGAGCGCCTTAAAGCTGAAATCATTCAGGAGGCTATGGCAAAAAAGTGCTAACGCGGTCACTGCGCAAAGAGATGGTCCAGCAAGCTGTCTCAAATCACGTCGTGAGTATTCGGCTTGCATGCCTAGCATTTTCTATCAGTGAGACCTGTTATCGTTACCAAGAGATTTTAGTTTCTGAGAATGAGGACATCGCTGATCGGCTCATAGATTTAAGGGAATATCATTCTGACTGGGGTTTTGGTCTATGTTTTGATTATTTGCGTAATGTGAAAGGGTTTGGCTGGAATCACAAACGTGTTTATCGTATTGATTGCGACTAGGCCTTGAATTTACGTATAAAACCCAGAAGACGCTTAAAAAGCAATAAGCCAGAGCCATTCAAAGAGCCTATAAAACCCAACCAGGTTTGGTCAATAGATATCATGCATGACCAATTATCTGACGGTCGAAAGTTTCGTTTTTTTTAATGTCATCGCACTAGTGTCCGGTTAAAAATTTAACATTGAAAAATCCATTTGTTCCACGCTATTTTTGTCTGTTTTTCGCCGTTTACCGCTTAGGTTTAACAACACCATAACACTTCTGCGCTCCATCAAGTTTGCGCCGACTAATAGGCTAATTTGATAGAGTGTTCGCTTACTCAGATAGGTTAGTTGTGCCCGTTTTAATAGTAGATAAGCGATTAGCGCTATCAAGACTTGAATCATCACACCATTTCTATTTTGACTGATAAAACGCTTGATTTTTAAATTTTTTTATCCATTTAAAGAACAACTCTATATCCCAACGCTGCTTATACAATGCAGCGATTTCAGCCGCTGTACGTGATAAATCATTGGTAATAAAAATGAGTTTCTTTTGGTCTTCTGCTCGCATAAAAGTCACGCGGCGAAGATCAATTGGGCAATGCGCTTTTCCCTTTATGCTGCTTAAGCGAATAATTTCATCTGCAATTATTCCTGCTCCGATAGGGGTTAATATTTTCTTAACCTCATAGCAGGTATTCGTTTTAATTCGCCCGACAAATTTTGAATTTTGTTTATCTAATGAATAGAACCAACGGTAATTATTATAGGCACGATCAACGACATAGGTTGTATTTGGTATCATTGGCAAGCTATTTAATTCTTTGGCATCATTCACTTTTGCATCTGTTAATGAAAAATAGACAGGGATAGCAGCGTTAGGATCGTACACCGTATGGCGTTTAATTCCAGCCTTTGCTGAGCGGAATTTAGCCCACTTGAATTGGTTGAAATTCAAATCTATTGTGGTTGAGTCAATTAACCTTACCATCTCTTGGGAATCATTTTTAGGTAACTTTGATCGCACCTGATTAAGCAAATAATAAAACGTTTCTGTGAAAATTGCCGAAGGTCTATCGCGATTAGCGTCAGACAAAGAAGAGCGGCTAACTTGATTTGTACCCAAGTGGTAAAGCCGATAACGATGACTATTAAATGTCGTTTCAATTCCTCTTAAAGAGGTCTGACTATTAAGCTGTGCAAAGAGCAAGGCGACCAACTGATCCCAACATGAAAGGGTTCTTATGCGATGATCGCCTTTGTGTCTATCAACCGTTTTTTGAAAGGTATGACGGGGAATAAATTTTAATAATTGGTGAAAAATGCTGTTAGCATGTTT
>JAWUWK010000111.1:0-35551 GCA_034111875.1 Gammaproteobacteria bacterium
TAATATGCTCAAATCAGTGAGTGCTAAGTTGACACTGACTTTGGACAATGGTGGTGAATTTGCCGATCAGGAAAGGGTCACTGAAAAACCGGGGATCAACATATGTTTCGCTAAACCTTATGCCAGCTGACAGCGGGGTACAAACGAAAATACCAACGCTAGACTGAGGCGACTTTGGCCTAAGAAGTTCAATATAGCGAGTTTAACCGATGACGAAATTTAAGATGCGATTTTGCGACTGAATTTCACGCCAAGGAAAATTTTAAACGGGCTAACACCATTTGAAGTCTTTACTGGTCAGCGTGTTGCACTTATTGCTTGGATCCAGCAGTAGCCTTTTACATTCATCTATATTGATCAATCGAATGATGCAGACAGCGGTTGTAAGTATCAAACGACTGCTTAACAACCAAACATTGATGCCAAGCGACGTTAAGCGCTTTCTGAATTCGTGAGTCAAATCATTTTCAGCATCTTCTAATACGCCTATTATTAACGTTCTTAAACTGCCGGTTTTGCAAGAAACTTTAATATTAAAGTCTGCCAATAAAGATGAAATTTGATTTAATAAAGCAGTGTGTTATTTATCTACAAGGTCTCTGAAACGTTGTGGGACCCTAGCTGTTGCTGCGTCATTGACTGACTGGACATGTAATTGACATCAGATAAAAAAGTGGTTTGGACAACAGCCAGCGCATCATTTGCACCTGTTTTTTGGTTTTACCTGACTTGGGACACCAGCTTAGCGCTCACAAGGCGTGGATCATGCGCGCTTTGCGAGCAGCTTGAATCCAATAATTAGATATAACGCAGGCTTCAAAGACAATAAAAGTGAGTTTGAAGCCTATTAACCAGAATGAGAACTCTTGCGCCGTTATTTCAATATTAGAATACAATTTATTAATTTTGTCGATGCCAACCTGAATGACTTCTTTTGCTAAATCAACGCCAACTCTAGTATTATGCATTTTCGGACTCCCTATAGATTTTTGTTGTAACTTGAATATCACTCTAAATCTTCAGTGCAGGGGGAGTCCCATTATCTGATCCAGGAATATAGGAACAACCTCACTCAATTCTCTAAGGAACATGCAAATAAGTTCAAAATTTCCTCAGCAGCTTTAAGCTCGCCCTTGGACTTCTACAAAGCATAAAGATCGCGTTGTTATCGATTTTCGCCGGGCAACCAGAGCATCTTTAATCGATGTGTTGCTCTGGACATGCTTTTTGGGTCTGAGGCGTTTTGGGCTTGTTCGCATGCTTGCATATCAGAAGGACACTCTGATAATCCCCGATTGTATACTGCACTTCATAGGACTTTTATAAGCTTATATGCATTATCAAACGTCCAATGCATCCAAGCTTTGACCAATAATCGATCGATCGTGCATTTCACTTCAATAGACTGATTACAATCTGATGACTAGTTGCGTATAATTGACTGGCTGGTTTTTAACATAATCGGCGATGCAGGCCTCGAGATAGGTCTAACTTAGTCGATGCTCAATTGAACGGCTTACCACCTATCGCATTGATGGGTCACCATTAGCTAAGCAAAAACGCCCACAACTCAAAACTTTAAAGAATTTTATTATGGCCGTATTAGAGATATTAGTAGCACCTCACCCAAAACTAAAAGTGAAAGCAAATAAAGTCACTGACATTGACAGCGTACAAACGCTGATCGATGATTTGCTCGATACTATGTACGATACATCTGATGGTATAGGCTTAGCTGCGACTCAAGTGGGCAGCAACGATGCAGTAATTGTGATTGATTTATCGGAAAATCGTGATGATCCGCTTATTTTAATCAACCCTGAAATTGAAACCGGCGACAAAAAAGAAATGGGCCAAGAAGGCTGTTTATCTATTCCCGGTTTTTATGCCGATGTCGAGCGCTTCACTGAGGTGGTGGTAACCGCATTAGACAGAAACGGCAATCCGATTCGCATCGAAAGTGATGAGTTTTTGGCGATTGCCATGCAACACGAAATAGATCACTTACACGGCAAAATATTTCTTGATTACCTCTCGCCACTAAAAAGAAAGATGGCCTTAAAGAAAGTAAAGAAATTCATTTCTGAGTGATGAGAAAGGCTCGATTGGAGCACACTAAATCGCGTTGATATCGACTCAGCGCAGTTTTTGAATATAAACAAGCCACCATAAGATATTCACTGCAAGAGCATCTAATAAGCTATATCATGTACAATATTTAGCCGTTTCACACCTGACAGTTACGCCTACAAAATCAACGCTCATATCACCCTTTAACTTTGCTTACAAGAGTAATTTATTGTGCCCTTCTTCAATAGATTTAGACATTTCTAGACTAATAATAGGCCTGCGCAGCCCATTTCTAAGTCATCACCAAAAGCATTGACAAACAGCAGTCATCATCACCTAGCGTATTGCCTTTGTAGGAAGAAGCGAGCGAAGGTAATACGATTCAAAAACAAGCTTTTATAGTTATACATGAGGATTTTTAGCTTGTTTTTAACGGCTTGTTACTGAGCGTAATCATCGTAGAAAGCTCTCAGATAATATTTGTGTAATCAATCTGACAAAAAGCCGAACGTATTAGATGAATCCGACAATATTCTAGCTTTTCGATTTTAACACTGATTATACGTTCAACCTATCTTCTGTTATATGCTACAGTCTTCTAGGTTAACCTATCTATAAAAGCTCAATATACTCAATAAAAAAATGAGCAGGATAACCTGTAATGCAATGACGTTGATGGTTTAAGGTGGCAATTCATTAGTGCTATTCGGTGCCCCTGTATACAACGCCACTGCAGTAATAAAATCCATCTTGGCACTATTGAATAATACTGAGCAAGTATATTGCAGGTTATTTTTAAACTGATGAGGATAATATTATGATCGATAATAAACATAAGGTTAAGAGAATAGCAATAGTCGCAGCAATCACCGTTGCCACTGCATTCTCTTCAGTTTCAGCATCCGCTGCAACACACCTAACTACCGGTGAAGAACTAGCCACTGATCAAAGTTTCACTTACCGTCTGCTCGATGGCATCCCTAGTGTTGATCCACAACTCGTTGAAGCCGTAGAAAGTTCAGATATCGTTCGCGATCTCTTTGAAGGCCTATTAAACCAAGATTCGCTGGGTAACAACATTCCCGGTGTTGCTAAAAGCTTCGACGTATCAAAAGATAAAACAACCTATACCTTCCATTTACGGGAGTCAAATTGGTCGAATGGCGATCCTGTTAGTGCCCATGATTTCGTCTACGCGTGGCGTCGTGCAGTAGATCCGAAAACCGCATCTCCCTACTCTTGGTATATGGAAATGATGGCGCTCAAAAATGGCGCCGCTATTATTAAAGACGGCATGGACCCTAAACAACTCGGTGTTAAAGCGGTTGATAACCTCACCTTTGAAGTGACTTTAGACGCACCACTGCCTTATTTTCCAAGTATGGTAACACACACAACAACTTTTCCAACCCATAGAGCCACAGTTGAAAAGTTTGGTAAAGATTGGACCCGTCCTGAAAATATTGTGGGAAATGGAGCCTACGTTTTAACCAACTGGACCCTCAAAGAAAAAAACATTCGCGAAAGAAATAATCAATACTGGGACAACGCCAATACTATCTTAGACAAAGTGACCGCGTTAGTGATCAACGATGAGAACCAGGCACTGATTCGGTTTAAAGCCGGCGAGATAGAAAAAACTGAAATTCCAGCAGGACAATATCCTTCATTGAAAAAGTCTCACCCAACAGAAGCCTATTCATTCCCTCGCTTATGCAATTACTACTACACATTCAATTTATCGGATAGCGGACCGAAAGCCTTTAAAGATGTGCGTGTAAGAAAAGCCTTATCTTATGCGCTCGACCGCAATATTATTGTAAACAACGTTAAGAAAGGCGGTGAGCAACCCGCTTATACATTCACTCCTGCAGCCACTGCTGGGTTTGAAATACCCGCAGTAGATTTCGCCGGGTGGACTCAAAAAGAGCGCGATGTAAAAGCTCAAGCTTTATTAGCAGAGGCCGGTTACAGCAAAGACAAGCCACTCAAGTTTGACATGATCTACAACACCGACGAAGCCCACAAGAAAATAGCCACTGTTATCTCACAAATGTGGAAACAGAAACTCGGTGTTAACGCCGTACTTGCTAACCAAGAGTGGAAAACTTTTCTTGAAACGCGTAAAAAGCAAGCGTTTCAATTAGCCCGTGGCGCCTGGTGTGGTGACTACAATGAAGCCTCTACTTTCTTGGATCTTATGACCACTCAAGCGGGTTACAACCACGGTAAGTGGGTTAACCAAGAAGTCGATAGCTTAATGGCCGCGGCTAAAACCAGTGATACGCCTAACGTCAACTACACCCGAGTAGAGCAGATAATGGCTGAAGAAATGCCGGTCATCCCTATCTACCATTACGCGGGTGTTTACATGATAAAAGATAGCTTAAAAGGCTGGCCTGTTCACAACGTTCAGCAAACTATCTACAGTCGTACTTTCTATAAAACGGCTAAATAAAGTGTTTCTTCGAAAACACTTCGCACTCTATGAGACGAAGTGTTTTTTCGTTTAAAGACTCTTAACCTTTGGTTTATTAGCGATAGCAACTCTGCATCTTTTGCGAAATTCGCCATTTTTTCCTCAAGATGTAAGTGATATTCAAGGTCATGCAACATGCTTAGTTTTATCATCCGCCGCTTTTTTTCGTCTATACCAACTATCTTAATTTTAATTCTGATTTCATTTGCTCTGATGCGCTTAGCCCCGGGCAGTCCCTTTTCTACTGAACGCGGCCTTCCTCCTGAAGTATTAGCTAATCTAGAAGCCAAGTACGGCTTAAACCTGCCTTGGTACGAGCAAATATATACTTACATGCGCGGCATCATCTTTGAATTCGATTTTGGCCCCTCCTTTAAATATAAGGATCGATCGGTTAATGACATCTTAGCCCAAGGCTTCCCAGTTACTTTAACGTATGGCCTTTGGTCCTTTGTAGTTGCGGTCGCAGTGGGTATCCCCCTAGGTATTGCAGCCGCTGTAAAACACAACACAAAACTGGACTACAGCGCCATTGGCTTTTCAATTGGGGCTCAAGTATTGCCAAACTTCGTAATGGCGCCGATTTTAGTTATTATTTTTACCCTTTGGCTCAACTGGCTCCCAGGAGGCGGCTGGAATGGAGGTCAATGGCAATATTTAATCATGCCTATTATCGCCTTATCCACCAGCTACATGGCCAGCATCGCTAGAATCACCCGCTCTTCAATGCTCGAAGTATTAAGTTCTAACTTTATTCGAACCGCCAAAGCCAAAGGACTGCCAGCTAGTAGCATCATATTACGCCACGCACTCAAACCCGCTCTGCTTCCAGTATTGTCTTACTTGGGTCCCGCTTTTGTCTACATGATTACAGGTTCAGTGATTATCGATATTTACTTTAGCACGGGGGGAATGGGACAGTTTTTTGTTGACGCTGCACTCAACCGCGATTATTCACTACTGATGGGTGTGACTATTGTGTTTGGCGTCATGACCATTTTATTTAATGCCATTGTCGATATTACTTACGCTTGGCTCGATCCTAAGATTAGGCTCTAAGAGATATATTTATATGTTAGTTAACAACAAAAAAATGGCCTCTGTGGTCGACTCGACGTCAAGTCAAGTAGCCATAAAAGGCCGTTCACAATGGCAAGATGCCATGACGAGATTCAGGCGCAACAAAGCGTCGCTGGTTAGCGTCTATGTTTTGACAGCACTAGTGTTGATATCATTTATAGGACCTTCTCTGTCTGAGTGGGATCATGAAACAATCGACTGGGAGTTAACTGGAAATGCCGCTGAAATGGGCGCGCCAAGTATAGAAAACGGTCACTTTTTTGGCACTGATGATCTGGGCCGAGATTTATTCTCTAGAGTATTACAAGGCACGCAAATATCCTTGATGGTCGGAATTATTGGCACGATAGTCGCGGTATTGGTCGGTGTGCTCTACGGCTCTGTTGCAGGTTATTTTGGCGGTCGTATTGACAATTTCATGATGCGCTTTGTGGATATTTTAATGTCTATCCCCTACATGTTTATTCTGATTATCTTGTTCGTGATGTTTGGCCGCTCAGTGTATATTTTGTTTATCGGCTTGGGACTCTTCTCTTGGATGGATATGGCGCGTATTGTCCGCGGTCAGACCTTAACCTTGAAGCATAAAGAGTTCATAGAGGCCGCTGTCGCGGCAGGTGTGAGTGATATCAACATCATACTGCGTCACATAGTGCCTAACCTACTGGGTATTGTGGTTGTCTATACCTCGTTAATGATACCTAATCTAATCTTGTTAGAGAGTTTTATTTCCTTTCTTGGGCTAGGTATTCAAGAACCCCTAACCTCTTGGGGAGCACTCATTAGTGAAGGCGCTAAGACGATTCAATATGGCACTTTATGGCAGTTATTATTCCCACTTGGCTTTTTTGTCACTGGCCTTTTTTGTTTCTTTTTTATTGGCGATGGTTTGCGTGACGCATTCGATCCTAAAGATCGCTAGGGATTATTATGACCGAGAGCATTAAACCTATTTTTGAAGTTAATAATCTGAAAATATGTTTCGATACAGCCGATGGCGAAGTTCAAGCCGTGAAAGGCGTTAGTTTTAAAATCAACCCCGGTGAATGTGTCGGTATCGTCGGCGAAAGCGGCTCAGGTAAAAGCCAAACCTTTATGGCGGCGATGGGATTACTGGCTAAAAATGGCCGTACCAGTGGCCAGATCATTTTCCAAGAGCATAACTTATTAGACCTATCAATAGACCAGCTGAATCATGTACGCGGCAAGAACATGTCGATGATCTTTCAAGACCCGTTGACCTCTTTAACCCCACACATGACCATTTTACAACAAATGCGTGAAGTCACCGCCCTGCACACCCAACTCGATCGCGCCGCCACCGATAAACTTTGTCGCGATTGGATTGATCGGGTACGCATAGCAGAGGCAGATCGACGTTTGAATCAATACCCACACCAACTCTCTGGCGGTATGCGCCAGCGGGTAATGATAGCAATGTCTATGTTGTGTAGCCCCTCTGTGCTGATTGCCGATGAACCAACCACGGCTTTAGATGTGACAGTACAAGCCGAAATTCTCGATCTAATGAATGAGCTAAAACGTGAAAGCGGTACCGCTATTGCTTTAATCACTCACGATATGGGTGTAGTCGCCCGCATGTGTGATCGATTACACGTCATGCGCTATGGCGAATATGTTGAAGAGGGTCAGGCAGAACAAATTTTCTATGATCCGCAACACCAGTACACTAAAATGCTCTTGGATTCGATGCCGCGTATCGATAATCCGGATCGCAAATCACACCATAACCTCATTCCTATAGATGAGAGCAAAGCGGCAGAAGACTTTTTAAATGTCGATGATGTTAAAGTGCATTTTGATATTAAAGTCGGCGGCATTATCTGGCCCAAAACCATCCCGCTAAAAGCGGTAGATGGTGTTAGCTTCAAACTCAGGCCGGGCGAAACTTTAGGCATAGTCGGCGAGAGTGGATGTGGTAAGTCGACCCTTGCACGTGCGGTACTTCAGCTAATAGCGCCTACCGGTGGTTGCGTCTCTTGGTTGGGAAAACAGATTAATGGATTGAGCCGCGAAGCGCTGAAAGACAAACGCAAAGACTTGCAAATTGTCTTTCAAGATTCCTTGGCTAGCCTAGATCCGCGTATGACGATTGCAAGTTCTATTATGGAGCCACTGCGCACTTTCGCTGCGCATTTATCTTCGTCTGAAATGCAAGAAACTGTGATGCAAATGATGGATAGAGTCGGCTTAGAGCGCAACATGATCAATCGCTATCCACACGAGTTATCTGGCGGACAAAATCAGCGTGTGGGCATTGCCAGAGCGATGATTATGAAACCTAAATTGGTGATCTGTGACGAGGCGGTATCTGCCCTGGATGTGTCAGTACAAGCCCAAATCATTGAGTTATTAATTGATTTACAAGCTGAATTTAAACTTTCAATTTTGTTTATATCACATGACCTAGCGGTAGTCCGGGAAATTTCGCACCGTATCATGGTGTTATATTTGGGACGCATAGTAGAGCTGGCTGATAGCAAGACGATCTATGATAACCCTGTGCACCCTTATACCCAACAGTTAATCTCTGCGGTGCCAATACCCGATCCAAAAATTGAGAGGCAGCGTCAATCTATTAAGATACCGGGTGAGCTACCCTCTCCTATGGATCCCAATGCCCAGTTGAAGTTCCTACCTTCAAAGCGACATTTAGCAGCGCAAGGTTACAAGCCGGAGCTGATAGAGCATAGCACCAATCACTTTGTCGCTGAGCATGATGCGATTGAAGTCTTGCTCGCTGCTGTCAATGGTTATTAAAGAGAAACAGATAAAAAGGCCTCATTAGCACTGAAGCTTTTTGTCTCTAGGTATCACTACTGAAGGTTAACTTTTTAAAATTACCGAATAGCTCTAGCGAGTACCTGTTTATTCAGCCAATAGTGCAATCAGTGTTTTGTCTTGCTCATCGGTTAGAAACAACCTTTTATCGGCCACTAGAAAATGTTCAATTCTGGGAAGCGCACGACTAAAAGCCATTTCATCTGCGTTGTTCGCATTGGCGCACAACATTTTAGTACTGGCTAATACCGATAAATTCAAATGGTCGTGCACTGGCCTATAAGTACCCATTAGTCGATTACAACCACTGTTACCATTGACAGTACCTGTTGCTGAGAAAATTAACTTAGCGCTATTACTTGTCACGTTCTCACCTTCAATATGGACAATTTTCCAGGCGCCAACTAAGCCATTATGCTGATTTTTTACCGGGTTTACACAACCCGTTAAGACCAATATAATCGCGCTACTAAGCAGTACTTTTTGCGTATTTTCGGGAAAAATTTGCATTTTCAAGCTCCTACCAATTCCAAAAATGCAGTATATCAATTCGAAGCAGATTGTCGACATCAGCTTTAAATCGACTCACTGAGCGTAACGATATCTGATTGGCAATGCATACTAGATTGTCGATAAACTCTCATTCGAGCAAAGCCCAGAGAAATACTCTACACACTGCGCTATAGAGGCTGATTGAATTTTTTCATAGAGTACAAATTCGTCGGCAACACTGGCACCTAAATCATCCTCAAATTGTGCTTGATTGGGGTTCACTGCAAAATCTTGTTCACCTTGTTCCCCTAAGTTCGATTGAAAAATACCGGCGGCACTGACGGGCAGAAAATCTTCATAGGTTATTGGATCGATTCTGATCGCTCCTCTGTCAAGTAATTGCTCAATGCTCAGCGCCACTTTTACAGCACTGTACTGAAGGGTCTGGATCGGGGAATATTTGAAGTAGGCTAAACCTTGTGCCTGCATCTCAAGGTAACTATCTGGGAACGCGGTAAATACTTGGTTAATTTCAGCTAAGTATTGGGCTAAATTTGAGCCATCGTTTAATGGACGTGTCAGGGTGCGAGTTTGTGTTAAGAGTGAGTCATATAAGGCTCGACCTTTTGGGGTTAGAGCACAGCCACGCTGTTCTATCTCACCAAACCTTGCGGCGTGCGTTAGCTGTTGATCGCTGTCTTCAGCGTTGCGAAAAACCACCGCTTCTTGGATCGCCAAAAATGCGGTCTGACGCAATAAAATCGGACAATCACGTTTTGGTGGACCTTCAATCACCGCTTTAGCTTTTGCACCTGTGGTGTGTATCTGCTTTTGCATCCAGTCAATATCTAAGGTCCTAGGGGTTAAGTGATTAATATGCGGTCCCTTAAAAGAAACGACATCTGCCACTAGTGGATGTTCGGCCAATAACTCTAAATAGAGTTCACTATTGATGGCCGCTTCGCTGTGCCAGCGAAAGACCTTAACAATTGACTCTACAAACACTTGAGTCTGCTGGCTATTTAAGCCGGCATTTTGCTCAGCAGTGTTGACAATGTCGCGTACTTGATCGCCAAAAATATCTCGCTGCGCTAAGATACTTTCCGCTTTGTCTCTTAATGACCGGTTTTTAATTAAGTCCAAGCGTAATAGCGAGGTAAACACGCGAAACGGATTGTTGCGAATAGACTGGGCATCAACCGCCCTAAAAGCGGTGGCATGTACCGGAACATTGGAGACACTTAAGTCGTAGTAACCGACAGGGTACATCCCCATAATCTCGAAAATACGCCGCATCATGGCTAATTCGCTGGCCTTGCCTAAACGAATAGCGCCGTGGCGTTGGTCAGACAATGTCTCTATGTTTTCAACTTGGCGCAAATGCTCTAACAGCGTTATATCTGAGTCTAAAATTTGCTGATTATTTTTCACCACTAGATCTAACAACGCACCGTATGCTGGAACCTCATCGCGGTACATATTAGACATAGCGGCAGAGAATTGACGGCGGATACTGTCGCTAGAGACACGTTCTTGATATATGTTAAGGGCTTGGTTCATGAAATTAAAGCTCGCTGTGACCTTGTTTGTGAATAAAAGTTGTAGCCTAATCTATTTTAGTAATAATATAATCGATAAAGATCCATTGATATTGATAAAAGCCTATGAGTTAATAACAATTTCGCATGAACTTACTTAAAAAGCACATTCCTAGCCTGCATAATTTACAAAGTTTTGTCTGTGCCGCTAAACACAACAGTTTTACCCGAGCCGCTATCGAATTACATATGACGCAAAGCGCCATCAGTCGGCAGATAAAAGAGCTTGAAACACAGATGGGCGTACGCTTATTTGAAAGAGTGCGACAGCGGGTACACTTAACCGATACCGGCAAGCGCTTCCTGGGTGATGCAAAAAAAATTATTCAAGTCACTGAAGATGCTATGTTAAGAGCCATAGCTGTCGGTGCTAAAAGCGCTTTGAATATAGCCGCCCTACCGACATTCACTAGCCGCTGGATTATCCCTAAGTTGTCTGACTTCATTGACCAAAACGCCGATATAGCCCTCAGTTTTAGCGCCAGAACTCGCCCCTTTGACTTCAACAATCAAATTGCCGATCTGGCGATTCACTTCGGAAAACCCCATTGGCCACAAGCCCAATGTTATTTAATCTGCCGCGAACAAATGATCCCAGTCGCCAGTAAAAGCTACTTTAATACTCAAAACATACAGGCATCAGACTTAGAACGCTGTAACTTACTGCAATTAACTAGTCGATTAGGCAGCTGGAAGTGTTGGTTTGAGCGCCAGCAACTCGATATCAGTCAAAATAACCATTTAAGTTTTGATCAATTTTCAATGATTATTGATGGCCTCAAAGCTGATTTAGGTATCGCTTTATTACCTAAATACTTTATTGATAAAGAGCTCAGTCAAGGCTCAGTGATTCAACTCGGCGAGCCCATAGAAACTGATGACTGTTACTACTTAGTGGTGCCAGATGAAAAAGCCAACTGCCAGCAAGTCAATCGATTTAAAAATTGGCTATTGAGTTATACTGAAGAGGCTCATTAACGAGCGTAACCCTAACTTGGCTGCCAGAGGGCAAACTCATTGCTATTGGGATCGTTGAAACAAAATCGCTGACCACCGGGAAATGAAAATATCGGTTTTACAATAACGCCGCCATGGGCCTCTATGTCAGCCATACTTTGCGTTAAATCATCGGAGTAAAGCACCACTAGAACACTACCATTAGCGACACTGGCAATTTTTATTGACACATAAAATCCACCATCGACAACTGCATTGTCGAAACTGCAAGACTCTGGGCCGTAATCGGTAAAGCGCCAATCAAACACCGCACTAAAGAATTTTTTAGTGGCGATTAAATCTAATACCGGTATTTCTAGGTAATTAATTTGATGATGATTCAATATCTAAACCTCCCTTAGATAAATCTATTAAACTCTGTTGTAAATCCTCTAAGATCTCCGTGACAGCTTAAACCTGTCGCTGCAAAAAGTGATGGTTTTCTGTAGATTCTTCTGTGTCTAAACTAAACAAAATCTTTTTTAATACAGTCACCGAGTCTTTGTTAGTGGCCTGCACTGCAGCGATGAGCTTGTTGATACAACTGTCGTTTCATACCAAACAATAAATTATTCTAACAGTTCGCTGGCTATATCCTGCCCCCAGCATTGTTGCGCCAACAAATAACCCAGCTGATAGCTTTTTTCTATAACATTCTTCTCAGACGAAGATAGAAACACAAAGCCGATTAACGTTTGAGCCGATACCAGTTCAACCAAAAATAATTCGCACTGGTCATTCATTTGCTCTCACCAATCTTCAGCCTTTAGAATATCAATGATATTATGAAAGCTAGGCGGCAGCGATTTAGTCACTTGCGCGGACAAAATATCTAAGATCTGGGGGCTTATTAACCCAAATTTTTCAGCCTCTGCTGAGGTGATCAATAAGCGGGGAGTTTCAATGCGAGAATTACCTAACTTGTGCTTAAAACCTTTATCATGAGGATTTTTTCCATAGTTACCCCTCTAGGATGATCCATTAAATGACCGGTCTATGTGGCTATAAGCACTCTAAGGAAACTATTACTAGCCACAAATATGTTATGCTGTGCGCAGAAATAAAGTGCGACTATCATCCCACTTTTTCTACCAAATTTTAACTCGCCAACTTTATCTTCAGAAGGTCTAAAATGCAAAATCAACTGACAATAGCCATGCCTGATGACTGGCATCTACATTTACGCAACGGTGAAGTACTCAGCAAAGTACTACCTTTTACTAGCCGCCATTTCCGCCGTGCTATTGTTATGCCAAACTTGCAACCACCGGTGATTACAACCGCCGACGCCATCGCCTATAAAAATGAAATTTACACTGCTATTCCCACAGAACATCATTTTTCACCACTGATGGTGTTATACCTCACCGAACAAACCTCTGCTGCAGATGTAAAACAAGGTTTCCTCGACGGGGACGTGGCCGCAGTGAAACTATATCCAACTGGCGCCACCACAAACTCTGATTCAGGTGTCACTGATCTAGAAAATATATACCCTGTGCTTGAAGTAATGCAAGAGATTGGCATGCCTTTTTTGGTGCACGGCGAAGTAGTTGATGCCGACGTAGATATATTCGATCGAGAAGCAGTCTTTATCGATACCAAACTGATTCCTATTCGTCGTCAATTCCCAAATCTAAAAATTGTTTTTGAACATATTACCACCTCACAAGCAGTGCAATATTTACAATCCTGTAACAAAAATACTGCTGCAACTATTACTACCCATCACTTGGTCATCAATCGAAATGCAATGTTGGTCGGGGGTATAAAACCACACTATTACTGCCTACCCGTCGCCAAACGAGAAATCCATCGCCAAGCGTTACGCAAAGCCGCCAGCAGCGGTGACCATAGATTTTTCCTCGGCACTGACTCTGCTCCGCATTTAGCGCAGTTTAAAGAGTCGGACTGTGGCTGTGCTGGAATTTTTAACGTGGCCAACACTATGTCGATTCTTGCCCAAGTGTTTGAGCAGGAAAATAGTCTGCACAATTTAGAAAAATTTGTGTCTCTTAATGGCCCTACATTTTATAACTTAGCGGTTAACTCCGCGAAAATGCAATTAAGCAGAAGCGATACACCCTTTGCAGTGCCCGAAGATGTTGTCACTGACGCGGGAGCGATTAAAGTGTTTGATCCAAAAATGCCAATACACTGGCAAGTAACTGGGGTTAATTTAGAGACACAATAAAACCCAGTCTAAACTTCACCCTGATTTCGTGACTTCAAAGTGGATATAAAGTTTACAGTGGCATTGAAAAATCTTAGGCTCACCTGAATTTTAACTAGTTGTTTTATAATCGATTTATGATCAATAGCTTGTACTCTATGCTGCAATGAAGTCACTGATTCAGGTTTACTTCAAGGGGTAAAATTATATGACTGATGAAAAAGCGACGACTCGCCTCATTAAAAAATGGGCTGCCTCCGAAAATAATATTATGATTCTCTTTTAGCCGTGGTGGCCTCAAACACGCCGCGATTAATTTGATCTCTTTCGATTGATTCAAACAGTGCTTTGAAGTTGCCCTCTCCGAAGCCATCATCTTTCTTGCGTTGAATGAATTCAAAGAATACTGGACCTATCACTGTGTTACCAAATATTTGTAACAGTAGCCGCGGGGCATTATCTGCGGTTGAACCATCCAGTAATACCCCGCGCTTTTTGAGTTCTTCAACAGGTTCTCCATGACCAGGTAAACGCTCTTCGAGCATTTCATAGTAACTATCAGGTGGCGCTTTCATAAACTCCATTCCCTTAGCCAGCAATTTATCTAAGCTTTCCAGTAAATTGTCAGAAGAAAACGCAATATGCTGGATACCCTCACCATTATAGGCGCGAAGATACTCATCAATTTGGCCTTTACCCGCATCACCTTCCTCGTTTAAAGGAATTTTAATCAGACCATCAGGGGCGGTTAGTGCCTTAGACTTTAAGCCGGTGTATTCTCCCTTAATATCAAAATAACGAATTTCCCGAAAGTTAAAGAGTCGCTCATAAAAATCAGCCCAGTAATCCATTCGTCCGCTATAGACGTTATGGGTCAGGTGATCTATTGCTTTAAATCCAAAGCCCACCGGATGAATATCGACCCCTTTAATGAAATCAAAGTCGATATCATAGATCGACTTGCCATCTTCGTATCTATCAATTAAGTATAAAGGCGCACCGCCAATACCTTTAATGGCTGGTAAATTCAATTCCATTGGCCCGGTTGGAATATCGATTGGCTGCGCACCTAATTCAAGTGCTTTAGTATAGGCGAACTGAGAGTTTTTCACTCTAAAAGCCATACCACAGGCACAGGGACCGTGCTCTTTTGCAAAATAAGCCGCGTGGCTGTTGGTTTCATAGTTAATAATAAAATTGATATCACCTTGACGATAAAGTTTTACCCGCTTGGATCTATGGTTTGCAACATGGGTAAAACCCATGTTCAAAAAAGTGTCTTCCAATAGCCCTTGCTCAATTGATGAGAATTCTACAAACTCAAAACCTGCTAGCCCCATAGGGTTATCAAATAAATCTGCCATTTTTCTCTCCTCAGGTATACTACCCTTTAAGTATTCTTATAGTTGTGAATACAACCATTATTAGTTGCAGTAGCAACTAATGTCAAGAAAAAATTTATCCTAGATTCAGTAGTTAAGCGAGAAACAGCTTTGCAATATATTGGTGTTCAAAGGAAATTAGGAAAGTTTGTAGTCACCTAATTGGTGATGAGACATTTTTTCAGTTTTATAGGTGCGTCAAGACTGGGTGTAGACTTGCGTGATTCAACTGTCGAATTTAGGTTTATTGAGACTTCAGCAAAATGCCAAAAAATAGTGTTAATATATTGACCTTAGAACAGTTTTTTCCTTATCAACTGTCGCTTTCTTCTAACAAGATCAGTAGCCTATTCGCTGATATATACCACGAAAAATTTGCTTTATCTATCACTCAGTGGCGTATCATGGCGATTTTAGGGGAGTACCCTGACAGTAGCGCTGATGATGTGTCACATAAAACCCAAATTGAGAAATCAATTCTGAGCCGCGCTATAAGCAAGTTATTGCAACGTAAACTGATACAGCGGGTTTTCTCAGAAACCGATAAACGTCGTTCTATGCTGTCTTTAACTAACACCGGTATTGAGGTATATAGTGAGATAGTACCTCTATCTTATGCATGCGAAGAAACACTCCTGAATTGCTTTAGCCAAGATGAAAAAAAACAATTTAGCTTATTGTTAGATAAGCTATATCAACACGCTGATCAATTGCCCAAAATCGTTGATTAAAGCGCTCTAACTGGAACCTAATCTCAACCTACTACTCAATAAAGTAACCACACCATCAATTGTTCTATATAGGGTTTTCATGCGCGCTAAATCTGCTTTTATCTGTCTCATAACATTCATCTCTTTAAGTCCATTAACCCAAGCTAGCGATATAATCAAAAGTCCCAATGATCAACGTCAGTACGCTACTTTCACATTGGAAAATCAGCTACAAGTATTAATTATTTCTGATCCGACCACTGATAAAGCAGCGGCTTCTTTAGATATTGATGTCGGTTCTGCGAGTAATCCAGCATCGCGCCCAGGCCTTGCACATTTCTTAGAGCATATGCTGTTTCTCGGCACTGAGAAATATCCATCAGCCAACGACTATTCTTCATTTATAGATTCTCATGGTGGTTCTCACAATGCCTTTACATCGCAAAATAACACCAATTACTATTTCGATATTAAGCAAGATGCCCTCGAGGGCGGATTAGAAAGATTCTCACAGTTTTTCATCGCACCACTATTAACCGAAAAATATACCGAGCGCGAGCGCAAAGCAGTCCATTCAGAATATCAAGCGAGATTGCGCGATGATAACCAGCGCAATTACAGTGCCTTCAAACAACTAATGAATCCATTGCACCCAGGTAAGCGCTTTTTTGTAGGCTCTCTCGATTCACTGTCCGACACTGCAACGTCCTCAATTCGCGATGATTTAAAATCTTTTTACAACAGCTACTATTCAGCGAACAGAATGACCTTGGTCGTCTTAGGAAAGGAGTCCCTCAGTGCACTTAAACCACTAGTGATTGAGAAGTTTTCTGCAATCCCAAATCGCCAGGTGGTCAAACCTGAAATCACTGTCACTAAATTTGTAGAAAACCAATTACCACTGCAATTAAATGTCAAATCTTTGAAAGACATCAGGCGCTTAACCTTAAGTTTTCCGACAAAAGCGGCGAAGAAATTATACCAGAATAAGCCTTTATCCTACTTAAGTTCTATTGTCGGCTATGAAGGTGAAGGTAGCTTAATCGCCTATTTAAAAGAGCTGGGTTACGTCAATGGCTTAAGTGCTGGTGTCAGTCACGACTCAAACATAGAATCAACCTTTCAAGTCACTCTCAGCTTAACGCAGCAGGGCTTGGAAAATACAGATGCTGTGATTGAGAGCTTGTTTAGTTTTATTCAAAAAGTAAAAACCAACGCCAGTCACGAAGTGTTATATCGAGAAGAAAAGCGCTTATCAGAACAGGCTTTTCAATTTATCGCTAAACAAAGCCCCTCTCATTATGTAGTGCAACTGGCGCAAAAAATGCGCGAGTATCCCAAAGCCCATTGGTTGAATGCCGATTACTTAATGGGACAGTATCAGCCAAGTCAAATCAATGATTTTTTAGCATTTATACGTCCTGATAATATGTTTATTAATTTACAAGCTAAATCAATAAAGACCAATAAAATTGAACCTTTTTTTGGTGGACAATACGCGGTTAATAACCTCTCTGATCAACAATTAAACCAGTGGCGGAATCCTAAAAGTCTGCCTCAACTCTTTGTACGTAACCCTAACCCATTCATTGCCGAGCAACTGAACACTATTGCTCAGCCTGTGGATAACAGCGACCGCACTATCCCCTCTAAAGTAGACTTAGATCTTGGAGTGTCACTTTGGCATCTACAAGACAGGGAATTTTTAACCCCTAAAGCAAACTTATTCTTCACTGTATTATTACCGGACAAGCAATTATCAGTTGCAAACAAACTCGCTTTAAACCTCTATAGTCGTCTCTTAAACGACAAATTTAACAAGTTATTTTACGATGCCAGTTCAGCCGGCATCAACGTTGAACTCTACCCTCATAGCCGTGGACTAAGCCTAAAAATATCCGGTTACAATGAAAAACAAGCACTGGTCTTGAGTAAGATTTCTAACTTAACTAGTGCTAGTTTCTCTGAACAGAGATTTGACATAATCAAAGACAACTATCGTCGGGCGCTCTCTAATACTTACAAAAACAAACCTTACCAACAACTCTTGTCCAGTCTTAGTAAGACACTGACCGGTGATGAGAAGAATGCTGAAAAAGCTGATAAGTTAGCCAGCGTTACTTTACATGACATTGCGGAGTTTAGGAAAAAGCTCTTTAGTCATGCCGAAGTGAGAGTTTTATCCCATGGCAACATAGATGAAAAAGATGCGCAGCTTTTTGCCGCAAAGATAATCGAGCAATTACAAATAGCCAAAGCAACGGTTATAGAAGATAAAAACCAAATCATAAAATTAGCCAAAAACACCGCCCTCGCTTTAGTTAATAAAATAGACAACAGCGACTCGGCGCTTATTTTATATTTACAGGGCAAAGATAAATCTTACCCTCAACGCGCAGCCACGAGCTTATTGTCTGAAATCATTTCAACCCGATATTCCAATCAACTGAGAACTGAGCAACAGTTGGGCTATTTGGTCTTTGCCTCAAACATGAGCTTACAAAAAATGCCAGGAATAGTCTTTGTGGTGCAATCACCACACGCTTCCCCTGAGAAAATCCAACAAAGTAATCAGCAGTTTATAACTGATTTTACAGGACACTTAGCTGATATAAGCCCGGCAAAGCTGACTAAATTTAAACAGAGCTTGATTACTCGATACCAAGATAAAGAGAGAACGATTTATCAACGCAGTAACAGATTTTGGCAGGAGTTGAATTTTGGTATTAGAGAGTTTAATGAACGTGAGTCATTAATCGAGGCAGTTTCAAGTATCCAACTCGATGATTTGCAGCTCAGTTGGCAAGCGCTAATGGCCAGAAAAATTCAGCTTTCAAGCTATTCTAATAACATCGCACCAGAGCAGCAAAGACAATCTGATCCGCACTCTGAAAGCTTACTGAAACAACTTCACATTGAGCGCGTAAACTAGAAATATTGGCTCAGTGTATACAGTAGATAACTGAGCCTATTAGTCTCTTTACAGCTTTTTCATATAGGCACTGACTAAGACAACTCTAGTACCGTTGACCCGACCTTCAATGTGTTCTGGGTTAGCGGTCAGGGAAATACCTCTGACGGAAGTACCTCTCTTCGCTGTAAACCCGGCCCCTTTGACAACTAAGTCTTTGATGATAGTAACGTTGTCTCCTGCCTGTAAAATCGCACCATTACTGTCTCGGGTTGGATCCACTGCCTCGGCATCCGCGATCATTAAGCCAGCTTCAGCCCATTTTAGATTCTCGTCATCCAAATAGAGCATTTCCAATAAGTCTTGTGCCCATAGATGCGAAGATAATTGTTTGAGTTGACGCCAGGCCATTACTTGCACAACGGCTTGTTGACTCCACATACTGTCATTCAAACAGCGCCAGTGGTTTGGATCCATCGCCTCAGGCTCTGCTATTTGCGCTAGACAAACACCACAGCACAAAACACTGCTATCAGAACTTGCCCCATTGTTAGGTTCAACATTATAAGCGGCTAAATGCGTATCTGCAGCGCAGAGTTCGCATTTAGCAGCGCTTCGCGCGAGAAGGGTATCTAAGATCGTCATGGGCGTCGCCGTATAATTAAAAACTGCTATTATCCTCGATTCACAGAGGATTTGAAGGATTTTGCAGTGACAAATCTCGTTAGTTTCCACGCCGACATAATGTTCGCCATCGAGACCTATTAATACAACTATTTAAAACGTTGCAAAGCGAGATATAAGAGAAAATACGAGAGGTAACATAACCAAAATGAATTAAGGTTTTAGTTGCTGTCTGGCGTTAATCCCAGGCGTTTCGACGATTGAATCTATACCGCTATCTGCGCCGGAAAGGGGGCCGCGTTCAACGCCCAATTTTGCTTTATCTGTGGCTGTTCGTGAACAGCTAACACTTAGAGGTGCACAGCCAATCAATGGATTCGCGGCAATCTCTCGCTGAATTTTATACAGCGCTCCCTTAGATTGTTGGGAGTAGCCCTTTTGATTATAATTTGTTCCAATAACATAAGTAATGACATTATCCGAGTCTAGATTGGAATCGGTCAACTGCACATGTCGAGTAGTGTAATTTTTTGCAGCTATAACCACCGTTTTTGGTAAAACTTTTACTGTGTTAATGTAAGAATAACTAATGGTCGGATACGGGGGTTGTTTATTTTTAAAATCACGCGCTGCTACAACTTGCACATTAGAAAGTACTTGGCGCAGAAGCTGCGTTCGAGTTTTAGTACCGACGGTATTAATAGGTTCAGCAAAAGAGCTTGTATACTGCGATGCGCTGCGCGGCACAAAATCATATTTTAATGCCAAGTCAGACGCCCAAATGATGTTTACTGGCATACTCGTTATCATAATTAATAGCGCCAAGTACCATACACTCAATAGCCTATCTTTGTGCAGCGCTTTTGTATTCTGATGCGACAACTTGACCTGCAGCGACTCTCTGTTTGCTTTAACCGTCACAGCAATTCCCTTTTATTGTTCGGCTGGATAGATCGATTCAGCATAGATGGCTAACTCTTCTAGTATTTCTCGATGACTTGTACTGAGTTCAGGATCTTTATACATGTCTTTGAGAATATTATAAAACGGCTGCATAGTTAACAACTTGCGATTGTCTGGCTTCAGCAACCGCTCAATCCTGAAACTCTCCCAGCGCTCTATGTCCTCTGAGGATAGTAACGTTGGAAAGTTGCGTGCTCGATAGCGAAAAAACATGTCCTCTAGGCGCGGATCTTGAAAAGCTAAGTCTAACTCCCCCAGCGCTTCAGGTTCAGTGCAACGAATGATTTCCATAGCCTTTTTGTCAGTGTCGTTAAAAAAACCGCCACTGTACAACATATGATCAGGATCGCCATCTTCAGCAAAATCGCTAATAGCAAATATAGCGGCCAATTTCTCACTTAATCCAGAATAATTACGTAATATTGCTAAATGTTGTCGACAGGCACTGCCGTCTATTTGCAATCGTTCGGCCTCTTGCGCATTCAACATTCCAGCAGGCGCCAAAATAGGACATTTGTTAATATGTACTTGTTTTAATGCAATTTTCGGATCATCCACTTGGCGCTGATCCGCGGGCAAATACATTAGCCTGCATATTTCAGCGATCTCTAAGCTGATTAAAGGTGTTGGATCAACGCGTAAATCCCAGCTAATGACGGCATTTTTATTCACCGGATGACGGGCTAAAGGTGCAATAATAGCAGCATTGCCTAAATCACCTGGATACTTAGAAGAGATATGCAAAACCGGTTTCATCGCCACAAAATCTAGCTGTTTTTGCGCTGCTTGTTTGGTTTTATTTAGCAGTACAAAATCATACAATTTTCGCTGTTTACTCCGAACGAGTCTAGCCAAGGCTATCGTTGCATAAACATCCGCCATCGCATCGTGGGCATTAGTGTGTTCAATGCCATTTATTTTTGATAAATCTTCTAAGCGAAAACTGGGGCTTCCATCGGCGTAGTTAGGCCATTCAATTCCCTGGGGACGCAACGCTCTCATCAAGCGCATCGTGTCAATCAAATCCCATCTTGAGCATTGATTCTGCCATTCTCTGGCATAGGGATCAAAAAAGTTTCTATATAATGTGTTACGTGTGATCTCATCGTCAAAACGTAAGCTGTTATAACCGACACTGCAGGTACCAGGCACACTCATTTCAGCATTGATACATTTAATAAACTCTGCCTCGCAAATACCTTCACGCAAGGCGTGCTGAGGTGTTATTCCGGTAATAAGACAGGCTTGGGGGTGCGGTAGGTAATCATCAGTCGGCTTACAGTAAATCTCGATAGGCTCACCGATGATATCTAGATTTTCATCCGTTCGAATAGCGGCAAACTGCAGCGGTCTATCACGTTTAGGGTCGGCGCCAGATGTCTCGTAATCGTGCCAAAGAAAAGTAGCTTCTATATTCATTGATTCTCTGCTTTAGATGAGTCAGTTCTATTAATAACTTAAGCTGCAATAGTATCGCCCATTTACTCGCCAATTCAAATCAGCGCTAGGCATCAATTACCGTTAGAGTTTAAACACACCCAAACCACTGGCAATATCCAATTCTATTGCCTCTAGCGCTTGCATCGGTGATGCCGCTTGTGTAATAGGTCGTCCTATGACCAAGTAGTCACTGCCTTGCTGTAGCGCTTTTGCGGGTGTCAATATACGTTGCTGATCATCGCTGTCACCATTAGTGAGGCGAATACCTGGAGTCACTAATACGAACTCTGCGCCTAGATGAGAACGTAATATAGCCGCTTCTTGTGCAGAGCAAACAACTCCATCCAAACCGCTGCCTTGAGTCAATTTGGCCAATCGTAATACATGTTCGACCGGATCTATATCCAGTCCAATTTCAGCTAAGTCACTGCGCTGCATACTGGTCAGAACAGTGACGGCTATTAGTAGGGTATTGCTATCGGCAACTTGATCTAGTTCGCGCCTCGCTTGTTGCATCATCTCTTTGCCACCGCTGGCGTGAACATTCACCATCCAGACACCCATTTCTGCCGAGGCACGCACCGCTTTGGCGACAGTATTGGGAATATCGTGAAATTTCAAGTCCAGAAATATTTCAAAACCTCTTTCAGTCAACAATTCTATTATTTTGGGACCACTTCGAGTGTAAAGTTCTTTACCTACTTTTACTCGACAACGCTGCGGATCAAGCTGATCTGCCATTTGTAATGCGCGATCACTATTAGGATAATCTAGTGCGACTACAATGGGTTTATCTATTGAAGAGGTATTGAGTAAACCTGTCGATTGCTGGTTGTGCATTTTCTCTCCTCGGTAGCGAATTCGTCCATTTAAGCCTGAGATATTCTACAACATACACTTCAAAAAATTGCCATAAATACACGTTAGGTCATGTTTTAAATTGATATTTTTAATACTCTAGTAAACAAAAAAGAGGCTATCAGTTTCCCAATGCCTCTTTTTCAAGTTGACATTATTCAGTTAAAATGCTTTTGCGCGGTAACTTTCTAATTCTTTATTCGCCGCAACAATTTTCCTTCTAGTCAAATTTAGTTTTGTTTTCAGCCCGACAATAGCGAGCGTACTCAACAGTGTACCTAGAATGCCACCAACAACAAAAAAAGCGATTAACCAAAGCGATAAGCTAGCTTCTGGCAACTGCAATACGATAAGGTCTATCGCCACTTTATCCGTATTATGTAGTGTGAACATGATGCCCACGAACAAGATGATCAGACAAAGTATGAGTACTATTAACATTTTTAGCCAGCGCACTGGTATTCTCCAATTTAGTCTTTAAAACCGTTCAAAAAAATTTTATTTATCATCAGCAATACTGGCATTCACTTGTTCGCGAAGCTCTTTTCCAGGTTTGAAATGTGGCACGTATTTTTCGGACAAAGCCACAGATTCACCGGTTTTTGGATTGCGACCTATTCTGGGTGCTCTATGGTGTAATGAAAAACTACCGAATCCACGTACTTCAATTCGACCGCCATTAGATAGAGATTCTGTCATATGATCAAGCATTGTCTTCGCTGCCAGTTCGACATCTTTCACGGACAGTTCAGGGTGGTTATCGATCAGTAACTCTATTAGTTCAGACTTTGTCATTTATGTTTCTCCTAGAGTCCTAGTCTTAATACAATATTATTGTAAGACAAAAACTCAAATACTAGTTTCACGTTACCATATTTTAGTTAATTCAAGTACAGTCGAACGCTACAAATAACTTAATTTTTACCCTGTAGGTAATCTTTTTAGTATTATTCTCTTTTTATCACTCTAACTACGCTATGTTAAGCGTTATTTCTTGTCAGGTGACTTAATATTTAATCAGTTATCTTTTTTATCTAATTGCGCTTTGATCAAATCGCCAATGGTGACTGGTTTCAGATCTCCGCCCGCTTTCTGTTTAATTGATTCTAACGCTTCACGTTCCTGCTTTTCTTGCATTTGTTTTATGGACACTTGAATATTTCTATTTCGAGAATCTATTTGTGAAATCATTACTTGGATTTGCTGACCTTTACTGAAAATCGAATTTAAGTCTTCAAGTCTATCGCGTGAAGCATCATTTCGTTTCAGCGTTGCCGTTACACCTTCGGCTAACGTTACCACAGCATGATTATGCTCAACAGCCTCTACTGTCGCAGTAACTATAGTTCCTTTTTTATGAATTTGTGCATAACTGCTAAAATCATCAGCAGATAATTGCTTAATACTTAAGGCAATTCGCTCTTTTCTGATATCAACGGACAAAACCACCGTTTCCACATCATCGCCTTTGCGATAGGCTTTCACAGCTTCATTACCCGCCAGATCCCAAGAGATATCCGACAAATGAACTAATCCATCCACGCCATCACTTACCGATACGAATAATCCAAAATCGGTAATAGAGCGTATTTTGCCAATTATCTTATCACCCACATTATGTTGTTTAGAAAAGCTCTGCCATGGATTTTCGCTGCACTGCTTCATACCGAGTGAGATACGTCGATTGTTAGTGTCGATAGCTAGCACCATTACGGATATTTCATCACCGACGGCAACCACTTTAGAAGGGTGAAGATTACGATTAGTCCAATCCATTTCCGAGACATGAACTAAGCCTTCTACACCTTCAACAATTTGCGCAAAACAGCCATAATCTGTAAGGTTAGTGACCATTGCAGTGGTTTGCTCTCCCACCGCTAGTTTCTCAATTTCGTTTGTCCAAGGATCGGGGGCTAATTGCTTTAACCCCAATGAAACACGTGATTTTACTCTATCAAATCTGAGAATTTTCACTTCAATTTCATCACCTAAAGAGAGTATCACAGAAGGGTGTTTAACACGTTTCCAGGCAATATCAGTTATATGCAACAAACCATCTAATCCGCCTAAATCGACAAAGGCACCGTAATCTGTAATATTCTTAACGATGCCTTTAACGATTTGCCCTTGATCTAAGGTTTCAAGTAACTTATCTCTTACAACTGAGTTCAATTCTTCAAGGACTGCGCGTCGCGAGACGACGACATTATTTTTCTTAATATCTAATTTAACTAATTTGAATTCTAAAGGACAACCTTCTAAATGCGAGGTATCTCTTAAAGTATGCATATCTAATAATGAACCTGGCAAAAAGCCTTGCAGATACCCCATATTGACAGTAAAGCCACCACGCACTTTACCGACTATCATGCCCTCTACTATGTCGCCCTTGTGAAACGCAGTCTCCAGCACCTCCCAAGCTTCAGAGAGCTTGGCCTTCTCTCGCGATAACTGGGTTGAACCAAAGCCATCTTCAACCGCTTCAAGAGCTACTTTAACTTGATCACCGATTTTAATCGACAGCTCGCCATCACTGCCAACAAATTGCTGTCGAGCGATAGCTCCCTCTGATTTAAGGTTGGCATTGACAATTATAAAATCTGTTTCAATTGCTATTACAGTGGCACTTACGATAGCCCCAGGCCTCATATCCAGATTTTGTATACTCTCTGAAAAAAGATCAGCGAAACTCTCACTCATGTTCAATCATCCTTGTTGACGTAGAGAAATTAAAATTATATTCCTGATTAATCTATTGTCCAAAAAGCTAACCCACTTAAAGCGGCACTATTACTCGATAGCCTTAGCCTAACGCAATCCTTTGTGTCGCGCCTCTTCGAGTACTATTTCAAGTACTTGTTCAATAGATAGGCTTGTCGAATCTAACACTAAAGCCTCATCAGCTGGTCTCAAAGGCGCGGTAGTACGTTGCGTGTCTCTCGCGTCCCGTTCTTTCAAATCGATTAATATTACCTTAAGGCTAGCATCCAGCCCCTTATTTATCAACTGCTTATATCTACGATTTGCACGTTCTTCAACACTGGCATCTAGATAGACTTTAAGCACAGCCTGGGGAAAAACCACTGTCCCCATATCTCTGCCGTCTGCGATGAGCCCTGGCAATTGGGAAAACTCACGTTGGCGATTGAGTAGAGCAGTGCGCACACCCGGAATCGTAGCGACAAAAGAAGCATTAGTACCTGTCTCTTCCATACGTAATTCTTGGGTAACAGACTCACCTTCTAAGATCACTTGTAATTCACCATCCGCTTGAACAATAAATTGCACGTCCAAATGAGCGGCGAGTACTTGCAACGCATCTGCATCATCCATTGCAACCCCATGATGCTTGGCAGCGAGCGCCGTTAATCGATACAAGGCACCACTATCTAACAAATTCCAGCTTAACTTAGTGGCTAATAGCTTACATATTGTCCCTTTACCTGCACCACTAGGACCATCCACTGTGATTATAGGACTCACTGGTTCGCTCTTAATTTGAGACATTTTTCTCCTCCTTCCTTATTCTCACACCCGCTTTCGCAGAGGTATCTACAAATTCTGGGAATGATGTTGCAACTTGGGCACAATTTAATATTTCAATCTCACTTAGAGAGACTAATCCAGCCATCGAAAAAGCCATCGCTGTCCTGTGATCGCCATTGCTATCAACACACCCGCCTTGGATCTCCCCCCCAACAATAGTCACACCATCGTCTTGTTCATTAACGTTTATGCCTAGCTGACACAAGCCTTTTACCATCACCGTGATACGGTCGCTTTCTTTTAACCTTAATTCCTCCAAGCCGCGAATTTCAGTAACCCCTTGTGCACAGCTTGCGGCGATAAAAATGACCGGAAATTCATCAATCGCAGTCGAAACATACTGCGGCGGAATTTTAATTGCTCTTAATGGACTATATGTAACTACAATATCTGCCACAGGTTCACCATTTAAGGAACATTCGTTAGTAAGATGGATGTTTGCCCCCATCAATTTTAGGATATGGATTAAACCTACCCTTGTAGGATTCACTCCGACATTTTTAAGTACAACCTGAGAACCCGGACATATGGTAGCACCCACTATAAAGAATGCCGCCGAAGAAAAGTCGCGGGGAACTTCTAAACTAAAATTGCTTAACTCTGATCCAGGATTAACCGCTATTTTATTTTCATTTACAGTTAAATCCAAACCAAGCGCTTTCATTAACACTTCAGTGTGATCTCTTGTTTGTGCCGGTTGAGTAACGTAACTCGAGCCATTTGCATAGAGAGCAGCCAGCATAATACTTGATTTAACTTGGGCACTGGCCACTGGCATATCATAACAGATACCTTGGAGGGACTGCCCACCTTCTATATAAATAGGAGCACCACCCAACTTAGAGGTAGTTATTTTAGCGCCCATTTCACGCAGAGGCTCAGCGACCCTCTCCATTGGTCTTGCATTTAACGAGAGATCACCACTGAGCACACTGTTAAATGATTGTGCAGATAACAACCCAGTCAATAATCGCATGGAAGTACCTGAATTACCTAAGTACAAGACCCCTGAGGGAGGACATAAGCCGTTTTTACCTACACCATAGACTTTCACTGAATCCCTGTGAGGACCTTCAATCACAACGCCCATATCACGAAACGCTTGCACTGTGGCCATGCTATCTTCACTGTTCAAAAAGCCATTTATTTCTGATACGCCCTTGCCTAAGGCCGCGAAGATGATCGCGCGATGTGAAATAGATTTATCACCCGGGACGCTCACTTGCCCTTGAAGTATCGATCCTGGTTGAACATAGAAGCTAATGTTTTTCGCCGCTGAATTTGCAGCATAGGCGGTGCCCGTTAACATTTTCCCAAACCGTTCTCTGGCGGCTCTAGCACGGGTAAATATACCTACAATACTTTGCTCATCGTCTTCTTCGATGGCAGATTTCAAACTCAGCAATCCTTTAGAAAATATTTCAATTTGCTGCAGTATTGCCTGCTTATTCGCCCCACAAACATCGCTCCACATCGTCGGATCTGACGCAGCGATACGGGTGAAATCTCTAAACCCCCCTGCTGCATAACGAAAAATATCTAAACTTGCCGACTCTTTTGCCAGTGAATCCACCAAAGAAAAAGCCAACAAATGTGGAAGATGACTGGTTGCCGCTAAGACTTCGTCATGTTTATCGATCTCCATTTGCAGCACTTCAGCACCGGTACTTTGCCACATCCGCGCGATAGTCAAAACCGCTTGCTCTGATGCATTATCATGGGGTGTAATGATGACTTTATGTTTTGAAAATAATTGGCTATCCGCGGCTTGTACACCACTTTTTTCGGAGCCGGCAATCGGGTGAGCGGGCACAAAATTTTCGGGTACTTGACCGAACACTTTCACAGCTGCATCAATAACACTGCCTTTGGTACTGCCGACATCAGTAATAATGGTACTTGCTGACAAATGCGCTTTGATCAGACTTAATATTGCTTGCGTAGCTTTCACTGGCACGGCTAGAACAATCAAATTGGCGCTTCGAACCGCCTCTCCAATATCACTGCAGGCTCGATCTATCACATTCAGTTGCAGCCCTAACTCAAGGGACTCTTGGCTGCGATCAAAAGCCGATACAGTTTTAGAAAAAGCGTTTTCTTTCAGTGCTTTTGCAAGTGAGCCTCCGATCATCCCCAGACCGATTATCAAGGTATTTTCAACATTATAATAATCGTCATTGACGATTGTTGTCGGCTGCATAACTTGCACTTCGTTATTAGGCATCTAGTATGGATCTCAACATCATCTTATGGCAATTTTTTATAATACTGCTCTAGGATAAGAGCCGAGCATTTTAATTTCTACACAGTGTGCAGTCAGCTGCTCTAGAACCTTACTGACTTTAGGCTCACTTTGATGGCCTTCAAAATCAATATAGAAAAGCGAACAGTCAATACCGAGCGCGCTTTCTCCCGTATGGGTGTATACTCTGGTCAAACTAATTTCACCTTCTGTGAAAGGCGTTAGCAATGAATATAATGCCCCGGGCTTATCTTGAGTTGCGATTAATATTGATGTTTTATCCATGCCTGAAACACCAATCTGTTGGCGTCCAATTATCAAAAATCTCGCTTTGTGCTCATTGTGACTACTAATGTTTTGAGCGACCACGCGCCAGTGAGCATCTAATGCACCATCGCCTGCAATTACGACCCCGGCAGAGCTTCTAGCCGCTAATAACTCCGCTTCATCCAAACTACTAATGACCACCCTTAGCGCCTTGGGACAGTGGTGATCTAACCAAGTATTGCATTGAATTAAGGTTTCACTAAACGCGTAAATTTTTTCAATGTCAGACAGCGCGACCAACTGCTGGCTAAAACAATGCAGTTGAACATCAAGTTCCACTTCTCCACATATATTCAACTGATAGCGTTTGAATAAGTCCAGTGTCTGTGTGGCAACACCATGGGTGCTGTTTTCAATAGGGACTACGCCATAATTAACTACTGAGTTTTCAACTTCATTGAACACTTGATCGAGTGAATTGACTGCCATAGTTAATGCCGAGCTGCCAAAATGTTTATGTGATGCCAGTTGAGAAAACGCTCCTGCGGGGCCCATGTAGGCAACTTGTAAAGGTTTTTCATGGGCCAGACACACTGACATCACCTCCCTAAAAAGCCTTGCCACTGCCCTATCTTCTAGCGGCCCCTGATTGCGTTCCATCACTTTACGCAGTACTTGAGCTTCTCTTTCAGGCCGATAAAAAACTGCATCATCAACGCCTTGAAACTTCTCTTTGACCAGGGCGACTTGCTGAGCACAACTGGCTCGACTATTGATAAGCTCATGTATTTGCTGATCAATAGTATCTATTTTATCTCTGAGTTTAAGCAGTTCTATTTCTTGTTTTTTTAGCTTATCCGTCATGTTTATTACCTAATATGGCATATATCTATCGCTATCACCGATATCTATAAAATAGATGCTTTGCAATGACCTTTCACTTAACCATAACGCTTTTCAAAGTCGCGCATAAAATCAACCAGCGCATCGACAGACTCTTCAGCTACCGCATTGTAGATACTCGCACGCATTCCACCGACCGCTTTGTGCCCCTTCAGGTTAAGTAATCCTGCGGCATCTGATTCTTCGAGAAACTTAACGTCTAACGTCGCGTCTTTGATGTTAAAGGGAACGTTCATGCGCGAGCGATTGACAGCGACAATATTGTTGTAATAGAAGTCTGTGCCATCAATAGCACTGTATAATTTTTGCGCTTTTCGACGGTTCACTGCCTCTATCGCCGAGACCCCACCTTGCGCTATTAACCACTGGAAGACCAAACCTGATAAATACCAGGCAAAAGTAGGCGGAGTATTCGACATTGATTCTGCCGCTGCATGAACGGAATAATTGTACATCTTGGGGGTACTAGCTTGCGCCCTTCCAAGCAGGTCATCACGAATAATAACGACAGTAAGTCCCGCTGGTCCTATATTTTTTTGTGCTCCAGCATAAATCATTCCAAATTGATTAACCTCTATTTGCTTAGATAAAATGTCAGAGGACATATCTGCAATTAATGGTATTTCTGCGGTTTGTGGGACATAATCAAAGCTTAAGCCACCGACAGTTTCATTTGAAACGTAATGTAAATAAGCGACATCTGCACTCAAAATCAATTCAGACTGTCTAGGCACTGAAAGATAATTGCAATCAGCTGCCGTGGCTATTACCTGCATATTCGAGAATCTTTTCGCTTCATCGATGGCCTTCTTCGACCACATGCCAGTTTCAATATAAGCCGTGGTTTGATCAGCCCGTGCAAGGTTAAGTGGAATCATCGCAAACTGGCTTGTTGCACCACCTTGCAAAAACAACACGCTGTAGTTATCACCGATCGAGAGCAGCGATCTAAAATCTGCTTCTGCTTTACTCGCGACACTCATGAACTCTTTACTGCGATGGCTCATTTCCATAATGGAAATGCCGTGCTGGTTCCAGTCCAATAACTCGCTTTGGGCACGCGCTAACACTTCATAGGGAATCGCCGCTGGACCCGCGCTGAAATTATGTTTACGTAACATTACACTACCTTTAATTAAAACTTTGCAATATCACTGAGCTATGATGTCTTGCCCATAGTCACTATTGCGCGCAAAAAACAAAATCTATAAATCAAAAATGCGGCCATAGCCGCATCTTTAACTAACTTTCATCTACAACTACAAGTTCTCATTAGTGTCTACTGATGAATCACCTGCAGTAATCTCACTGCTATCAGCATTTTCAGTATGCTCTGAAGTTTCACCGCTATCACTCTGATCTGTATCTGAAACGACGCTTTGTTGATCATCTTCAGTCGGCTCTTCAATGCGAGCAATGCCAACTAAACTTTCACCTTCAACCACACGAATTAGACGAACCCCTTGGGTATTCCTACCCAAGACTCCAATTTCACTAGTGCGGGTGCGAACCATTGTACCCTGATCACTAATTAACATCACGTCATCACCAGAGAACACTTGCACAGCGCCCGCTAGTTCGCCATTTCGATCCGAACATTGCTGACCTATAACACCCTGATTACCTCGGCCTTTACAAGGAAAATCATTCACATCTGTTTGCTTGCCAAAACCACGCTCTGAAGCGGTCAATATTTTTCCACCTTCTCGAGGGATAATAAGTGAAATAACCCGCGCCGCACCTTGCAACTTAACACCGCGCACACCACGGGCAGTACGACCCATTGCACGAACGTCCGTTTCATGGAAACGTGCTGCTTTGCCGGCACTGGTGACTAACAAAATATCGTTATCACCTTCTGTAATAGCCGCCCCTATAAGTGCATCGTCATCGAGAAGATCAACCGCGATCAGCCCAGAACTTCTTGGACGGGCGAAGTTAACTAGCGAGGTTTTCTTCACCGTTCCTCTCGCCGTCGCCATAAATACAAATCTATCTTCTGAATATTCATTCACTGGCAATATCGTTGATATCCGCTCGCCTTCAGATAACGGCAGTATATTGATAATAGGTCGACCACGGGCTGCTCTGGATGCGACCGGAATTTCAAACACTTTTAACCAGTAGACTTTTCCGAAGTTACTGAAGCATAAAATAGTATCATGGGTACTAGCAATGAGCAGGTGTTCAACAAAATCTTCATCTTTCACAGCGGTTACTGACTTACCTTTACCACCGCGCCGCTGGGCCTGATAATCCGTTAATGGCTGAGTCTTAGCGTAGCCACCGTGGGAAATGGTAACGACCATATCTTCTTCGGTAATCAAATCCGCGACCGTCAAATCTTGCCTAGACGCGATTATTTGAGTTTTACGCTCATCACCATATTCTTCAATGACCGCTCTCAATTCATCACGAATCACATTCATCAACACGTCAAAAGATCCTAATATTTCTAAGAAGCCGGCAATCTGCACTAATAGATCTGCATATTCAGCGATGAGCTTATCATGCTCAAGACCTGTGAGCCTATGTAAGCGTAGATCTAGGATAGCTTGGGCTTGTACGGGTGACAGATAATACATCCCATCACGCACACCAAATTGTTCTTCAAGCTCATCCGGACGACAGGCATGTTCACCAGCAACTGCCAACATATCGCTGACAGAACCTAAATCCCAAACGCTAGCCAACAAACGCTGCTTAGCATCTGCGGGTGATTGGGACGTCTTAATCATTTGTATCACTGGATCTATATTCGCCAAAGCGATTGCAAGACCTTCTAATACATGTCCGCGCTCACGCGCTTTACGCAACAAGTAAACCGTTCTACGGGTGACAACTTCTCTTCGGTGGCGAACAAAGTTTACCAACATATCTTTCAAATTAAGCAGCTTAGGCTGACCATCAACCAACGCCACCATATTAATACCAAACACGCCTTCCATTTGTGTTTGAGAGAACAAATTATTGGCGATGACATCGGCAACTTCACCGCGACGTAATTCGATAACGATACGCATACCGTCTTTATCAGATTCATCGCGAAGCTCAGTAATACCTTCTAATTTTTTATCTTTAACCAGCTCGGCAATTTTTTCAATTAAGCGTGCTTTGTTGAGTTGATAAGGTATTTCAGTAACTACAATGGCTTCTTTGCCGGCGGCATTCACTAGTTCGACATGGTATTTAGAGCGCAGATAAATCCGCCCTCTTCCGGTTCTATAGGCAAGCAAGATACCCGCACGACCATTAATGATAGCAGCCGTAGGAAAATCAGGTCCAGGGATATATTCCATCAAACCATCAATATCCATTTCAGGGTTATCGATTAACGCTAGGCAGCCGTTGACGACTTCGGTCAAATTGTGTGGTGGAATATTAGTCGCCATGCCGACAGCGATACCTGAAGAGCCATTGAGAAGCAGGTTAGGCAGGCGGGTGGGCAACACTTCTGGTATTAGAATAGTACCGTCGTAGTTAGGGACATAATCGACTGTCTCTTTATCCAAATCGGCGAGCAAGTCATGAGAAATCTTGCGCATACGTATTTCTGTATAACGCATAGCGGCAGCCGAATCACCGTCCACAGAACCAAAATTACCTTGTCCGTCCACCAGCATGTAGCGCAGAGAAAAACTTTGTGCCATACGGACAATCGTATCGTAAACCGCACTATCTCCATGTGGATGGTATTTACCAATAACATCGCCAACGACACGCGCAGATTTCAAATACGGTTTATTCCAGTCATTTTTTAACTCATTCATCGCAAACAGTACGCGACGATGCACAGGTTTTAATCCGTCACGTACATCGGGCAATGCTCTGCCTACAATGACTGACATCGCATAATCCAGATAAGACTGTTTCATCTCATCCTCAATATTAACCGGTACAACCTGTTTTACTAAATCAACCATAAACTAAAACTTTCCTTCGTCGGTATTTCACTTCTAAAAATTTATATACGTCGCTAATGATACTGTCGCTCCGAAACACAAGGGAGTAACGTAGTTTGCTAACGAACGATACAAACAGCTAGCAGGCGAGCTAATTTTTAACCGCGAAATTGTATCACAAAAATAGCTGACGAACACTGCGTCATGAAAGCATTAAAGCAAAAGAATTTCTCAAACAAAATCAATCTTTTAAAACATCAAAAAATGATCATTTGAGCTAGGTCGGCACCTAGCCGCCAGGCACTGTATAAAAGTCAACCGATAGGCAGGGCAACTGTCGTAGACTCCACTAATTTGCTATTGAAAATTAAAATCTGATCGTTATCAGCAAAAATTGTGAATTAAGGGCTGCATGAGAAAATGCTCAGAAAGTTAAAACCATCAAGTAAGGTTGTTTCAAAAATGATTGCATGATTAAACAATGTTAGACCGAAGGCCTCAAACAAACACTAAAGAGTCACTTTCACTCTGTTTCTTCCCTCTTGTTTTGCCTTATACAGCGCCTGATCTGCTCTATCGATCAGCTTGTTCAATATTTCAGCCGTGTCAGTAATCGCCACTCCTAAGGATGCAGTAACGGGAGGAAGCTTATTCCCTGTGCGCTTGTTACTTAAGGGAATACTAGACAATCTAAGACGAATATTTTCAGACACTTTAAGCGCTCCCTCAAGACCAATATCAGGACACAGCAGCACAAACTCCTCACCACCATAACGCACAGCTATTATAGGGCTAGCGCACTCTTCTACAAGTACACGGCCAACCATCTTCAGGACTTGATCTCCCATAATATGACCGTGAGTGTCGTTAAAATTTTTGAAATTATCGATATCCATCATTATTAGAGAAATATTGTCGCTTTTATCCACCTCTAGCGCTTGCCTGTAGTATGTTTCAAGCATTCGCCGATTACTCAAGCCGGTTAACGCATCAGTATTAGCCAATGTTTTAACTTGTTCTAACTGCTGCTTCAAAGATTGTATTTCAGATTGCGCGGCGCTCATCCCAGCGTGAAACGTATCTACCACACTGCAGAGCGCGAGGCTATTTTCATTCAACTCTGCAAGCACTTTCTTTATATCATCCTGCACTGGGCAATCAGCAAGTTTTTCTATGCTATCGGTTAGTGCTGAAGAGAATCCATGACTTTGCTGCGCCGATTCTTCAATACTTTGAGTTAAAGAATCGACTAAGGCCATCACTCCCTGTTGGAACACATCCTGAACACTATCAGGATACTGCTTTGTCTGAATAATATGTTTTAAGAATAATGTCTCACTCATGTCAGGCGGGCATGTATCGAAACGATCGATTATATAATCCAACTCTTGGACTAGCTCTGGAAACTGTTGCGAGTAATAGCTATACCATAGTGCAAAGTTAAATGGATTAGGGACTATTTTATGTTGGATCATTTTAGGCACAGCTTTACGCAAATAAACTGCGGCTTGGTGTGAACTTTCAGTGAAAGTCATGTTTATCTCTCCCTAGATGCAAAGAGTATTCCTTTACTCTATTCATTGATTATCTGTTCAAAAGCTTAGATAAACTAAACCATTTTATCGCCTGAATTTGAAATATAATCAATATCTAATACAACATCTTAAAGGCATGTTTTCAAAACTCTTACAAGACCGTACTCAAACTGTATAAAATTATATGTCGGTTTCAAAAGAAGCCTAAAATCGCACTCCGATTATCCAAGCCAAGGAATACTCGTTAGAGCTGCTGGCTTACTCAATATAATCTTATTGGATAATGAGTTACTAAAAGGTTAATAGTCGCTATTTGATTAAAGATCAGCACGAGTTTGTTTCTATATCCTTGGCACCAATGTTAGAATAAAGGCAATTTATATAATCTAAGCAGAGAGATCAATGAGCCAATCCACCACGAATGTCGACTTAGATGAAATCGCTAAATTTGAAGAACTTGCCAGTCGTTGGTGGGACATAAATAGTGAGTTCAAACCCCTGCATGACATAAACCCATTGCGTGTAAGCTATATAGACAGAATTGCCAACCTCGAGGGCAAAACGGTGCTTGATGTAGG
>JAWUWK010000112.1:0-47347 GCA_034111875.1 Gammaproteobacteria bacterium
TTCTCCATGTACTTGAGCGTATATCTGAGGCGGACACACCCGAAAAACTGGATGCACTGCTACCTTGGAATACCGCCTTGGACAAAATTAAAAAATCTAATCAATGCGCTAAAGGCAATACGTCGATTTAATTTCGCTTACACAGCAAAGGCTAACGGGATAGAACCGTACGTTTATCTACGTGCTTTGTTTACTCAATTACCAAGATGCAAAACGGTTGAAGATTATGAGTCTCTTTTACCGTAGAATATTCAGCTTGGTGCTGATTTTAAAAAATAGGTGGGGTTGCTGGATCGCTTACGATATTAAGGCTGGAGTAATCCATTATCACAGACGAATATTATTCTTATCGTTGAATCAGCTTGACTAAGGTGATGTGTGAATAAATCCAGTATGTATACCGCGAGGAGGGGTTGATAGCACCCCGTTGTTAAATTTTGCACAGTAGAGGCGCTATCGATGATGGTTTTGTTTTATCATCGCTTTGAGCTCAAGTATTTCACGATGTAAATCGGGAATAGTCGGAATGCCTTGATCTATTTTCTTTTGTTTCTCTTGAATGGCATGTTCGTCTTCCATAACGCTTACAACGATACCAATCACCATATTCAAAAAGGCAAAGGTAGTGAGAAAAATAAATGATAAATAAAACAACCAGCTAAATGGGTATACCTGCATTGTTTCGTACATAACATCGGTCCAATCTTCAAATGTCATGACTCTGAACAAGGTCAGCATTGCGATAGATATATCACCCCACAGCGTTTCGTTAATAGGTGCAAAAAATGATGAACCCGCGGCAGCGTAGATATAAAATATGATAAACATTAATAATACCACGTAGCCAAGCTGTGGCAATGCCCTGATTAATGAATTTAAGAGTAGCCTTAGCTCCGGAATCATTGACACCATTCGCAATACTCTGAAAATACGAATTAATCGCCCAATAAGTGCTAATTCACTGTCTTGAATTGGAATCAAGCTAATTATTACTATCAATGTATCGAAGAGGTTCCAAGGTTCTTTGAAAAAGTTTTTTTTGGTAGGCTCGCCGATAAATCGAATGCAAAGTTCGAATAAGAAAAATAATGTCACAGCACGGTCTAGCCAAGGTAATATAGTTAGCAGCCATGAAGGTAAATCATAAGTTTTTGCGCCAATGACTAAGGCTGAAAAAATGATGATTGAGATAACAAAAAATTCAAAAACTTTATTTTGGCGGAGTTGGTTAAAATTTTTCTCTAAAGATTGGAAATTCATTACCACATATTACCTACATAAATTTAATGGCAACTTTACCTTCAAAGTCCGAAAATAGGTAGAATTTTGTGAGCCCGATAAGGTAATTTAAGGCACTTCGTTGAAAGAGCGCCTAGCAGTGGTGCTAGGCGTTTAAATTTTGTAGCAAGGGTGTCAAGTCGCTAAGCTATCTAAACCTGATTTAAGCGTAAGAATATCTTCTAAAAATTCACCAGGGGCTTGATTTAAACCTGCAATTGTAGCTATTTCAATAGGGTAATTTTGTAATACTTCTTCTAAACAGCTGCCACTTTTAGTGGCTTCATTGATGAAACAAGCAAGGTTCAATACTGCGCCTAATTGTGGAGATTCTTCGGCATTAGAAGGGTTGTTCTGATATTTAATCGCATTGACAAGGGCTTCAGGAAATTTCCAAAGTTCCAATAATGCTTCCCCTGCGTCGGTGGATGTAAAGCCTAAGCGCTCCACCTCTGCTTCGCAGCGGCTAATATCTGATGTGTCAATCAAGGTCTTTATCGCAATCGCCCTGTTAGGTTGGGCCATGTGTAACAATAATTGTCCTATGTTATGAATAATGCCGGATGTGAAAGCGAGGTCCGCGTCTACTACGCCCTCTGTCTTTTCGGCTAGAAATTTTGCTAGCGCTGCGACTTGAAAAGAGTCCGACCAAAATGTTGGTAAATCAATGCCTTCTACATCGGATGCGCAATTAGCAAATCCTGAAGCTATGACCAAGGTCTTTAGTTTAGCCATACCAAGCATAATAACCGCTTCATCGATAGAAGCCACTTTGCGACTGAGGCCAAAATAAGCGGAATTTACTAGCCTGAGTATTTTAAGAGAAATTATTTGATCTTTTGTTACCTTTTGCGATATGTCAGAGTAATTTGCATCGGGATCGTTTAATACGTTGACGATTTCACGTACCACTTCAGGGATGTTGGGAAGCTTGTCAGTTTGATTGAGCAAGTCCTTAATTTCCATACCAATTCCTTATTTTATTTAAACAATTTTAAATATAAAACTTATATATACACTCTTATAGCATCAAATTCATTCTTTATTAGGCGGCTGTTTACTTAGAGATTCAATACAAACTCTTCAATTTTAGCGCGTAATATTTCATATTGACCATCTTCTTCCGGTAGACAATAAAATTTGTAGTAGCACCTTTCAACCAGAGAGGTTTTATTATTGCTGTGTACATCGCTAATATGAGAGTAGGGGTACGCCATATGCAAATGCACCACACGCGTATGCACAGGAACGGAAAATTCATGGTCTTCTAAATCAAATCGAATTTTCTTTTCTTTTATAGTGTAAAACGAAACTTCAGCGACTTGTTCAAGATTAATTAAAAAATTTGACGTTACAGGTACTAAATGGCGCTTTTCAAGACCATTGTGTTCCATGTAAATGCCGGCGTTTTTCTTTAGTTTTATAAACATAATATTAACCTTTTAAATTCAAAAAAATAGCACAACTAAAATGAGCTAAATTTTGCTTGAAAATTGTTTATGACTTAATGATTATAATCAACATATAACTATTGTGGATACTAATCTTGCGCTTAATAGGTATTAAGGTAAGTTATGTTAATGTAATTAAGGTAAAAATTGCCTGGAATGTTAGAGTAACCATAATGGGTATTTAATTGAATAAGTTATTTTTGTGTCTAAAATAGTAAGTTATGCAGGATATCTCACAAAGAGTGTAGCAGGGCTCACAGATCGTAGCGATAAATCCACAGAAGATTAGCGGTATGTTCGTCAGTTACCAAGAGTTGCTTTGATTTAAATTAACCTTTGATACATTCACTGGGTTGTAAAATAGTGATTTAGAAACAGTGTTAACAGCCGCGAGCGTTGGAGTAGGAATATGGCAGATCTAAAAAGTTTAGTTAAGAGTACCGCAGGTGTTCAATCCGATCTTTCTGGAGGACACGGGCACACTTATGATGAGGCTATTATCATCGAAAACAATGGTATTGAGTCATACATGTCTGTGCAAAGAGCCGTACTCTGGAGCTTAGGTAGCCATAAAAATATGTGTTGGGAAGTGATAGATCAAGAAGCACAACCTCATAATGGACGCATTATAGATGTCTTAACAATAGAAAAAAGAAAAATGGATGACCATGGTCTGGTGTCTACTGGCACTCAACAAGTCTTCTTCGATATCACTGAATTTGATAGCGAAGTTATTTAATTCATTTTATAAAAGGATTTATTTTGAAGATACTACAATATGCTTCGGTCCTAGCACTGACTATTGGTCTATCAGCTTGTATTAAAGAAGAAAATTATGGACAAATCTTAGCGGCAGGCCTGACGTTAATAAAAGCATCTACCTTGTCGGAGACGGATGTGAAAAAAACGGCACATTTGAGTGCAGTAGAAATGGATAGAAAAAGTAAAATTGCACCGATATCTAGTCAATATGCTAAAAGATTAGCACGTATTACTAAAGGCTTGACTGAGGTCCAGGGGCTAAGTCTAAATTATAAGGTCTACATAGATAAAAGCGTAAACGCGTTCGCTATGCCTGATGGTACGGTTAGAGTTTACTCCGGATTATTAGATGCCATGCCAGATGATCAAGTGTTGGCGGTTATTGGCCATGAAATAGGCCATGTAAAATTGAAGCATTCTTATAATCAAATGAAAAAACAAATGTTAACCAGTGCAGCTTTCCAAGCAGCGGCTTCAACGTCCGGTGCAGTTGGAGATTTGACCTCGTCGCAATTAGGCGCGTTTGCTTATAAAGCGGTGAATGCAAAGTTTTCACAGTCAGATGAACTGCAGGCAGACAAGTTTGCATTGAGCTTTTTAAGTCAACGAGGGAAAAAACCATCTTCTATGCTTGATGTCATTTATACCTTTCAAAATAAATTCGGCAATAACAGTGATTTTTTAAGCTCGCATCCAAGTAATAAAGAACGCATAGAGGCGATTAAACAAGCCCTCTAGTGATTTTCTCATTAGAGGCGATTAAACAAGCCCCCTAGCGATTTTCTCATTAGAGGCAATAAAACTCTGAAGTCAGGGCTTTATTTAGGATCGACTAATATTGATAGCATGGGTTCCTTTTGGACCAGGTTCAGTGTCGAAAGTTACTGTCTGGCCCGCTTTGAGGCTTTTGTAGCCTTCAGCTTTTATTGCAGAGTAATGCGCAAATACATCTTCCTCTTGATTTTCATCGGCTAAAATAAAGCCGTACCCTTTAGTGTTGTTGAACCATTTGACTATTCCTGTTGGCATAATAAACTCCACATAATCCTTTATGAGTGAATTTTCGATCTATGTTTTAATAGCATCATATAGATCAGAACTTTTAACAATATATATTTTCTAAAATGATACAAGAATATGCAAGGATCAACTGCTTATTTTATACAAATACCCTTGTTTTTTATCTTTTAGGCAGCAAATACAAATAACAACAACTGATGTATGATATCCACTTTAGAATAGATAGAGATAGGTAATGCCTAAATTAAACGTAAAAATGAGTGACGATGGTTCTGGTGAAGAGCATTCACATGATCATGATATCGTCGTACAAGAATCTAAACCCAAGTTAAAAAAGCCGGCCTTATATAAAGTCGTTCTACTGAATGATGATTACACTCCAATGGAGTTTGTGATCGATGTGCTGATGATGTTCTTCTCGATGAATCAAGAGCAATCAACACAAGTGATGTTAGCGGTGCATACTAAAGGTAAGGGTGTTTGTGGTACATTTAGCAAAGATGTGGCAAATACCAAGGCGGCTCAAGTTAATCAGTTTGCTAGAGATAATAAACACCCGTTGTTATGTGAAGTCGAAGTTGTTTGAGGGATATTGTTATGCTAAATCATGAATTAGAAGAGACATTGAGTAAGGCTTTCCGTGACGCAAGAGATTTACGTCATGAGTTTATGACCGTTGAGCATTTGTTGCTGGGACTGCTGGATAACGCTGATGCGCATAAAGTACTATCTGCATGTGGCGCTGATATGAGTAAAATGCGTGAGAGTCTTGAAGCGTTTATTAGCGAAACTACCCCTTTATTATCAGATAAAATAACAGGGGTAGAGACCGTCCCGACCCTTGGTTTCCAAAGGGTGCTTCAAAGAGCTGTATTTCACGTGCAGTCTTCGGGTAAAAATCAAGTTACAGGCGCCAATGTTGTTGTTGCCATATTCTCAGAACAAGAGAGCCAAGCAGTTTATTTAATGCATCAATTTGGAATTGAGCGAATAGATATTGTTAACTACATTTCCCACGGTATTTCCGAGGGCGATAAACACGAAGAAACTGAAAGTGTCACTGACGCTGAAAATACTGCTAACACCGAAAAATCTGCATTGAGCAAATATGCTGTCAATCTTAATTTTGAGGCGAAAGAAGGGCGAATTGATCCGCTAATTGGTCGCTCAACAGAAGTAGAGCGAGTCGTGCAAATACTTTCTCGTCGACGAAAAAATAACCCGCTATTAGTCGGTGAGGCTGGGGTGGGAAAAACAGCTATAGCCGAAGGGCTCGCTAAACTGATTGTTGAAGATAAAGTACCCGATATAATTAAGGATCATACTTTATATTCTCTCGATCTAGGGGCGCTATTAGCAGGGACCAAGTATCGAGGAGATTTTGAAAAACGATTGAAAGCATTGCTCACTGAAATTAAGAAACAGAAAAACACTATTTTGTTTATTGATGAAATTCATACCATCATTGGTGCAGGTGCTGCTTCAGGTGGTTCTATGGACGCATCAAATTTGTTGAAACCTATGTTGAGTTCAGGTGAATTAAGTTGTGTCGGTTCAACCACATTTCAAGAATTTCGAGGCATATTCGAGAAAGATCGCGCACTGGCTAGACGGTTTCAGAAAGTTGATGTGTCTGAACCAAATGTAGCAGATACAATCGACATTTTACGTGGATTACGCAACCGTTTTGAAGAACACCATGGGATTAAATACACCGATGAAGCGTTAACTGCCGCCTCTGAAATGGCTGATAGATACATTAATGATAAAAATATGCCAGATAAAGCGATAGATGTTATCGATGAAGCCGGCGCTTACCAGCAGTTATTGCATGAGGATGAGCGGGTTGACCTAATAGGGGTTGCAGAAATTGAGGAGGTTGTGGCAAAAATTGCGCGAATTCCGGCTAAAACAGTCTCTGTATCAGATATAGACCAGCTGAAGAAGTTAGATAAAAACCTGAAAATGGTTGTATTAGGTCAAAGTGAAGCGATTGAATCTCTCAGCTCAGCTATCAGATTATCGCGTGCTGGTTTGAACGACCCGCATAAGCCCGTTGCTAACTTCTTGTTCGCAGGTCCCACCGGCGTAGGTAAAACCGAAGTTACTACCCAGTTGGCAAATATATTGGGTATCGAATTGGTTCGATTTGATATGTCGGAGTATATGGAACGACATACCGTTTCGCGTCTAATTGGTGCGCCGCCAGGATATGTTGGCTTCGACCAAGGTGGATTACTGACGGAAGCCGTTAATAAAACACCGCCCTGTGTTCTTTTATTAGATGATATTGAAAAAGCTCACCCCGAAGTGTTTAACATCCTATTGCAAGTGATGGATAACGGAACATTGACAGATAACAATGGACGTAAAGCTGACTTTAGGAATGTAATTTTAGTGATGACAACCAATGCCGGGGCTGAGGATATTAGCCGTCGATCTATGGGTTTCACACATCAAGATCACAGCAGTGACGGCTTAGAAGCGATTAAAAAATTATTTACACCCGAGTTCCGAAATCGCTTAGATGCAACCATTCAGTTTAAGTCCTTGAGCACAGAAGTGATTTCAGGAGTTGTCGACAAATTCTTAACGGAGTTGCAAGCACAGCTAGATGACAAAAAAGTCGTATTGCATGTCGATGATGAAGCTAGAGCTTGGTTTGCAGAAAAGGGCTACGATGAGAATATGGGTGCTCGGCCTATGAAGCGTCTTATTCAAGACAGCTTGAAAAAACCTCTAGCGGAAATGATTTTATTTGGTGAACTGGCGGAAAATGGTGGTGAAGTGGAGGTCAGTATTGATGAACATGGCCAGATTTCAGTAAGAACACTCATTGAGGCTTAACTCTTGCATTACTTGAGAGGTTATCCTCTCAAGCTCTTCCTACTTGATAAATCAACCTCAAAAGCTATTGCTACGAGACTTTAGCATAGCTTTGTATTTGTAAATACGTCGTTAAAACAAGCTTACAAAGCATATTTACGCCAGTAAACTTTACTTTTTCGCTTAGTTTTGACTAGCTTTTACTTCGATCATATCGTTATGAAGAAGTTTATCTATGCCAGAAAACTATTTCAATATGGCGAAAGCCGCAGAAATTATTGCGCTATTGTGTTATTTTCAGATCTTTATTATATTTATATTTAAGTAGTTATGAGCGAACATAAGGATAAAGAATTGTACTCAGATTCATTGCACAGACCAATGGAATTTACCGACTTGGTCGCTCGCATATTAAAAGACAGCGTGTTGTTAGTGATTGTCTGCGTTTGTCTTTTCAGTGTCATGGCAATTGTCGGTTATGATGCGAATGATCCAGGCTGGTCACATGTTGGCTATCAAGCCAATGTCAGCAACTGGATGGGTTTAATTGGAGCGTATTGGTCTGATATTGCCTTTTCATTTATCGGGCTGAGTGCTTGGCTCGCACCTTTAATGATTCTTTATCCTTGTCTAAGGCTTTATTGTCGTAAGCACGTTAGCTTGTTAGACAGTTTGCCTTTTTTCATGTTGAGAGTCATTGGTGGCCTTGTTTTTGTGTTCAACTCCAGTGGCCTTTTGTCGTTGCATATGAGTAACGCTACATTTAACCACCCCTTTACCAGTGGCGGCATTATTGGACAAGCTTTATCTGAATGGATGGTTTCTTGGTTCAGTATTCAAGGAAGCTCGGTTGTTTTATGGTTTAGTCTCTTAATAGGTTTAACCCTCTATATGGAATTGTCATGGCGCGAATTAACCATTAAGCTCGGGGCAGCCATACTGTTGGTTTTTAGCTCTATCAAAGGGGGTGGATTTGCTAAAAAAGCAACCGCTAATAGTCATCAAGATTTACAAAACGACCTGAATTTTCCAACCCAGCAAGATACAGTAAATCATCAGATTGACACCTCAAATAGATTGAATTTCTCTTCTCTCTCTGGGCAGGAAGCTGAGCCTTTAGTAGAGCCTAATAAAAATATAAGCTCAAATGAGGAGAGTACGACGGAAATTAAGCCTAAAGTACTTAGCTTACTGTCAACGGTATTTTCGAAAACCGAGTCTAAGATTAAGCAAGAGGCTAGACTCGATAGCCTCGAAAAAGTAAGCGCTAGTGTGGCCAATAAGCTTATTAATCAGGACAGCTTAAAAGAACAACTCACTCCAGCAGAAAAATTAACGGCTACAGTAGCTATCGATAACAGCATTGATATTAATCTACAGCCAGAGAATGATAAAGATACCAGCAGTTTAAGTGGTAGCCCCACAATAGTGCCATTATCAGATCCTATAGAGAGTGGGAAACGGCCGTTAAAAATAATACCTCTGTCAGAAACACATTGCTCGACATTACATCAAGAAGCCGATCTTTCTCGATCACAAACTGCACCTTTAGAAACCTCAAAAGTTAGCATTCCAAGCGTTAATTTACTTGATCCTCCTGAACTACAAACTGAAATTGGATATACAGAACAACAGTTAGAAGATATGTCTCGGTTGTTGGAAATTAAGTTAAAAGATTTTGGTGTTGTCGTTGAGGTAGTAGAAGTTAATCCGGGACCCGTCATTACTCGGTTTGAAATACAGCCTGCGCCTGGAGTTAAATCGAGCAAAATTGCCAATTTAGCTAAAGATTTGGCAAGATCTTTAGCTGTGATGAGTGTCCGTGTGGTTGAAGTCATTCCTGGTAAATCAGTCATGGGAATAGAAATACCTAATATCAATAGGAAAATGGTACGTTTGTCTGAGGTTCTTACCTCCCCTGTTTATCAAGATGCAGCTTCTGCACTTACCTTGGCCTTAGGTAATGATATAGCAGGTAATCCGGTGGTGGCTAATTTAGCCAAAATGCCGCATTTATTAGTCGCAGGGACTACTGGATCAGGTAAGTCAGTTGGCGTAAATGCCATGTTATTAAGCTTGCTGTTTAAAGCTGGTCCTGAAGATGTGCGTCTCATGTTAGTTGACCCTAAAATGCTTGAGTTGTCTATTTACGAAGGTATCCCGCATTTGTTGACACCTGTTATCACTGACATGAAAGAGGCGGCAGGAGGCTTGCGCTGGTGTGTGGCTGAAATGGAGCGGCGCTATAAACTCATGTCGAAAATGGGGGTTAGGAATCTAGATGGATTTAATGACAAGGTAAAAAATGCAATAAACCAGGGAGAACCACTATTAGACCCGCTTTGGGACCCACAAGAGTATGGTGAACATCCTGGAGCACCGGCGCCTCAATTAAGTACACTGCCTTATATCGTCGTTGTTATAGATGAATTTGCCGATATGATGATGATTGTAGGTAAGAAAGTTGAATAGTTAATTGCGCGAATTGCTAAGAAGGAGCGTGCGGCTGGTATTCATTTAATTCTTGCTACTCAAAGACCCTCAGTCGATGTAATTACTGGGTTAATAAAAGCTAACGTCCCCACGCGCATTGCTTTCCAGGTATCTTCAAAAATCGATTCACGTACTATATTAGACCAGGGGGGGGCAGACAACTTACTCGGTAATGGTGATATGTTATATTTGCCTGCAGGTACTAGTGTTCCCAGTCGTGTGCATGGCGCATTTGTTGGAGATGATGAAGTGCATCGTGCAGTCGAAGCATGGAAAAAAATAGCTAAACCTGAGTTTATTACCCTCCAAGTATCAGAAGAAGGTGCGCTGGGTTCGAATGGCAATTTATTTGAAGATGATGAACAAGATTTGCTTTACGATGAAGCGGTTGCATTTATAACCACGACTCGCAAAGTGTCGATTTCCAGTGTGCAGCGCAAGTTTAAAATTGGTTATAATCGTGCCGCGAGAATCGTTGAATCAATGGAAGCTGCTGGTGTCATAACAACGGCAAGTACCAATGGCCAAAGAGAAGTTATTGCGCCTGCACCGCCCCCTAGAGGTTAAATAGATAATTATGAAAAATTTTATAGTATTAAAAGCATTAACGGCCTGCAGTGTTATTTTTTTTGGAGCGACTCAACTAATGGCTGCTAGCCCAGTAGAGCAGTTAGAAGGTTTGATGCTAAATTTTAGCAACTACAGTGCCGAATTTCAACAGTATACAAAAGATGAAAAAGGCAGTAAGGGTGAAATATCTAAAGGTATTATTAATGTTCAACGACCCAATCAATTTCGCTGGCAAACTAAAACACCTTTTCCACAGCTAATTATTAGTGATGGAGATTTTATATGGATCTATGACGAAGATCTTGAGCAAGCGACCCGTAAGAAAGTTCAGCCAAGTGAAACTAATGGCGCTGCTCTCATCCTTAATGGTGATTTAAAGGCGCTTAATAAACGTTTTATAATAAGCCAATTGATTGATACACAACGCGAGAAGCTTTTCGAATTAGTACCAAAAAATGAGGGGAATTTTGAAAAGATTCAATTATTTTTCGCTGATAAAGTGATTCAAGAATTAATATTGGTCGATATTTTAGGTAAAGAAACGACTATTATTCTAACCAATGCGCGCCTGAATCAGAAGTTTAAAGCGGGGTTGTTTAAATTCACGCCGCCGAAAAATACTGACATTATGATAGACGGCGCTGGCACTTAGATATGACAGATTTGTTTTCCGATTTGGCGCCAAACTTTGAGCCTTTGGCCGCTAGAATGCGACCGCAATCACTGGCCACTTATATAGGTCAAGAGCACCTCTTAGGAAACGGTAAGCCTTTAAGGCTAGCTATTGAGCAAGGCGCACTGCACTCCATGATACTTTGGGGCCCGCCAGGCATTGGGAAGACGACATTAGCTCGATTGTTGGCGCAAACCTCAGATGCTCATTTTATGAGCATTTCAGCTGTGTTGTCAGGTGTTAAAGATATTAGAGCGGCTATTGATGAAGCTAAACATGTGGCTTTAAGTAGTGTGCGCAAGGTCATACTCTTTGTTGATGAAGTACATAGATTCAATAAGTCTCAACAGGACGCTTTTTTAGCGCATATAGAAGACGGCACATTTATATTCGTCGGTGCCACCACAGAGAACCCTTCATTTCAACTCAATAATGCATTGTTGTCACGCGCTAGAGTCTATCTCTTAAAAAGCCTTAGTATTGACGAGATCGCTAAAGTTGTAGATCAAGCGCTTAACAATCACCAGCATGGATTGGCTGCATTAAACTTGATTTTTGAAGCTGACGCCTTAGACAACCTTGTTCACGCCAGCCTAGGAGATGCTAGAAGAGCACTTAATTTGTTAGAGATCGCCGCGGATCTTTCAATTGAAAAATCTGGAAAGCGGATAATTGGTGAAAAACAACTTCAAGAAGTGTTACAACACAGCGTCAAACGCTTTGACAAACAGGGCGATATTTTTTACGACATGATATCGGCACTGCATAAGTCGGTCAGAGGATCTTCTCCTGATGGAGCTTTGTATTGGTGTTGTAGAATACTTGAAGGCGGTGCAGATCCCTTGTACATCGCCCGACGTTTGATTGCCATCGCCTCAGAAGATATAGGTAATGCAGATCCTAGAGCGATGCAAGTGGCACTGGCAGCCTGGGATGCTTTTGAAAGAGTAGGACCAGCGGAAGGAGAGAGAGCGATTGCACAAGCAGTGGTCTATTGCGCTTGTGCACCAAAAAGTAACAAATTGTATATGGCTTACAATCAGTGTCGTACTGATATTAAAGCAGACAAAGAATATGAGGTTCCTAATCATTTGCGCAATGCCCCCACTGAATTAATGAAGGATATGGGCTATGGTGAAAGTTATCGCTATGCCCATGATGAAACAAATGCTTACGCCGCGGGCGAGGCATATTTACCTGAAGAAATCGCGCAGCGTAAATATTACCAACCGAGTAATAGAGGTCTTGAGATGAAAATTTCTGAAAAGTTGGAGTATTTGGCTAAGCAAGATCAAGCTAGTACTAAGCATCGATATTGAAATATAGAATTCTCTGATGTTTTAGAGGTAATCTGAATTTCTGGCATGGAGGTGGCTTCAGTTGTTTAAGTTAAATATTGTATTTGCTGTGATCTTTGGTGCATCTCTCGGTGCGCTCTTGAGATGGTGGCTGAGTGTTAAGTTTAATAATTCCCATGAAAGTTTCTTTTTAGGCACTTTACTCGCTAATGTTATTGCCTGTTTTCTAATGGGGTTGCTAATTGGCTATGAATCGAGTGGCAATACTCTCAGTCACGCCTTAAGAATAGCCATATTTAGTGGTTTTTTAGGTTCTCTTTCAACCTTTTCGAGCTTCATTGCTGAAACTTACTCACATTTGCTGATAAAAGATTGGCTTAAATTGTTGTTAGGTTTTAATTTGCAAATAATTTTAGGGTTACTTGCTTTTCATTTAGCTAAACAACTCGGTGGTATTTGGCAATAATATCTATGCAGGATCGGCCAAGGTCAATTTTGCGGTGCTTTTTTTTATTGAGGTATTGTGCGATTAGGTGTGGATTGTTAACTGGTAAGGCATTCAATTCTTGTGATTTTAGATATCCCCAATAAAACCTTTAGAGACCTGTGCACTATTACTGAGCGGAGTAATCGCTCAAAGGTCTCCTTTAATACTTTAGGAATATGGGTTTTATAATAGTGCATTAAAACAGTAATAGGGTTTTTCTGGAGGTCTAACATTTACTAAAAAAATTAAAAAACCTGCTGTTGCTGCATCCAATTTTCTCTGGATACATTATAATGACTAAAATTTCAATCTCTTCCAAAGAAGGATGTTATAGAGCTCATGTTAGATCCAAAAATTATTCGCGCTAACCCTCACGCAGTGGCCACGCAATTATTAAAAAAGAAATATCAATTTCCTGTTGATCAGTTTCAAAGGTTAGAAAACCAACGTCGTGAATTACAAATTTCAACTGAAAGTCTACAAAGTGAAAGAAACAACCGATCTAAATCTATAGGTAAAGCCAAAGCAACAGGAGAAGATATAGGACCCTTACTGGCTCAAGTCACCGATTTAGGTTCTCAATTAGAAGTGGCAAAATCATCTTTACAAAGTGTCAATGAAAAATTAGATGATATTTTATATGGAGTGCCTAATCTGCCAAGCTCTGATGTACCTGAAGGGGTTGATGAAGATGACAACATAGAGGTTCGCCGCTGGGGTGAAATTGCTGAATTTGATTTTGATCCATTAGATCATATAGAGTTAGGTAGTAATGATGGCGGTATGGACTTTAAGAGTGCGACTAAGCTAACCGGTGCGCGTTTTGTTGTGCTAAAGGGTAAAATTGCCCGGATGCACCGAGCTTTGATTCAGTTTATGCTAGATACTCATATTAATGAACACGGTTATAACGAAATTTACGTTCCATATATGGTTAATCGAGAATCTCTAATCGGAACCTCTCAGTTACCTAAGTTTGAAGAAGATTTGTTTAAAGTACCCTTTGGCGATCGCGACTACTATTTAATTCCAACAGCTGAAGTGCCAGTCACTAATATGGTTAGAGGCAGTATTGTAGATGAGCGCGATTTGCCAATAAAGTTTACTGCGCATAGCCCATGCTTTAGATCTGAAGCAGGTGCTTCAGGAAGAGATACTAGGGGCTTAATACGCCAGCATCAGTTTGAAAAAGTTGAAATGATTCAAATGGTAAAACCCCAAGACTCCTGGCGGGCATTGGAAGATATGACAGCACATGCTGAAAACATTTTGCAAAAGCTTGAGTTACCTTATCGTGTGATCAATTTATGTGGAGGTGATTTGGGGTTTGCTGCGGCCAAAACCTACGATATTGAAGTGTGGTTACCTGCTCAGCAAAAATACCGCGAAATATCATCTTGCTCTAATACGCTCGATTTTCAAGCACGTCGTATGCAAGCCCGTTGGAGAAATACGTTGACAGGAAAAAATGAGTTATTACATACTCTCAATGGCTCTGGTCTCGCAGTAGGTAGAACATTAGTCGCTATTCTTGAAAACCATCAAAATGCAGATGGAAGCGTTCATGTACCAAAGGCATTACAGCCATTTATGGGGGGTATTAAAGTTATCTAGTATTATATTTTTTGTAAATATGCAGGGTAGTTAAGTGATAGTATCGATATTCTCTGATTCAATTACTCTGAACATCTGTTTTTAACAACCTGTGCAGATCAATATTGTTAATTTTATATTCATGTACCAAGGTACAATTTCATAAACACAAATAAATCTCTATGATTAATATTATGTTAATTCGAGGTGATGTTATGCGAGACTCTATTGCTACTATTGAGTATATCAAAGGCTCAGTTTCTGCTATTGATATATATGGCGGTAAAAGGTTGCTGTCTAACGGCGACTCTCTCTATTTGGATGAGGTCGTTAAAACAGAAAAAGATGGTTCTGCTCTGATTTCAATAGAAGGAAGTCAGTCTTTGATGTTGGAATCATTGCAAAGCATCAAACTAACTGCCGATATATCACCAGAGAACATGTCAGATCAATCAGATGCGGTGCTAAACAGTGAACTTCCTTTGGGCTTGGTAGAGCGTTTGTTTTCTATTTATCCCCTCGGTGAGTCCTCAATATTAAGAGATATTGAGCCTGTCTATGATATTGAACGATTTAAATTGATTGAACATAAAGTAGCGGTTACAGGGAGCGCTAATGTTTCGTTAAATAATCTTTTACACAGGCCTAACGATAGCGAATCATTGGATCATTTTCTGCGTTTTGATCAAGGGGATGTCAATACGGTTGTGTATTTTAGTAATAGTGGAAATTTCACCGATGATTCCAGTACAGAAGATAATGCTGATCGGATTATAACTATTAATTCAATAGGTTATAGCAGCAGCGTAGAGCTATTATCATTCTTAATTGATAGTTATTTACCGATTGATCAAGTCTAACTTAGCTAACTACAAGATACTCAAACCTTGAATGCGAATGCCTTTAGTGCAGTTCTGATCACAGCTCACTTTGGTGTAACTACATTGCTTTAATAAATTTAGACGATCAAGCGTTAAGGTAATTGCATATTCAGTAATGGATTTACTTAATACAACAGTTTCGCATTGTTTGTATAATTCATCTAAGGTTTTTACTGAGGCCCCTTGGTCGTGTAATCCAAGTTCAGTGAAGTCTTCCCGCCATGTCAGACTCGGTGTGTTTCCTGTTTGCCATTCAAAGAAGTATCTATTTTCAACCTGATCATTTTTTATAACCAGTTTGGTTGAACTATTAAAACCAGTTAGTATGATCGAGTCTCGTTCGTAACTGTAATTGTTGCCATAATCGTCTTTAAGCCCAAGCCAATGTCGGTAGCTCTGTTTTAACGCAATCGGGTAACTATTTTTAATAAATTGATCATCTGCATTTTTTTTGAGTCCTGAAGGTGAGCAGCTAATTAATGACAATACTGCTATTATTGTGAAAACCTTAAGCATAGTAAATCCTTTTTAATCAGAGACCTATTTCAATTAATAGACATCCTGATAGTGTGCATTCTAGATACCAAAGAGATTTATCCCAATCACCTAGGACTATTCGCATCGTCTCACGCTGGTCTATTAGAAACTTGTGGGTTGCGGGTCTATGGGTATGGCCATGAATTAAAAGCTCAACGTCAGCTACTCTCATAGCTTGTTCAACAGCCAGTGGATTAACATCGGTAATCTCGGTTGATTTTAAGCCTGTTTGCGCTTTACTTACATTACGTAATTGTTCGGCAATTAGCAGGCGTTCCTCAATGGTTTTAGCCAAAAAATTCTGCTGCCACTCTTTAGAACGTACTAAACTTCTAAACTTCTGGTACTCAGTATCATCTGTGCACAATTGATCACCGTGCATAATTAAGGCTTTTTGACTAGGTAGATGCACTATCACTTTTTCATCAAGTAATTGTGCGCCTATATGTTGAGCAAAGCTATTGCCCACCAAGAAGTCACGATTACCATGTTGGAAGTATATCTTACAGCCTTGTTCATTAAGCGTTTGTAGCGCACTGATAATAGGGCTGAAGCAAGGGTCTAAAAAATCGTCGCCGATCCAAACTTCAAATATGTCTCCCAACATATATACAGCGTCAGCCCCGCGAGCAGTTTGGTCTAGAAAATGGCTGAACGCCTCAATAAGATCAGGACGTTGTTGGCTTAAGTGTAAGTCGGCGACAAAAAAAATGGCCATTTATTGGTCATCTGAGCCTATAGACTCATCACTATCTGCCTTTACGACAGTAACAGATTCAATATAGATATCTTCAGCCGGCACATCTTGATGTCCTGAACGCATAGTTGTCGCTATGGCACCCATTTTATTGACTACATTATTGCCTGCGCTCACTTTACCAAATACGCAGTATCCCCAGCCTTCCATAGTTTTAGTCGTATGATTTAAAAAATCGTTATCAGATAAGTTTATAAAGAATTGACTAGAGGCTGAATGTGGATCCATAGTCCTTGCCATAGCAAGGCTACCTAGGGTATTTTTTAATCCATTGTCTGCCTCATTGTCAATAGTGGCCGCCCCTTCTCTCTGTTTCATACTGGCAGTAAACCCGCCGCCTTGAATCATAAAGCCAGCGATTACACGATGAAATATTAAATTATTGTAAAAGCCTTCCTCTGCTAGTTTAAGAAAATTACCAGCAGTGATAGGGGCTTTCTCAAAATCTAATTGTAGCTCAATGTCGCCAAAGTTGGTGTGCAGTGTAATCATGATATTGCCTTATATAATAAGTTTACATCCACAAATCAATATCTACCGCGAATGCTTCAATGATCTGGACAAACTGCCAGTAACCAAGATTATTTGAGGGTATCCATATACTCTTCTCTGGTGACAGTCATTTAAATCATTGAAACACTCTCGTTTGAATCTAGTTGCGGGATAAAAACTGTTTAGAGTGGTTAATGCCACTATTATACTCAGCATGGCCAATACTTCTATATTCTAATGGGATTTTGCTTGAATCCGATTTATTTAGTCACAAGAGTCATAAATTGCACGACTTTAAACTCAACTTCAGCCGTTGAAATGTATATAATACTGTTTAACGAGCCCTCATTTTTGATGGAATTAAGGCAGTATATTAATTGCGCTAGTAAGTTGCCAGGTATCAATTGTAGAAACCTAATTCAGCTTCTAATAATTCTATTTGAGGTTACCTTTAAAACGATCCATGAGTATTCATAACTTGACTGCGCAAACTGAGATAAAAAGTAGTAATTTCATTCATCAGATCATTGAAAATGACTTAAAAGGAGATAATCCGCCGTCTCAAATAGTGACCAGATTTCCGCCAGAGCCCAATGGTTATTTACATATAGGCCATGCTAAATCTATTTGTTTAAATTTTGGTACTGCTGAGAAATATAATGGCATTTGTCATCTGCGCTTTGATGATACTAACCCTGAGAAAGAAAGCCAAGAATACATCGATTCAATCAAAAGTGATATTAGTTGGTTGGGCTTTCAATGGCATCAAGAAATTAAATATACCTCTACCTATTTTGATCAACTCTACCTATGGGCGGTGCATTTAATAGAGCAAGGAAACGCTTATGTTTGTGATCTTAATGCAGAACAAGCGCGCGAATTTAGAGGCGATTTCACAACAGTAGGTAAAAAAAGCCCTTATCGTGAGAGATCGATAGAGGAAAATATTGCTTTATTTGCCAAGATGAAAGCGGGTGAGTTCGCTGAAGGTCATTGTTCTTTGAGAGCAAAGATTGATATGCAATCCTCTAATATGAATCTACGTGACCCAATGCTCTATCGAATATTGAACATCGCACATCATCAAACTAGTAATAAATGGTGTATTTATCCAATATACGATTTTGCCCATGGTCAATCCGATGCAATAGAAGGCATAAGCCACTCAATTTGTACTTTGGAATTTGAAGGTCACAGGCCTTTGTACGAATGGTTTTTGGCTAATTTACCGGTGCCTTCTATACCTAAACAATATGAGTTTTCAAGACTTGAGTTGAATTACACCGTCACCAGTAAACGCAAGTTAAAACAACTGGTCGACCTAAATATAGTCTCTGGTTGGAATGATCCAAGAATGCCGACGATTTCAGGCATGCGTCGCAGAGGGTTCACTGCAGTAGCGATTAGGAAATTCTGTGACATGGTAGGTGTTACACGCTCTAATGGAACAGTGGATGTCGGTATGCTCGAGTCTGCTGTTCGCGATGATTTAGAGCAAAATGCCAGACGTGCAATGTGTGTGGTAGAACCATTGAAAATACGCCTAAACAATTACCCTCAAAGTAGTGAATTATTATCTTTATCTGCACATCCAAAACTGGATATGGGCCATAGAGAATTGCCTTTTGCACAGACTATTTTTATTGAGAAAGAAGATTTTTCAGAAGACACAAGCCTTGGCCGCAAGAAATTTAAACGTCTTGTAATAGGTGATTTTGTGCGCTTACGCGGTGCCTATGTCATTAAAGCGGAAGAGGTTGTAAAGGATGAAAAAGGCGACATTATTGAAGTGATAGCCTCAATTGTTCCAGGTACTGTCGGCGTTAATCCCGACCCTGAATTTAAGCCAAGAGGGGTGATACATTGGGTGAGTGTTGAGCATGCCATCCCCTGTGAACTGCGCATTTATGATAGGTTGTTTAACGATCCCAGTCCTGATAAAAACAAAGAGAAACCTTTTACAGAGTTAATTAACCCCGATTCACTTCGTATTATTAAGCGGGCTTGGGTCGAGCCATCATTAAAGAATGCTGAAATTGAAACGCGTTACCAATTTGAACGTACGGGTTATTTTGTAGTTGATAGTGATAGCCGCCAAGAAAAGTTAGTGTTCAATCAAACATTGCCTTTACGAGAGACCAAAATCAAGTAACTGACTAGAATTTTGCATAGGCACCTTATAAAGGGTTTTAAATTGAATGCCGTATAGGAGATTGTCGATTTGGCTGATCCTAGCCAGAAATAATAGATTTGAGACAGGTTTTGTTTCTTTTCATGTACATAGCGGGCTATTTAGCGAGAAAAGGCTTGTAGTATGGGGGAGCTCTGATTTTCGAAGTAGATTAGCGTTAAGTCCGACAGAGTCCTAGGAACTGGATCTAAATACTTTAGCCACAAGGGCAGTGATTTAATATTTGCTTAATTTAAACCGTTATAAGGTTTAAGCGATCTATGTTAAATGAAAGGTAAAAGAATAATGTTGGTGAAATGGCTTCGGTCTTCATTATGGGCTATGTTTTTAATACTCTCGGCTTGCCCCGCGGTCGCCGCTAAAGCTCCAGATTTTACTGTATTTGATCAAACAGGAGATGCTACTAGCTTAAAAGATTATGCGGGTAAAGGCTTGATCTTACATTTTTGGGTACTTGGTGTTCTTATTGCCAGTTGCTACAACCCGATTTAGATGCCTTGTATAGAAAGTATCAAGGCTCTGGTTTCGCAGTCCTGGGCATCAGTATTCGCGAATCTTTAGACGCGGATCCTGAAAAGACGCTAAAAGCACTGGGTGTTAGTTTTAAAACAGCCGTCAATGGCGATAATATAGCCAAGAATTTGATGTGTCAGGCACGCCAACTACTTTTGTTTATTGATAGGAAAGGGGAGTTGATTTGGAAAACCCATAGCACCAATGCTCTATCTGCAGAATTTGAAGCATATATTCGATTAATTCTGTATTTAGATTAGTAATTCAATCAGCTAGCAGCTTTTAGACTGGGATGATGTTGAAGTTTTAAAGCGTGAGGCATATGGATTAAACTCAAATATGTTTTACACAAGTCATCATAATGAGAATTCATTTACTTAATAGAGCAATGCGATAATTAATTATGTCAGTTGATCAAAATGACCTAGTGTACGATCATGTATATGAAGCAATCTTAGAACAAAAACTAGCACCAGGTACTCGATTGAGTGAAGAGTCTCTGGCTGAAATCTTTAGTGTGAGTCGCACCCTCGTACGTCGCTCTTTACAGAAATTAGCACATCAACAAGTCGTACAGTTAAGGCCTAATAAAGGCGCCATTGTGGCCAGTGTGTCAGTGGAAGAGTCTAAACAGATATTTTTCGCTAGGAGGGTGGTTGAGCGGGCAATTATCGAGCTTGCAGTCGAGCATCATGTCTCGGCTGATTTGAAATTGCTGATTTCCATCGTTGTAGAAGAGAAAAAATGCTTTCAAAATGGTGATAGATCAGCAGGAATCCGTCTCTCAGGAGAGTTTCACTTTAAGTTAGCTGATATAGCAGGTAATTCTCAGTTGAAAAGTTTTCATCGATCTTTGGTGCCTCAAACGTCTCTGATTATCGCTCAATATGAAAAACGCGGTATATCACACTGCTCTTATGATGAACATTTAGAACTTGTTGAGGCGATTCGTTTAAGAGCCAAAGCTCAGTCAGTAGACTTGATGATGCGCCATTTAGATCATATAGAAGGTAAATTAAACTTGGATGGTTTACCTTTATCCAGTGATTTGCATTCTGTTTTTGCCTCTATAAAAAATAGCTAGCAGAGTGTTTAAAGCCGGTAGCTATTTTTTAAGGAGAGAAGAAGTACTAATTACTTTCTTCAATTGCAGGCGTAATGCTCTCTAGCATTTTAGCAAGATCTAATAGTATGATCAGGTTGTTTTCGTAATAGCTCACACCTTGAACAAATCGACGATCTGAATCATCACTTGCTACACTAGGGGCGCGCTCAATATCCTTTTGAGGAATGTTAACCACTTCGTCTACGCTATCGACCACCATACCTACAACTTCTTGTTCGTTGTATTCAACAACGATGATGCGTGTATCATCATCATTTTCTCTAGTCGCTAAGGAAAACAGTAGGCGTGTATCTATGACGGTAACCACATTACCGCGTAAGTTAATAATACCACGTATATAAGAACTTGATCCGGGCACTGGAGTGATTTCAGAATACCTGAGTACCTCCTTAACTTGCATAACGTCAATAGCAAACAATTCGCTGTTCACTTTGAATGTCGCCCATTGATTGAAGATTATTTCTTCTTGGACTGCACGGGATTTGGCCGACTTTTTCGATGGTTTGCCCTTGTTCATTGTCTCAAGCTGCGCTGCTGCACCATTCATACTCATTTATATTCACCTTTTAAATTCAGTAACGGGGGTAATCAATCTAGCCCGCGGTAGATACTTTTTATTATAAAGTACGCTAAACCCATGTGATCAGTATAACCCATATTTTGTAATGCATTGAATATATTTGGGAATTTAATTTTAAACTTACTCGGTTTCCCTCTATTGTGCAAACTTGTAACTTGTATATGATTAATATAGTGCGATAAATTGATCAGTGATTGGATTAAAGTGCCTGAATAATTCGCATTTGATAAACATTATGCTGCAGCTCGATCTTAAAGATTTCTGCCGGTCTAGCCATGCAATAGCGTGTTTTAAAAAGCAATCTACGGCATCATTATTAATAGCAAAAGAATAAGCTGGTATAGATAATAGGCAGCATAGTTTATATTTGCCAGATACGTCCATTTTGCTAGTTCATAATCCAGTTTTTGGGGATGATCCCGATAAGCCGTTGATGTGAAATGCGTTCAAAAGCTTGTGCAGTCGTCGCCAGATTATAGCAACTGTTTAAACACATCGTTTCTATCTGCAATTCAGAGAAGCCTCAATATAATGTTAGTCAAATTAACTAACGATAATTAGCATTAAGTAACCATAGTGTTACTTAATGCTAATAAGTTGTCTATTGAGTCAATATCGATGAACGATGCTTTCCTCGTTTATCAAGCCTGCTTCTGCCTTCACTTGAAAACGAACATGATTGAGCGCTTAGGTAAAAAACATCTAAAGTGCAATATTATGGATTGATCTATAATCGAGCTTACTAGCCTTCGCCGAGTAATCCAACTAATCCCTCTACGGTATTGAAACGCTCTTCTGGCCCGGGCATAGGAAAAACAAACTTCAACTGGCTGGGTCCTGCAAGCTGGTATCGTTTAGGTTGTTTTTGTACCAAACTCACCAGTGTTATGGGCTGAATACTAGTATCATCACTGAAATCAATTCTTCCGCTACCGACACCGGCCTCTATTTTAGAAATACCCAGTTCATCCGCACTGTGCTTGAGTGCTGTTATCCTAAATAAATTTTTGGTTGCATCAGGTAAAAGCCCAAACCTATCTATCATTTCAATGTGCAGTTCTTTTAGTTCCAGATCATCTTTGCTGCTTGAAATACGTTTGTACATTACCAATCTGCTATGCACATCAGGCAAGTAGTCATCGGGAATTAACGCTGGCAGATGTAAGTTTATTTCTGAACCAAACTGTAAGGGCTTATCAAGATTAGGGGTTTTACCGGCTCGAATCGCTTCGATAGCCTGTTCTAACATTTCCATATACAAGGTGAAGCCTATGCCCTGTATTTGGCCGCTTTGCTCTTCGCCTAGTAGCTCACCCGCACCTCTTATTTCTAAATCGTGGCTCGCTAAAGTGAAACCAGCACCTAAATCAGTGGCATCTGAAATAGCTTGCAAACGTTTAGCTGCATCTTTACTGATTGATTTAGGCGAGGGGGTCAATAAGTAGGCGTAGGCTTGATGATGCGATCGGCCTACGCGGCCGCGAAGCTGGTGGAGCTGAGCCAGGCCGAATTTATCAGCTCTATTAATGATGATAGTGTTTGCATTGGGCACATCTATACCCGTTTCGATGATGGTAGTGCACAGTAGGACGTTATAGCGTTTGTGATAAAAGTCTGACATGACCTGTTCAAGTTGTCGCTCACGCATTTGGCCATGACCAATCGCAATCCGGGCCTCTGGAACCATCTCCGCTAATTCACGCGCTAGCTTATCGATGGTTTTAACTTCATTATGCAATACGTACACTTGACCGCCTCGCAAAAGTTCACGCAATATGGCTTCTTTAATAATATTGGGCTCAGATTCTCGAACAAAGGTATTTACCGACAAGCGCTTGGCAGGGGGTGTCGCGATAATTGATAGATCCCGCATCCCCGACATGGCCATGTTTAAAGTGCGCGGGATGGGTGTGGCGGTCATCGTAAGAATGTCGACCTCGGAGCGCATCGATTTCAAACGTTCTTTCTGCTGTACTCCAAAACGGTGTTCTTCATCGATAATGACTAAACCTAGTTGATTGAACTTAACATCTTTTTGAATTATTTTGTGTGTCCCAATAATTATATCTACTGCACCACTGGCCAACAGTGCCAATGTAGATGATTGCTGCTTTGCTGTTTTAAAACGAGAAATAATGTCAATATTAATCGCAGAATCAGCAAATCTATCACTGAAGTTTTCATAGTGCTGCTGAGCGAGTAATGTAGTAGGTACTAAAATAGCGACTTGTTTGCCTGATTGAACGGCAATAAAAGCCGCTCGCATCGCCACTTCTGTTTTACCGAAACCAACATCACCACAGACTAATCTATCCATTGGCTGTGCTGATGTCATATCGCGTATGACAGAAACAATTGCCATGGCTTGGTCCGGTGTTTCCTCAAACGGGAAGTTGGCAGCAAAGCGTTGATATTCTTCAGCGGGATTGTCAAAGGCATAGCCTATACGGGCTCCTCTTCTCGCATAAATACTAAGTAACTCTGCCGCAGTATCACGAATTTTTTCTGCTGCTTTTTGACGTGCTTTACTCCATTGTTCTGTACCGAGTCGATGCAGAGGTGCGAGCTCATCACTGGTGCCGGAATATCGACTAATAAAATGTAAGTTCGCCACAGGTACGTATAAGGTAGCCTCATTAGCATAAGCAAGTTTGACAAATTCATTCGTTTGGTTCTCGATAGTAATGGTCTCGAGACCGAGATAACGTCCTACGCCATGATCGATATGCACAACAGGGGAGTGTAAGTGCAATTCCGTCAAATTGCGGACGACAAGTTCAGATTGGTTTTTTTCTTTAGAGCGTCTACGCTGTTGAAAAACTTGTTGACCAAACAGCTGAGCTTCGCTGATCACTTGCCAGCGATCGGTGCTAAACCCGCGGCTTAAAGGGAACTCGGTGATACTAAAAGGTATCTCTTCAGATATAAATTGTTGCCAACTATCAATTGTTTTCGGCTTGAGTTGAATCCTTGCTAACAGCTCCAATAGCGCTTCTCGGCGCCCTGCAGATTCGGCACAAAATAAAAAACGTTGGTGGCTGTTGGCCTGAATGCAGTCTGAAAGTGCACTCAGTGGTTTAGTGCTTTGGGAATCGACATTTAAGGTTGGCGGTAGGTTACAATTTAAATTGCGGCGTCCTGCGCCTGTAACTGTCTCATCAGAGTATTGTAATTTGCGGAAAGACTTTAGTTCGCGCATAAAGTCATTACTGTTTAAAAATAACGCACTAGGTTCTAAAATAGGCTTTTCAATATCGTGCCGATGCTCCTCATAGCGCTGGTAGACATCTTGCCAAAAAGCATGAGCTTTAACTTCTAAACCACCTTCACTGATAATGAGAGAATCTTCAGGTAGGTAGTCAAATAAGGTATTGGTTTTATCGAAAAATAATGGGAGGTAATACTCTATACCTGCTGGGGCAAACCCGTTGCTAACATCTTGGTAGGTCGGGCATTTTTTTGGTTGTACGTCAAAGCGTTCACGCCACTGGCGCTTAAAGAGCGCGATGGCTTCATCTGTGAGCGGAAATTCTCTGGCCGGCAAGAGGCGAACGTGTTCTATTTGTTCAATTGAGCGCTGAGATTCAGGATCAAATGTGCGCAAACTGTCTATTTCATCATCAAACAGATCAATTCTGAAAGGGTGTTTGCTGCCCATTGGGAATAAATCGATGATAGAACCACGCAAGGCGAATTCACCATGTGAGAAGACACTCTCAACGGCTCTATAGCCGGCTTGTGTCAGTTGATTGCGTAATTTAGCTATGTCGATGTGCTGGCCGCGATCAAGTAATAAGGTATTAGCGACTAAAAATTCACTTGGGACTATTCTATGCATACAAGTACTGATGGGGACGACAATAATACCTTGTTTAATTAAAGGTAGTTGCTGCAATGTGGTCAGTCTGCTGGAGATGATATCTTGATGGGGTGAAAAACTATCGTATGGCAAGGTTTCCCAATCGGGAAAGGGTAGTATTTGCAGGCCTTGGCTGGGGGCAAAAAAATTGATTTCACTTTCAAGTGTCAGTGCGCTATTAGTATCTTTGCATATGACCACTGTTAAGCCTGAGTGTTTTTGCGCCGCTTGGGCTATTAACCAACCAGCACCAGCTGCTTTAACGCCGCCGAGCCATTTTGTGTCACCATTTTTAGAAGGTAAAGCGAAAGAAAGATTTGTCACAAAGATCCCCAGGAAATCAGAAGTTAAACATGCGACAGCTATTTTATGTCAGTTTGAGACTGAAAATCAGCAGTTTCATAATTTTATTTAAAATTAGCTTAAAGTCGTCGTATTTTGGTTTGATACTCGGCCCAGAAATAGAGATAATGCGGCCACAAATCAACTACACCATAAAAATTGGAGAGTATAGTGAGTCGAGAGCAAGTTTTTTCAGCATGGAAAGAGCGTGAGGCCCTAACCGAGGAAATGATTCCTTTAATTGGTGTCTTGTTCCGTGACAAGAATGTTGAGACCTCGGTTTTTGGTCGTTTATTAGTGAAACGATCAGTCATAGATATTTTAAAGGCACACCGTTTCGGTCGCCAGATAGAAATCACAGAGCTAACGGTAGAAGATACCTTTCCTGTTCTCAAGGTGTTATCTGAATTAAATATCAAAAATGCTCACGTAGATATTGGAAAGCTTGCAGTAAATTTTCGTAAGCAAACAGTAGAAAGTGATTTAAAAACGTACCTAGAAACAGAGCTCTCTGCAGGCGGTACAGATGTTGCCGATAAAGCGACAGACATTGTACTCTATGGGTTTGGGCGTATTGGTCGTTTGCTGGCGCGTCTACTGCTAGAGCAAACCGGCGGTTCTAGTGGCATGCGTTTAAGCGCCATTGTTGTGCGTAAGGGCAAAGCGGAATTCGATTTAGAAAAACGCGCTAGCTTGTTGCGTCGCGATTCAGTTCACGGTGCGTTTAAAGGTAACATCACTGTCGATAACGAAAACCATGCGTTAATTGCCAATGGCAACATGATTAAAGTAATTTTCGCCTCTAGCCCTGAAGAAGTTGATTATACTCAGTATGGTATTAATGACGCACTGGTTATCGATAATACCGGTATGTGGCGTGATAAAGAGGGTCTAAGCTTGCACCTTCAATGCGCTGGAGCGAAAAAAGTGCTATTGACGGCACCGGGTAAGGGGATCAAAAATATTGTCATGGGTGTTAACCAAGATGATGTTCTAGATGAAGATACTATTGTATCAGCGGCCTCTTGCACGACTAATGCCATAACACCGGTACTAAAGGCAATGTGTGATAAGTACGGTGTCCAAAATGGACATGTTGAGACTATTCACTCATTCACTAATGATCAAAACTTAATTGATAATTATCACAGAGGTGATCGCCGTGGTCGCGCCGCGACATTAAACATGGTGATAACTGAAACTGGCGCGGCTAAAGCTGTGTCTAAAGCCTTGCCGGAAATGGAAGGTAAGCTGACAGGCAATTCTATTCGTGTGCCGACACCGAATGTTTCTATCGCTATTTTGAATCTTAATCTAGAGAAAGCAACCAACCGTGAAGCGCTGAATGAGTTTCTAAGAAAAACGGCCTTGCATTCAAGCTTGCAGAAACAAATTGGCTACAGTATCTCACCTGAAGCGGTGTCTACTGATTTTGTTGGATCGCGTGCGGCGGGCACCGTTGATGCATTGGCAACAATAGCAGAAGGAGGCAAAAGCTGTGTGGTTTATGTCTGGTACGATAATGAATTTGGTTATAGCTGTCAGGTAATGCGCCTAGCTAAACGTATGACTAAGCAGACGTTACCTGCATATCCTATCGAACCTTAAGCCATTAAAGAAGGGGCTTTTTTGGGTTGTAAAATGAACTGAAGAAGCCCTATTGATATGAAAATGCAAAATATCTACGGTCAATCTCATTAATCACTAATTAGCCTTTAAGCCCGAGGTGGGTTTTACTTGTTCGCCCATTCTTAGCTTATCAGCAATGCAAATTATAAACTTAGGCACTGTTTCTTGCTTGTAATTTTACTCCCATATCGATAATAGGGTCAGTTATTTCTATATTGTTAATACTGTTTAAGAGCATTTGAGCGGCTGTTCTACCCATTTCATAGAGGGGTGTCTTGATGGTTGTTAAGGATGGGTTGATACAGGCGGATGAGCCTAAATCGTTAAAGCCGGAAATAGCGATTTGCTCAGGAATTTTTAATTTGCGCCGTTGGCATTCGAATATAGCACCGTAAGCGATATCATCGTTGTTACAAAATACGGCGTCTAGTTGTGGATACTGGCTTAGAATATCTGCCATTAACTCACCGCCAAGTTTAACTGATGAAGGGGCGTTTGTGGTTAATGTGTAGCTTGTCGTGTTTGGATTCACTTGATCGAAAGCCGCTAAAAATCCGTTCATACGACGCTGTGAGCGAAAATCCATCTGTGCACCAATAAAGCCGATGTGTTTATATTGCTTATTTATTAAATAGTCAGCCATTAGTTTTCCGGCATCGAAGTGGGATATACCAACATTCATATCAATGGGTGCTTTATATCCCGTTTCCATAATTTGCACTATGGGAATATTGGCGTTACGCAAAGTTTTTTCTGTGGCATCAGAGAGGTCTAATCCGGTAATAATCATACCGTCAGGGTGCTGAGTTAAAAGCTTGTTGATTAAGTCTTGTTCTTTTTGAATAGAGTAATAGGTGTTGGCGAAAAATATATCAAAATCATTGGGCGTACAAACATCGTATATACCTTTTATGACATTGCTAAACACGGTGTTTGAAATAGAAGGTATCACCACTGCTATGGTATTGGTTTTATTAGTGGCTAATAATTTTGCCGCACGGTTGGGTATATAACCAAGCTCTGCTACCTTATGTTGTATTTTTCTAAGTACATTTTTTGATACTTTTTCAGGGGTATTTAACGCCCTTGAAACCGTTATTGAGCTAATATTTAGAGCCTTAGCGACATCGCTTAGGGTGACTTTTCCTTTGCTACGCGACTTCTTTGTGGACGAGCTGTTCATTGAGTGCCTGCTAGATATTATCTTAGTAAGAGTATACCGATAGTTGGTTTTTATTGTTAGCGCTCACATTAATTTAAATTACTATTGACATGTCTTTGCGTTAAGGATTATTCTAACACAATAATGTTAGCGCTAACATTTTGTTGGTGTTGTTAGGGGTGGTCTATGGATATCATTGTGATGGGAGTATCTGGCTGCGGGAAAAGCACTATTGCTAAGGCGCTATCCGATCACCTCCAAGTTGAGTATTTAGAGGGAGATGATTATCACCCAAATGAAAATATAGCCAAAATGAGTCTAGGCAAGCCTTTAACAGATGAGGATAGAGTACCTTGGTTGAATCAACTTTCGAATCTGATTAAACGTAAACAAGCTTTAAACCAGCCGTTTGTAATGACATGTTCTGCTTTAAAGAGGAGCTACCGCGAACAATTGGCAGCTAATAGTAATGAGATAGTGTTTGTTTATTTAAAAGGCACTGAGCCGGCAATCAATATGCGTTTACAAAAAAGGCAGAATCATTTTATGTCGACGACATTAATCAGCAGCCAGTTTGCTGCATTGCAAGAACCGCAGGCAGATGAGGTGGTGATTACTTTATCAATTGGTAAGTCAGTGGCTGAAATATTAGAGGAAGCGTTAACAGAAATAACTAAATTGAGTAACCTTAGGCTCATCAGGTCCCATATAACAATATCGCCTTGAATGAAACCTAGATTGAAATAAGCGATAACAGACAGTCCAATTCCAAAGGAATTAAGCATTACCGATGCGTAATGATTAATAGTACAAACATTAAGTAACTTAAGTAAAGAGGTTTAAAATGAAAATAAGTAAAACAAAATTGACCAAACCAATGAGATTTTTAAGCGCTAGTTTATTAGGCCCTTTGGTTGCTGTTGCCGCCCTAAGTGGTTCAGCATTTGCTGCTGAATATAATTTAAAATTTCAGTCGAGTGACAATGCAGGTAACCAAAACTATATTTTCCAGCAGGAATGGGCAAAAAGTGTTGAGCAATTAACTGAAGGTGTCGTCTCTATTGAAATGCTGCCGGTCGGCTCTATTGTTAAACACACAGAAACACTCGAAGCAGTGGGAGCAGGGATTCTCGATGGCCATGTAACTGCGACAAGTTATTTTTCTGGAAAAGACCCTGCTTTCGGTTTGTTAGGAAACTCTGTTGGTGCCTGGGGAGATCCAAATGAGATGTTAGATTTTGTTAATAATGGCGGTGGCAAGGAGCTATATCTGGAATTGTTATCACCGTACGGTGTCCAATTTATTGGCGCATCAGCAACAGGTTTAGAAGCTTTCGTATCAAAAGTACCTTTAAATGGGGTTGCAGATCTAAAAGGCTTAAAGTTGCGTGCACCTGAGGGACTAGTGCAGGCTGTATTTGCAGCGGCAGGTGCTTCACCGGTTAATCTTCCTGGATCTGAAGTTTATACCTCTTTAGATAAAGGCTTAATTGAAGCGGCGGACTATACTGTCTTTTCAACAAATCATCAGCAGGGGTTGCACAAGATAGCTAAGCATCCTGTGTATCCTGGATTTCATTCACTACCTATGTTAGAAGTGTCTATGACCAAGAAAACTTGGTCAAAAATACCTGAAAAAGCTCAGAAAGTATTGATTAAATCAGTGAATGACTTTGCGCAAAATATGGTAAGTACGCTCAAAGAGAGGGATATGGCTGCAGTGGAAGAGGCCAAAAAGTCAGGTGATATCATTATTCACGATTGGAGTATGGTCGAGCGTAACAAATTTCGTAATATAGCAAAAGGTCAATGGGAAGTATTTGCCAAAAAATCTCCCAATGCAAGTAAGGTTTTCGACGCATTAAACAAGTATTTAGCAGCGAAAGGCATGCTGTAGTTTAAGTATGGAATTAAGAGACAGTGGCCTGCTATAGGCTGCTAGTCCTCTCAAATAATCTTTTGATAAAGTACGTTTTTGAAAATTTTTAGGCGTATTATATCGACACTCTATCGATTTATTCATACTAGGGCACTGCCATGGATTCTTCATCTTTAAATTCTGATCGTTCAGTACCTGTAACGGATAATAACCCTGTAACTGTATTAGCTAAAGAAAACGATGCAGACACAGGCCGTGCGTCTGATAATCATCAACCTACTACTTTTTTAGATCGATGGGTCCTTAAGGCGGGTGAGACTGTCTGTCAGATATTTTTATTAAGTGCAGCCATCATCGCATTCGAAATAATTGCCCGCTATGTTTTCAATTCACCGACAATCTGGGTACATGAAACAACGACGTTATTTTGTGCTATTTGCTTTTTATATGCGGGCAATTATTGTTTAGCGAGCAACCGTCATATTCGCATTGGCATATTTTATGACAGTGTTTCAGCTAAGGCTCGTTATTACTTAGATCTATTTATAACCACATTTTCTATTATTTATACAGGCGTATTGAGTTGGGGAGCTTATCTTGTCGCAGAAAAATCGCTGTTTGCGCCCTGGGGAGATTTTAGAGCGGAAACTAGCGGCAGCGCTTGGGATCCTGCGTTACCGGCCATCGTGAAAACATTTTTATTTTTCTGTGTTGTATTGATGTTAATACAATACGTGTTACAACTTTGTAAGTTGCTTTTTAGAGTGAGTCCTGGCGTGGAGAGTAACGATGTTTGAGCTATTTGATTTATCTGTCATTGGTATTGAGTGGGGCAGTATATTACTGTTAGTCATGATGTTTGTGCTTTTGTCTACGGGTATGCCGCTGGCGATGGTTACTGGCATGATTGCATTATTCTTTCTACTGTTCTGGATCGGCCCCCATGCGGTTCCGTTGTTAGTCAGTAGAATTTATGGTTTTACCACTTCCTATGTTTTTGTCGCCGTACCTATGTTTGTATTAATGGCTGCAATTTTAGACAGATCTGGAATCGCTAGAGATTTATTCAATGCGATGCGTGTTTTTGGTGGAAAAATGCGCGGTGGGGTTGCAGTACAAACTTTAGTCGTGGCTGTTTTTTTGGCCGCTATGTCGGGTATTATTGGGGGTGAAACGGTGTTGTTGGGATTGTTAGCATTGCCGCAAATGTTACGCCTTGGATATGATCGCAATTTAGCCATCGGGGTTGTCTGCGCTGGTGGCGCACTTGGTACTATGGTGCCGCCCTCAATCGTCTTAATTATCTACGGTCTGATTGCAAATGTATCGATCGGCGATTTATTCACAGCGTCATTTCTACCGGCGGTTATTTTGGCGGCCCTTTACATTGCATACGTGCTTATCCGTTGTCGTTTGAATCCGAAACTAGCACCGATTGCCGACGTTGTTGAATTGGAAATGAGCCGGAGTGATAAGTGGCAGATGGTCAAAAATGTCGCTTTGCCTGTATTGGTGGCCTTTGCCGTTCTAGGCAGTATCTACGCTGGGATTGCTTCTGTGACAGAGGCAGCGGGTGTTGGGGTTGTCGGGATTGTCATTTCTACCTGGTTACGAAAAGAGCTTTCTTGGTCACTGCTATTTGCCAGCGCTAAACAAACGCTGCAGACCTGCGGGATGATTATTTGGATAGGCATTGGTGCGACAATGTTAGTTGGCGTATACAACCTAATGGGTGGAATGCGCTTTGTAGAAAATATGTTACTCAATTTTTCAGACGGTAACCCCTTACATATTTTACTACTAATGATGGCGATTTTGTTTTTGTTGGGGTTGTTTTTAGATTGGGTAGGGATTGCATTATTGACGATGCCTATCTTTGTACCGATTATTATTGCACTGGGTTACGACCCTATTTGGTTTGGCGTGGTATTTTCGTTAAATATGCAAATTTCGTTCTTAACTCCGCCTTTTGGTCCCGCCGCCTTTTATTTAAAGAGTGTCGCACCGAAAAATATAACCTTGGCGCATATTTATAGAGCTGTCTTGCCTTTTATTGGCTTGCAGGCAGTCGCATTAACTCTGCTGGTGAGCTTTCCAGTTCTAGCTCTGTGGTGGCAGTAGTATAACTTATACAGACAGGGGGTGGCAAAAATCCCGACGGAGGGTGCAGTCCGAGGCATATCAAAAGAGATTGATTATTGACTCACTAAGAGAAGCTAATAACATTTTGGGGTTTTTTAGCTTTATCCTTAGTCTGCTTTGAAGTGTTTTTGGCAGTCCCTTTCCTGTTATCAGTGGCTTTTTTTGGTTTTATAGTTAACTATATTTTTCAAAAGTTTGGATGCATTTTGAATGATAGCTACACCAATAAAAATTAAAATAACGCCTACTATATCTTCTAAGACTAAGCGTTCATCTAAAAATAAAATACCGACTAAAATACCGACGATGGGGATTATAAAGGTGTTGAGTGAGGTGTTACTTGGTCCAGCGCGTCGGAGTAACCTAAATAATATGACATAAGCTAGCGCTGTCGAAAATAAGGAGAGGATACTTAAAGAAAACCACACCTTCGGGCTGTAATCTAAGCTCGGTAAACCGTCCATAGGGATGCTTAAAAAGGCGATAGCAATACCCCCCCAAAATAACGTGAACGTGGTAACGACTGTTTTATCTAGTGTACGGGGGATAAATTTCTGAAAATATATGCTGCTAAATGCATAGAAAAAACAAGCCAGTATCATAGCGAGCTGACCTAGATTTGTCGGTTCTAGTCTGGTTAAATTATCGATGCCAATAATCACCAGAATACCGAGTAACCCTGCGGATAAACCAATTGTTTTTCGGTTCGACATACGCTCACTCCCACCGATCCAAAAATGTGCTAAAAAGGCCGTAAAAAAAGGCACGCAGCCATTGAAAATGGCCCCTATACTCGTTGGTACATGTTGTTGTCCCCAACTGAACAAAGAGAACGGAACAGCACAAGATAAAAAGCCCCCCAGCATGAGGATAAGGTGGTTTTTGCCGCTCAATAGTAGGTTTTTCCGGCGCAGTAGACACCATATGAACAACGCGGCAAAGGCAATGCATAAACGTAAAAAAACCAGAGAAATAGGCGGAATTTCATTTAATGATATCTTTATATTAATAAACGAAAAGCCCCATAAAAGCGATAGTGACAATAGCATTATCCACTCTAGCCTACCCATCACATAACGAGGTTGTTTCATTGTAAATCCTTTTTGGAGGTACCGTTTAATCGAGAGAAAAAATCAGCATTGACCTATTGCTTTTTTTTTCCAAGCGGTTATTAAATAGGTAGAAATTGAATCATTACTGCTTATTCGATAGCCGCCAAATGGTTCGGGAAGTTCTGCTTCTTTCGCCACGAAGGTGTCTAGCTCCTCACGAGAAAACCATCGGGCTTGATGCAAATCATCTTGGCTTATATCTATGTTTTCAGTCACGGCGGTTGCGGTAAAACCAAGCATCACTGAGGAGGGGAATGGCCATGGTTGTGATCGAATATACTGTGGATCTTTAACCTCAATATTACTTTCTTCCCAGACTTCTCTCACAACTGTTTCTTCAATTGTTTCTCCCGGATCTACAAAACCGGCCAAAGTCGAGAACATACCTGTTGGCCAACTTGCTTGTCTGCCTAATAAACACCTTGCTACACCATCATCAAACATTTTTTCAACCAGCATAATGACCGCTGGGTCAGTGCGAGGGAAACACATATTTCGACATTGGCTATCCGTACATCGCCTAGCGTGGCCCGCTTCAATTAACTGGTTAAGTGCGCCACATCGTCCGCAATATAAATGGGTTTTGTGCCAGTGCACTAAGCCTTTAGCAAGTGCCAGAATGGCAGCATCTTGGTGTTGGATTAAACCACTCATTTGTCGCAGTGATTGCCATTGACCCAGGGCATTAATGTTTTGATTATCCCGGTTACTGAGCTTATTAGAGTTGAGTGCAAAAATACTCTGGTCGTTCTTTTTTCCCAAGAAAATACAGCTGGTAATGCTCACTTTAGGCAATTGTTCATGGGTTAAGTATAGCGGTGAAAAAGGGACAGCCAAACTAAAAAAATTTTGATCATTGTCAATCAGACAAAAAAGACTATTTTGCTGGTCAAATTGTTGTTTCAGCCACTGCTTATTCTTGCGTTGATTAGTGCATCTATCTAAGGGCATTTGAGAATACATTAATGACATTTTTACTCTCTTTATACAGTTAGTTATCAGTTTGTAAATGAAGCGCCCACTGATCGGACCAGAGGCCTAAGGGAGCTATTATTTTGAATAGGCTCTGACCCTGTTGCGTGAGGCCATAGCCTTGTTCTTGAATATCAATTAACTGCAGAGACTTTAGCTCTTTTAAGCGTTTATTTAATAGGCTAGGAGAAATTTTTTCGCAGCGCTTCTGTAATTCTCTAAAAGTTGCAGGTCCCTGGTTTAGTTGCCATATAACGGCTAAAGACCAAGTTCTTCCCAACAGGTCTAGCAATGCCATAATTGGCTTTCCCGTGGCGGAGCCGCGCACTGGCAAACCAGGTGTAGGTAACGCCATAGTAGTCTCCAAAAAATAAAAACCAAGCTTACCTCGCTACTTTTTTAGTAGCAAGCGTCATGTGATTAAATTTTTAAAATTTGTAAATATTTTTAACTGTACTTTCGATAAGAGTAATAGCGAAGTTTTAAACCTAATGAATATCCTATACTTTGAACAGCATGCGATTAAGTCCAATATCTGCACCGGGCAGGCTGTACTCATGTTCTGAATTCGATGGCTATATTGCAAACGGCTTTTTTTAAGGCAACGTTCTGAGTATACTTGCATGCAGCTGTGTTATTTTGTGTCACTCAGCACCTGTTAACCCAGCCGATTGTAGCTAATAAAATAAGATTGGATATAAAATTTTCGATTTTTTACGGTGTGTAGATGGCTATTTAGTCTAAAAAACCTGAGACGATGGCCTAATGCTGATTTTCGCAGTAGATTAGTGGTAAGTCCAACAAGCTCGTTGTAGGCTTAAAATAAACCGCACCATAGTGATAGAAAAATTGCCAGAGGTGCACGCATACCTCATCGATAGTCAAGAATTTTTTACCGGAGCATAGTATGTCTGTAATTCGTCAAGATGATGTCATCAGCAGTGTTGCTGATGCCCTGCAATTCATCTCTTATTATCACCCTTTAGATTTTATTCAATCGTTGCACCAAGCGTATGAAAAAGAGCAAAATCCTGCGGCTAGAGATGCCATGGCGCAAATGCTAATAAATTCGCGAATGTGTGCCCAAGGTAAACGTCCCTTGTGCCAAGATACCGGCATAGTGACGGTGTTTGTTAAAGTAGGCATGAATGTTACATGGGATGCCGATATGCCATTAACTGACATGATTAACCAAGGCGTGCGTCAAGCTTACCTGCATCCTGATAATGTTTTGCGCGCCTCTATCTTGGCAGACCCCGCTGGGGCGAGAACGAATACTAAAGATAATACGCCGGCGGTTATTCACTATGAGATAGTTGAAGGTGATACCGTAGATATTCAGATAGCGGCTAAAGGCGGTGGATCTGAAAATAAATCTAAAATGGTCATGCTAAACCCGTCTGACAGTATCGTTGATTGGGTGGTTAAAACCCTGCCGACAATGGGTGCGGGTTGGTGTCCTCCTGGTATGCTGGGAATAGGTATCGGTGGAACCGCCGAAAAAGCTGCGGTGATGGCTAAAGAGTCTTTAATGGGATCAATTGATATCCATGAATTGCGTAAACGTGGTCCACAAAACCGTACTGAAGAGCTGCGTTTAGAAATCATGGATGCTGTTAATAAATTGGGTATAGGTGCACAGGGCTTAGGCGGTTTGACGACTATATTGGATGTCAAGATAATGGACTATCCAACTCATGCTGCATCGTTACCAGTGTGTATGATTCCAAACTGCGCCGCTACGCGCCATACCCACTTTGTACTGGATGGCAGTGGCCCTGCAGTGCTTACTCCCCCGAATTTGGAAGATTGGCCTGAAGTAAGTTTTGAGGTCGGTGATTCTACTCGCCGTGTGAATTTAGATGAAATCACCCCAGAAGCGGTAAAAGACTGGAAAGTAGGCGAAACGGTGTTGCTTAATGGGAAAATGCTAACGGGTCGTGATGCGGCTCATAAGCGTATGATCGAGATGTTAGATCGTGGTGAGCAATTACCTGTCGACTTGAAAGGCCGCTTTATTTATTACGTAGGTCCAGTTGATCCTATTAAAGGTGAAGTCGTTGGACCTGCGGGTCCTACGACTGCGACGCGCATGGATAAATTCACTCGCCAAATTCTTGAGAGTACCGGTTTGTTGGGGATGATTGGTAAATCCGAGCGTGGGCCCACGGCTATAGAGGCCATTAAAGACAACAAAGCCGTTTATTTAATGGCGGTAGGCGGTGCTGCCTACCTAGTGTCTAAAGCAATTATTGGAGCTAAAGTACTGGCTTTCGAAGAGATGGGTATGGAGGCCATTTACGAATTTGAAGTTAAGGATATGCCAGTGACTGTTGCTGTTGACGTCAATGGTGAATCGGTCCATACCACTGGCCCTGAAATTTGGAAAAAAATAATCGCTGATCAGATTGATTAATCCGAGATGTCGGTTTGTGTAAAAAAAGGGGCGTAGGCCCCTTTTTTGTGGTGGGTTTAAAATGCAAAATTTAAAGAGGTAGTAGGAGTATAATGGCATACTTATTATTAGTGCTTACAGTGCTGTTTTGGGCAGGTAATTTTGTTCTAGCAAGATCATTAGTTGATATTTTACCGCCTTTTACAATGGCTAGTTTGCGTTGGAGTTTAGCGTTTATTCTCTTGCTGCCTTTTGTTTATAAGCCGCTTATGAGAGAAAAGGCGTTGCTGTTTAAGCATTGGAAAATAATCAGCGTACTTTCTTTATTTGGTGTGGCTTTATTTAACTGCTTGATCTATTTAGTGGTACAAAAAACGACAGCAACAAACGCCGCGTTATTACAGTCGGCAATTCCTATCATGGTACTGTTGCTGTGCATGGTTTTTTATAAAGAGTGGCTCAGCAAAAAGCAATTCTTAGGTGTGTTGTTTTCATGCTTTGGGGTAATAGTTATCATCACTAAAGGACAAGTAGCTGCTCTTCTTGACTTGCAGCTCAACAGTGGTGATGTTTGGATTTTAGCTGCTGTCATGAGCTGGACCTCTTACTCTATTTTATTGCGCTATAAGCCTCTAGAAATATCTGGATTATCTTTGCTCGCCGCCAACATCTTCATCGGAAATTTAATTATCTATCCATTCGTCTATTGGGAATTACAGCACACTCAAATCAAAGCCTTTGATGTCTCTTCAGAAATAGTGATTTCCGTCTTTTATCTGGCTATTTTTCCGTCGTTATTGGCGTATTTGTTCTGGAATAAAGCGGTATCGCAAATAGGTGCTGCAAAAGCAAGTTTATTTATTCATTTACTGCCTGTGTTTGGCACTATTCTAGCAAGTATTTTTTTATCTGAGCAGCTCAAAGTCTTTCATTTGATCGGCATAGTGTTAATCTTTATGGGTATTTATCTCGCTGTTATTACTGATATTATGCAGCGCATAAAATTGGCTAAATCGAATAAATATCAGTGATTTTTTAAGCAACGTTGCTTTGAGCTGTTACGATGAACGTTTAATCAATTATTGACTAAGGCCCAGATTTCTATGAAACATTTAGTCCCTGTAGAGCAGAAAGTGCTGATCGGATTATTGCGATTCAATCTAAGTAAAACCATTTAATGAGGTGTTTGTATAAGAATAACAGTACGGTGAGTGACCCACATCGTGATCAGAACGGCTGTGGCAAACCAATACAAACCCATGTGTACTTCTACACTCGCAATAGCCCCAAGTTTGATAGCGACTAATAGCAAAGCGATAACTAATACATCTAGCATAGCCCAGCGCCCATAATCGTGAATAAGTTTGATTGTGCTTTGCAGTTTAGTTACTTTGCATTTTTTGTGTAGCACCCATGCAAGTAATATAATTTTAAACAGTGGTAAAACTAAACTTAGCAGTGTGATTATGATGAATAAAATATATTGCTGTTGTTTAAGTAAGTCCGTTAACCCAGAGATGATGGAAAAGCTACTTTCTAACAAAATTAGCTTAGTTATTGTCATGACAGGCGTTAGGACACCGGCAATAAATAAACCTAAAGCAATCACCAGTAACATTTTTAAACACTGAATCTCTATATTAGGTTGTATCTGAATACGTGACATTAATAAGCTACTTTATGAGCATTAAAAATAGTTTAGTTTAGCACGCTTTCGTTGCTTTAATTAGCAGTCCAGCCGTTAGTATTAAACTGTATGCTGGATTCAAGCAATAAATATCAACGCTTCGAACTTTTCTAAAAATCAGGGTTTTATAATCGGTGGCTAATTATGCTCTGACCTAAGTTGCGAAAGGCATTGTATGTTTGAGTTTTTAGTATGAATAGCTATGTTTTGCGAGACAGTATTTGTCATCAGTAGCGTTAAACCGACTAGATAAATCTGTTCTTTGCAGATATTTCGATTGTCTGTAGCGGTGTTAATTAGTGAAATATAGGCTAAAAAAGGTCATTATATGTAGTAGAAACTTGTTAAACAAGGAGTGTAATATGTTGAGGTCAGTGCAGGCAAAGGATTATATGTCAGACAAAGTACTAAAAGTAACAGCACAAACAGATTTGTTTGATGCCATTCATATGTTACTTCAATACCGATTATCAGCTGCCCCTGTGGTCGATGATGAAGGTCAAGTGGTCGGCGTTATATCAGAGGGGGACTGTTTAAAAGCTATATTAACCTTGACCTACCACGAAGAAGAGAAGGGAGGCACTGTTGGTGACTATATGACAAAAGAAGTTAGTACAGTCAACATAGACACTGATATAATTGGTGTGTCAAATCTAATTATTGAAAAAGGCGTTTATTGTGTGCCCATCACTCAGCACGGTAAACTCGTCGGCCAAATAAATCGCAGCGATGTATTACGTGCTGTTGAGAGTTTTTCAATACGAGATTAAGTCCCGTGCTTTCATCAATATTGTTCTACTAAGAGACCTTTGTTCCAAGTAGAGAGTGAAGCTAAGATAAGTTAAAAACCAGAGTTTGTAATTATAAATGAGGATTTTAGTTTGTTTTTAGCGTAGTGATACCGAGCGTAATTATCGTCCAAAGGTCCCGCTAAGTAAGTTTTAAATAGATGGTTAGCAGGCATTATTCTTTTAGATGAAGTATCTAAGTTTTAGGCCCTATAGTAACGGCTTAGCATTAAAAGCGGTTCAGTATAGCGATACGTAATGGGTAATCGTTAAATATTTTTTGCTAGTGAAGAAATTATATCAATGTTGAGATGCTATGAGCTTTCCTGAAATACCACTTTTTGTCTATCCATCCCTCGCTAAGCGCTATGGCGTAGAAGAGTCGCTGCTGCTATATATTTGTCATCAACTCATTAACGAGTCAGGGCAGGTAAATAATCACAGAGCAGTGACAAGTGTCGGTCTGAGTATCCATAAAATTCATATATCCACTGAAAAGTGGACATCGATAACAAGCCTCTGGTCCCGGCAACAATTGGCGATGCTCTGTGCTAGTCTAAATCGACAGCAGGCAATGTCTATTGAAACATTAAAGGATCATATTACGATACAACTATTAGACACAGGGCTGAAAGAGGTCGCGTTAAAGACACGCTCAGTTGATCTGCCATCGGCTTCTCAAGTAGTCAATTCGACGCCAGAAATAGAAAATTTATCTGACCCCGAAGAGGTTCAAAATTTGTCCACCTCTTTAAATTCGAGTGGCGCACAGACACAAAAATTGCCTGTTTATGATGTGCCTCCAGCAGCCCCTGCTAGGCCATTACCTAAACTCAACGTCAACCATGATGATTTAAAAACAGTGCCTTTTAAATCAGCTATCAACTCAGGTAATGTCTTGAAAAATATTGGCCCAGCGCCTTCTTTTGGAGGCAGTACAGGCTGGAAAAAACGTTCTGACGATGAGCTACAAACCATCTTTAATCAACAGGAAGTGCTCAATAAACAGTTAAATCCAATGACCATGGATTGGAGGCCTTCTTCGATGCTCTACAGTACTTTGTCGCGCAATAATATACCCCAAGATTTTGCCAATGGTTGCATGGATGAATTTATTTTATTTTATTGTGATAAGAATATTAAAGAGCGTAGTTGGGATCAAAAGTTTTTAGCTTGGGTGAAGCGCGCTTGGGTCAAGCAGCAGAGTCATCAAAATAAGCTTAATAGCACCGCACCGCAAACAGGTTTAGGTAATGAAAACAGCCAAAGAGATTCTAGAGAAAAACGCAAGCGCATTACAGCCGCCATCATGGATATCCACGACACCAACTGGTAGCTCTCAGCACCTGCCAGAGCAGTCGCCCAAAACCGAGATCAATCAGAATACCAAAGCCTTAATTAATATGGTGTTTACTCGGTTTATGGCGATCTATGGCCATAAATTTAAAAGTAGCTTTGAAAGCGGCGCCGAAATTAACATTGCCAAACGCGAGTGGGCGATGAGTTTAACCAGTTACTCAGAAAAAGAGTTAGTTGCAGCGGTCAGTCTTTGTAAGGAAACCTTATCTTGGGCTCCTAGTATTTCGGAGTTTTTGCAAATACTGCAAAATCTAAATAATGCCTTTGGTATTCCTGATATACGCATGGCATACAAGGAGGCCTGCTTTAATGCGCAGCACCCAACTAAGCATCAATGGAGCCATCCTGTGGTCTATCATGCTGGAAAAGCCACCGGTTGGTTTGAATTGAGGTCAGAACAAGAAAGATACGTATTACCCAATTTTAATTACCATTACGATGTGATCTGTCGGCGTTTTCGTCAAGGTGAAATCTTAGATCAACCGTTACCGGTGGCAATAGAAGATAAGCAAACTAATACCTTATTTGCGTTTATCGAACAGTGGGCTCTGTCACATGACTTATCCCCGGAAATGGGCAGTTCGTTGCTCTACTATATGACTAAACCTAAAGGATCTAGAGTAAGAGGAAATTTCAAAGCAAAATCACAACGTAAACTCAATGACATGCACTTAACCTTTGAATTACCTGACTAATAGGCTTTTAAATAATCAAGATCAAGTGCCGATTTGCCTGCGATATTCTCTTCGATAGCCATCTAATCTTGGACATATTGTCGTTGAAACGTTAGCATAGAAAACCTGAAAAATAGCGCCAAAAACATCAGCCGAAGTGATTGTCGCTTGCAAGCTAATCAGGTTGTCCATAAGCGTTCATTACCGCAAATCTGCTTATTATCTTAGGTGAAATAAATCTATGAGCTATCAAGTTCTTGCTAGAAAATGGCGACCAAAACAATTTACCGAAATGGTCGGTCAAGAGCATGTTCTCAAAGCGCTAGTCAATGCATTAGATGATGATCGCTTACATCACGCCTATTTATTTACCGGCACGCGTGGCGTCGGTAAGACCTCTATCGCTAGGCTATTTGCCAAAGCATTAAATTGTGAACAGGGCATTTCTTCTAAACCTTGTGACCAATGTAGTGCTTGTGCAGAGATTGCTCAAGGGCGGTTTGTTGATTTAATTGAAGTAGATGCTGCATCTAGAACCAAAGTAGAAGATACCCGCGAGCTATTAGAGAATGTCCAATATGCACCTTCACGTGGGCGATTCAAAGTTTATTTAATTGATGAGGTACACATGCTGTCTAAAAGCTCATTCAATGCGCTTTTGAAGACGCTTGAAGAGCCGCCTCCGCATGTGAAATTTCTACTCGCCACTACAGATCCTCAGAAATTACCGGTTACCGTACTGTCACGCTGCTTACAATTCAACCTGAAAAACATGATTCCGAAGCGCATTGTCGAACACTTAGCAAACGTTTTGAGTGCTGAACAAATAACCTTCGAAGAAACGGCGCTCTGGCTTTTGGCGCGTTCTGCAGATGGCTCTATGCGCGATGCGTTAAGTTTAACCGACCAATCTATAGCGTTTGGGGCCGGTCGTATAACTGAAATCGATGTCAGGGTTATGCTGGGTACTATTGACTTGCGCTTAGTCTACCAAATTATCGAAGCCCTGGTTAATAACGATGGCGTTGGTTTGCTAAAAAGTGTAGATGATCTGGCGCAGTTTTCACCCGATTATAATACTGTATTAGGTGATATTGTCAGTTTGTTACACAGAATAGCCATCGCGCAAACCGTACCCGCGGCATTAGATAATAGCTTAGGTGATCAAGAGCAAGTGCTTGCCTTAGCCGCAGGACTGAGTGCTGAAGATGTGCAGCTGTTTTATCAAATCGCGCTGATGGGTCGTAAAGACTTACCTTTTGTTCCCGATGCCAGAGAAGGTGTTGAAATGACGCTGATGCGTATGTTGGCTTTTAGGCCTGCTCGCAGTGAGCATATAACTCCAATAGCTCCTTTGTCAGGTCTTGCTGACGCGGGTTCTGAAAAAAAGTCTGATTCTTCTTTTAATACTCAAACAGCGAGTGCACCTGACAGTGTTGTGCATTCTGATGATTTCAAAATAGATACCCCAGAGGTTGTTCTGCCTTTAGAAAGCCAAGAGGTTGCAGAGGCTAGAGTAAAAAAAAAGAGAGCGAATGATGCAGTAAATTCGCCAAATGAGCAACGTAATCCAGCACAGCATAGGTCTATAAGTCTAGCTGAGAATCCCGCTGTTAGTAATCATCAAGGTGAGGAAATACTTGAAGTAACACTTCATCACCAGATAGTAGGCCAGACAAGCACTGCAGTGATGCCCGTTGGATTAAAAGTCCTCGAGGGTGGCGTTGATCCAGAGACTATTGAAGTGCCTCATAAACAGGCTTCTAGCTGTCAAGAAGATCAGGCATCAAGTGACGATTTTCAGGCCAATGTTGAAACTAATGTCGGGCAAAAAGTTAAACCGCCGTTAGCGGCATCTGAAGCCTCATCAGCCCTAAACCCTGCTGTAGACCTGCCGCAGACAGAGAAAACGGCGGTGGTTAATCTGCTATTAGAGGAAAGAGATGTTCCGCCTTGGGAAGATGATTATCAATCTTACCAGCGGCAAAATGAACTAGATCCTGCAGCTAGTGACTCGAAAAATGAGCCTGGATTAGCTGTTAATAAAGAAAGTGATATTGCCATTGAACCGCTAAATAGAAAGGGGTCAAGTCAAATCGATATTAGCAAAATGCTCCCACCAGCGGTGACAAATTATGCTCAATTTAGTCTGGATGACTGGGCGGCTCTGGTGGGCTCATTAGGCTTTACGGGGATGACAGCTCATATAGCTGAAAATTTATCCTTAGAATCAATTAAGGGCAAAAAAATCGCATTTAATGTCTCTCAACTACAAAAAAATGTATTAGATGTAACCCAAAAACAGCGGATACACGCTAAACTAGTGGAGTATTTTAAAACCGATTTAGTGGTTGGTTTTGACAGTGAGCAAAGTACTCGAGAGACACCCTGGCAATGCTTTGAAAAATTGCGTGCTAAGCGGCTGAGGCAAGCCATGGTTAGTTTTCAAACTGATGCTACCGTTATACAACTAGTGAGTGCTTTTTCAGCTGAGATTGATCGCTCATCAATTATGCCAATTGGCTAATAAGGCCCATAAAAATTATACACATTGGAGAGAAGTGACCGACATGATGAAAGGTGGAATGGAAGGTATCATGAAACAAGCCCAGCAAATGCAAGCGCAAATGCAAAAGGCACAAGAAGATCTGGCCATAGCGGAAGTATTGGGTGAATCAGGTGCCGGCTTGGTAAAAATTACCATGAACGGACGTCACGATGTGAAAAAGGTCAATCTTGATGCGAGTTTGATGCAAGAAGATAAAGAAGTGTTGGAAGACCTTGTTGCGGCAGCGGTCAATGATGCGGTGCGTAAAATTGAAAGTCACTCTAAGACTGAAATGGCTAAAGCCACCGGTGGTATGGGGCTGCCACCTGGCTTTCAGATGCCGTTCTAAACATGTCTTTATCACCTTTAATCCAGCAACTGATCAATGCACTGCGCTGCTTACCCGGTGTTGGACCAAAGTCAGCACAGCGAATGGCGTTTCACTTATTGGAGCGTGAACCCGACGCCGCGCTTGTTTTATCGCAAGTTCTAGCCCAATCCGTGGCCGAGTTAGGACGTTGCAAAAAATGTTCTACTCTAACCGAAACAGAGCTCTGTCCACTGTGTGACGATCAATCTCGAAACTCTGGATTAATCTGTGTTGTCGAGACGCCGATGGATGTATTAGCGGTAGAGCAAACCGGTGGTTTTAATGGTTTATATTTTGTGTTAGGTGGACATTTATCACCTTTGGATGGGATTGGTCCAGATGATATAGGTGTATCGAAGTTAATAGAACGTTTACTCTATGAGAAGGTTGATGAGCTAATACTGGCGACTAATCCCACCGTTGAAGGTGAAGCCACAGCACATTATATTGCAGAACAATTGCGCGATAATGATCTGAAAATATCTAGGATAGCCCATGGGGTGCCCGTGGGAGGTGAGTTGGAATACGTGGATGGTGGAACTTTGGCTCATGCTTTGGCGGGTCGACGTGCCATATAGTTTTTTATTTAAAGTGGCGGGAATTTCCAGTCGCAAGGTGGAGTATGCAAAATAGTGTGTATAGCTGGCAGATGCTTGAAGAAAGTGCACTTAAACCAGTGCGTATTGAGACCAATCATGAGCTATTAGAGTATTCTAAACACTGGTTAACATTGCCGATGATATCGATTGACACTGAGTTCCAGCGTGTGGATACTTTTTATCCAATCGCCGGCTTAATCCAAGTAGCCGATGACCGACAGTGCTACCTTATTGATCCGTTGAAAATAACTGACTACGCGCCGTTGATTGAAGTGTTTGAAGCCAGTAATGTATTAAAAATTATCCATGCTGGCAGTGAAGATTTGGAGCTTTTTAAGCAGCTTTTGGGGGTCGTGCCTCAGCCACTGTATGATACTCAGCTAGCCGCGGCATTTTTAGATTGGGGTTTTACCATGGGCTTACAACGTATGCTGGAGCATGTGTTGAACATTAAAATTGGTAAAGCTGAAACGACCTCGAATTGGTTGCAAAGGCCGTTAACTCAAAAGCAGGAGCTTTACGCGGCGCTTGATGTAGCTTATTTGACTGAGATATGTCAGCAACAAATAAAGCTGATGCAAGAGAGTGAATGTTATACTTGGTTTTTAGAGGACAGCGTGAGATCTCTGGTTAAAATAACCAGTCTAAATAACGCTATTGAAAGTGAAAATTATTACTTGCGTTTTAGTCAAATGTGGAATTTAGCTGACTATAAACTAGTCGCCTTAAAAGAGCTTTCACAGTGGCGCGAATCAGAGAGTCGCAAGCGGAACTTGCCACGTAATTGGCTGCTTAAAAATCAGGCACTCATCGCTATTATCAACTCTTGGCCAGAGAATTCCGATCAGTTGATTAAAATAGATGATATTCGTGGTAAGAATGTACGTGAGGATGGCGAAGCGATATTGTCAATCTTGGGCAGTGCCAGGCAAAAGTTAGCTGAAGAAGGTGCGGTTATGGGTATTCAAAAGCCTCTTGATCCTATTTGGAATAAACGTTTTAAAGTGCTTAAAAAAATCGCCGTTAATGTGGCTCAAGAGCAAAATATTGCGCTTGAGTTAGTGTTGCGTAAAAAAGATTTTGAAGCGCTGGTGAGAACTAAGCAAGCGTTTGGTGATTATAAAATCCCAGAGAGTCTTCAGGGATGGCGTGAGAAGCTGTTTGGTGCTGAAGTGCTTAAGCAGTTAAGGCAATTTGAAGAGTAGAACTGTAACCATAGTCTAGGGTTGTTATGGCTAATTTAAATCAGTTAATATTGAATAAGTTTAAGGTCAAAAAGTGTTATGAAAATTATATCAATATTTAAAAGCGCCAAGAAAGATGAAATGTATTTGTATGTAGAGAAAGCACAGCAGTTGCGCAAAGTACCTGACGGCTTAAAGGAAATGTTTGGAACAGCAATACATGTAATGGATATGCCTTTAAAGGCCGATCGTCAATTAGCGAGGGTCGATACTCTTAAATTATTATCTGAAATTGGTGAAAAAGGTTTCTATTTGCAAATGCCACCCCCGAAAGAAGACTATATGCTTGACTTTAATCCAGATCGCCCAACGACGGGTGTGCGCTAATCAATCGCTAGAGTTGTAGCTATAACGGATGATGCTTATAGATCAAAAACCATTGCTATCTATCCACTTAAACTGTTAATTAATCATCTCAAATTAAAAGATATTACACATGGCTCAAGAAGTATATTGGCGACGTAAAACATTGCAGCAAATGGATGCACAAGAATGGGAGTCTCTATGTGATGGCTGTGCGTTATGCTGCTTACAGAAAGTTGAGGATGATGAAACCTTAGAAGTTCATTATACCTCGGTAGTCTGTCACTTGTTGGATAAGACTAACTGTCACTGCACTGAGTACCAAAACCGCAGTAGCTTAGTGCCAAATTGCGTTAAATTACGACCTGAAGATGTTGAAGCCTTCCATTGGCTGCCTCCTAGCTGCAGTTATCGGTTGATTCACGAGGGGAAAGAGTTGCCGGATTGGCATCCTTTAGTGACCGGCAAGCCCGGTTCTGTAATTGCCGCCCATGCGTCAGTTTTAAGTGTCTATGAAGTGACAGATAAAGACATATCTGACGAGCAACTTATTGATTACGTATTGTTGTAATCGAGGTGTTGCGTATTCCGGCGAAGGTGAACACCTAATTATCCAATGCATTGGCCTGTCTGTTTTTTAACTCAAGTGTTCATCATGGGTCAAGGTATTTAATTTTTTTCACATGGATTCTCCTCTCAATTTTATACGATGTGCGTTACGCATTATTCGATCTAATATGGCGTCTGCCAAGGTA
>JAWUWK010000113.1:0-8599 GCA_034111875.1 Gammaproteobacteria bacterium
ATTTTCTTACTGGTTAGCATTTCCTATAATATTTCTCGCGCGTTACTATTTTCATCTACCACTAAGACCTTCAACTTGTCTGGCAAGTATAATTTCTGATAACCCAAAGCCCGCGACTGTGCGCCTTGCTGTATCCCAAAGCTCACACTAAAATTAAATTTTGAACCTACCCCCGGGCTCGATTCTAACCAGATCTCTCCGCCCATCAATTCGGTGAGTTTTTTGGAGATGGCCAGACCTAAACCTGTGCCGCCGTATTGACGCGTGGTAGAGTTATCTGCCTGAGAAAAAGATTGAAACAATTTATCTTGCTGTTGCTCAGTCATACCTATCCCTGAGTCTTGCACTGTGAAGAAAAAAGTGGCCTGTTCTGCCGATCGCTGCTCAGCCCTTACTTTCACTACAACCTCACCGCTCTCGGTAAACTTCACGGCGTTATTACCCAAATTGATTAATATCTGACTTAATCGCAGCGGGTCGCCAATCAGAGAACTGGGGATATCTATCGGTATATCGAACAGCAATTCAATACCTCTCTCAGCAACTTTGAATCCGAGTAAACTCGATAGATTATCCAGCACATCTTCTAAACCGAAAGGGATTTTCTCCAGATCCATTTTGCCGGCCTCTATTTTCGAGAAATCTAAAATATCGTTGATGATGCCCAACAATGATTCAGCAGACTGGTTAACCTTAGTGACATAATTGCGCTGTTTTTTGTCCAAATCAGTGTTTAATGTCAAGCCAGACATGCCGATAATAGCGTTCATGGGTGTGCGAATTTCGTGGGACATATTTGCCAAAAAATCCCCTTTCGCCCGGTTCGCCTCCTCGGCAACCAAGCGGGCGGCATGCATGGCCTGTTCGGCTTCTCTACGCTCTTCGATATTCCTGAACACTAACACAGCGCCGGCGGCAGCTTCATCTCTAATAATAGGCACACAGGTAAACTCGACTGCAAAATCAATGCCATCACTACGATAAAATCTCTGCTGGGCACTCTCAAATTCTGCCCCGCCTAAGCAACAGTCAATTAGCGGCTGATGCCAATTCTCCGAAGGTTCTCCAGCGGGCGCGGCTCGATAGAGCAAATGGTACAAGTTTGCCCCTGTTATCTCCCCTGTAGCACAGCCTAGTAAATTATCTCCCGCTAAATTAGAAAATGTCACTTTGCCTGTTGTATCTAGACCTATGATGCCATCGTTGACTGACTGCAACAGCAGGCGGCTGCGAATTTCAGTTTCTTTCAAAATGACCTCCGTCTGTTTGCGTAACTCATCTGAGCGCAGGTTTTGGATACCCGTGGCAACTATTGCGGCAATCCGCTCGGCACTTTCTATACTCTGTTTATCAAAGGCATCACTGCATTCTGCATAGAGATTAATCACGCCAAAAGCATCTTCTTGTAGCGATAACGGCACCGCCAACATTGAGTTATAACCTCGGTGTAAAGACGCTTCTCGCCAATGCTGATAGTTAGCTTGCTCTGCAATGTTATTCACCACTGCCGCTTTAGCATTACGGATCACCCAGCCAACAGGATCTTTCAAGGGTGAGCTTTTGTGCCACGAGTAGTCGGTATCTGTTAAAAAGCCTTTGTCAAAGCCAGCCTTAGCCATCACTTTTATGCTCTTTTTAGTGTCGTATTGCTCGTAGCCAATCCAGACTAAACGCTGCCCATCGCTCTCTACAAGATGACGACAAACATCATTTAACAACTGCTCTTCAGTGATAGCCAAGCGCACCGCTTCGTTGATTCTAGACAAGGTTGATAGCTGTCGATTGTTACGTGAAATCCGTTCTTGATCGGCAACATGTTCGCTAATATCCCTTATTGAAGCGGCGATTAAAACCCCTTGCTCTGTGTATATAGGGCTTATATTTAGCTCTGCTGGAAAGTTGCGACCACTTTTGGATAATGCGGGGACTTCGATTGCCTCCCCTTCTAACTGCTCCAATGTCAATTGGTCGTTGACTAACTGACTGATCGATCGCTGCTGACCTAGGACCTGGCTGCTCATCAACAATTTGTTGATGCTCAGCCCCTCCAACTCAGATTTATGATACTCAAAAAGTTTCTCAACCTGACTGTTTAGTTGAATGATCTTGCCGTGTTCGTCTGTAAATAACATCGCTACAGGTGCAGATTCCATCAGTGCATTAACTCTGGTTTCACTGTTTTTTCGCTTAGTCACATCAATCAAGGTCAGGCGGATTTCCGAGACTAATGCCTCTTGGTGAATGGAGACAGCCGTTAACAGAGCGTAGATACTTTGCCCATCGCTGCGCTGAATTTTAACATCTATCTCTTTATTGGCCCTATCAGTGGGAAACAGGTTGTCTGACTCTTCCAGAGGTGTGTCTGACAGCAACATCGGCCAAGTCATTGCCTGCAACTCTTGATCGGAGTAACCAAGTAATTCACAGAGGGCCCGATTATGTTTCAAAAAAGAATAATTCTCGGGATTAAGTGATGCATACGCAACCGGTGCGTATTCATATAAACTGGAGAGGTGTTGCTCTCTGATTTTCAAGTCACTGGTTGTTTTCTGTAACTCTCCCGTACGCTCTATGACTTGCTGTTGCATTTGATCGCGGGCCAAACTGAGTTTTCTGCTACTGGCCCTGCCAATTAATACCGCCGCTGCTGTCAAGAGGAGCGACAGAGCTAAAGTGGAAGTTAATATCATCAAAATAACATTGCGAATTTGGTGGTAATTTGCCAGTACTTCCGCTTGATCTATCTCACTAATGAAGCCTACACCCAAACGACTATTCCAGCGCCAGGCGCCTAATACAGGAGTGCCTCTATAGTCTGGATAAGCGGAAAAATCACCGCCATCGCGCTGTACTAGAACTTCTTGCACCGCCATGCTATCAATCTTGCTGTACACTGGGTCAGATTGCTTTTTTAACTTGATCTGCTGGCTGAATCGGCTGCTGGTAATCATCTCTCCATGGGCATTGACCAGATACGTTTCGCCTGTTTTGCCAATTCTCCCCAACTGAGCCAATTGATTAAAAGTGCCCTGCGAATCTAGCGCTAACACTAGTGCAGCGACCGCTTTCTCCTGATCATTATAAATAGCTGTCGCCACGTGCATTTGGGCTTTAAAGCCTAATGAATTTTCCTCTAATGCAGACAATTTTGGAGGTAATAATAGTGTTTCCCCAGCGAATACTCGCTCTAAGAGGACTGGATCTATCGCTTTTATTAGCATTTTGGTTCCCGCCCTCTGATCGTTAGAATGGACCAATATTTCATATTGGGGATCTATAATGGAAAAGCCGAATTCTAAATCGGACTGACTAGAAAGATAATTCAGAATGCTGTTGTGAGCTTGAGTCATTTTAGACTGATCTCGAACATTTTTTGCTGCTAGTAGGGCAGTCACTTTCTCAGATATTTCTCGAGATGCAGCCAGATACTGTGACTTACTCTGCCAATTCTTAAACCAAATTAAGTAGCCTAATTCAGTGGTATTAACTACTGTACGCAATGCATCATTACGGAATAATCTATCGCGCAATTCAACTTGGTTAAGTCCTATATTTGATACCACAGCAACAACCGCTAGCACTAATGCCACCACCACAGCCGCAACCTTATAACCCAAACTGTGGTTGACCAGGCTTAATAGCCTATGAGAGTTTGCTGCTTTAAATGCAATAATAGAAAATACTATTAGCACCAATATGCTTATACATAATATGACCCAGAGTATAATTGAGAGTTTATTAACTACCACTTTATTGGCTTTTGGTAGAAACATTAACAGATTTTCCCACTGTTCACTCAGTCCAGAAAAATATGTCTTTTCCCTGATGAAAGTATCGACCATCGACACCAGTGGTTGCCAGGCCTTGCTAGTCGCCAGCACGTAGTCGAATTGATATCCACTGAGTATGGTATTGCTCTTGGATTGTAATCCTAACTGTGAATTAGATAGGCTCAGTGGATTGACCATAAATAACGCTGCATCACCGATATTTATTGCCTGCAGGGCAGCGTGGGAATCACTATAAACCCTTAATTTACCTTTAAACCCTTGAGCGATTAAACGCGCCTCACTCACCGAGTGACCTATCACTGCAATAGTTTGCGCGCTGCGTATTAATTTTCCAGGATTATGCTCAATTATAGCGCGGCTAATAATCAATTCCGGGACGCTGAAGAGGACTGAACTATAATGCAGTTTAGGATCATGCTTTGCCTGTTTAATAACTACCCCTATCACATCAAAATTACTATCACGCGATTGTAACGATAGACTATTATCATGACCATTGACCATTTCAATCTGCTTCGGATCCAATGACAAATCTGAGAGTAATTGTGTCACTTGCCGTTGAGCGCTATTCAACATGGAAGACTTAACGCTTGAATCAAGTACTAAATTGCGAACGCTCGTTTGTTGGCTCAACCAGAGCTTTTGGGAAGTACTTAATAACACAGTGCCAGCTGCTGTCTGATTTACCTCGATAAGTTCACTTGCATAACTTAGCGGCGAAAAAATTAGGCTGATGAGCACTAATAACTTAAGTGCTGAGCAATTACATAGTTTCATGAGCATTCCATTCATTTGTAAATAGCGAATGCTTAGCTTAGCAATTAATCTCAACTATTCCAGTTTTCATTAAACCAAGTTTTTTTCGCCGTTGACCACTAAAATAGCTAAATAATGCCCTACGTAGAATCTGGTCTATACTTATTTTAATTTGATTTAACTCGAAATTGCTCGACTTGGAGAGTGGCTAAGTGGAAAATATAGAAAATATAGAAAATATAGAAAATAGAAAAGCGACCATATTAGTGGTAGATGATGTGCCAATAAATATTGATATTTTAAGACAGGTATTGAAAGATAAGTACAAAGTTAAAATTGCTACAAATGGTCCGAAAGCCCTAAAGATTGCACGCTCTGAGAACCCACCTGATCTTATTTTACTTGATGTAATAATGCCTGATATGGATGGCTACCAGGTATGCAAATTGTTAAAAGAGGATTTTAAAACGAGCAAGATACCAGTGATTTTTGTCTCGTCTAAAAGCGAGACAAATGATGAAATATTTGGCTTCGAAATTGGTGCTGTAGACTACATAGCCAAGCCCATCAGCGCGCCTATCGTGTTGAGCCGAGTACGAACTCACTTATCCTTGTACGATGAAAAAAAATTATTAGATGAATTAGTAGCCGAGCGAACCCTCGAACTAGATAAAACTCGCCTGCAAATTATTTTTTGTCTAGGCCACGCCGCAGAGTACAAAGATAACGAGACAGGTATGCATGTCATCCGCATGAGTCAATACTCTAGAGCACTGGCGCTCGCCTATGGTATGGATAGATCAGAGGCAGAAGTGTTTTTACACGCAGCTCCTATGCACGATATAGGTAAGATAGGCATTCCCGACAACATTTTATTAAAACCCGGTAAGCTGACTGACGATGAGTGGCAGATAATGAGTCAGCACCCGCTCATAGGGGCTGATATTTTAGGAGACACCAATTCGACCTTGTTTAATATGGCTCGAGAAATTTCTCTAACCCACCATGAAAAGTGGGACGGTAGTGGTTACCCATATGGTATTAAAGGTGAGAAAATTTCAATTTACGGGCGTATTTCAGCCATCGCTGATGTATTTGATGCATTAACTACCGAGCGGCCTTACAAAGATGCTTGGCCCGTAGAAAAAGCTCTTGAGTTGCTACAACGAGAATCAGGAAGCCACTTTGATCCAGTACTGATAAAGCTATGGATGCAAATCATACCCCAGATACTCGAAATAAAAGCCCTATATTCTGAGGATAAAAACCTTGAGCAAGCGGTAAACTAATTCTGATATTGTTCGGTATTTGTCAACGGCGGTTTACATCTAGGCGTCAGCTTTCAATTCCCGCAAGGCTTTGGACATATAGAGTAATATACAGGACACATATAGACGCTCCCCGGTAGTCAGTGCCTATTCAATACCTAGTGCTTTTTATCATTAATTATTTTTACCTCATTAATCTGGCAATTGTTCGAAAGACTTAGCCTAAAAATTATCAGTACCGACATATATACGGGCTCAATTATAGAAATGATTCAACATTACTGGCCTCAAATGAATTGCCTATCTAATCTCCGTTAATACACGTTCGGAATATAATTGCTTGGCCTATGCTGGTTTAAATTAGCCAGGTTAGACCTATTTTTCATCTACACTTAACTGACTTTTCTTGGAAAAATTAAAGCGTTATCCCCCTCTGTCCGGATAGTTGGCGACTCTAATTATTAATTAGAGGTAATAGCAATGAAGAGATTATTTATCCAATCATTTACAATACAAGCTATTGAAAAAGCTCTAAATCGAGGTGCAGGTTCTACTTTAGGAGAAGAGGCTATGAGATTAAACATTGGTGAGTTCACTTTCAGTAAATGGATAGTCAAAGCCCCAGATCAAGAATTTAAAATGGTTTCATCTAAAGAGATTGATCGCGTGACTAAACAGAAAAGACCTTATGAACGGACAGCAGAAGAGCGATTAGAAATGGTGAATAAGTGTGCTTTCCTAGACGACGAATCAATTCATGCCTCTGTCGTGAAGTTGGAATTTGTACGCATAATGTTGAAAAACCAAAGCATTATTTCATCAATAGCGGCTCTGCGAAAGTTAAAACTGATACTAATCTGAAGTTAAAACGCTTAAGCATGAAAACAAGGCGCTAATAAAGGAAATTAGTCGTAAAGATAGAGTGTTGGTAGAAACGCCAGCATTATGCGACAACTCCATTGGAAAAACGCCAATACTGGCAATAATGACTTCACCTCCACTTTATTATGGATCTCTGTACTGATGTTAAAACAGCATTGGATAGGTGTTTAGTTTATTCAGCACGCTAACAACTGATTACCTTGCAAACTTGATAATCAGCCACGATGAGAACAATATTTGAGGGTGTAAAATATTGCTTAGATTAAAAATCTCCTGTCATTCTATCCGGGTCACCTCTATTGGGGACATGTAATTGAAATCACGCAGACAGTTAAGTATCTCTCATTTTAATTGGGAAAGCATATTACCTGAAAGAATCTCATTAGTACCATATTTTTTTCGATCGGATATTAAAATCACATCACCCTTAAACTTTAAATAGTAATGGCAAGATACTGTGTATGTTGTAGTACAAACGACACCATTAGCATCAATTGTATATTTTCCTGACGTTGTTGCATCTTCCCAAATGACATCAAGATTGCCGTTAGGGTGATAATAACCTCCGCCTCTAGACCAAATCTCTGTATTTCCAGATATATGTCCAGCAACTTCTTCCATTGTTAAACGAGTGGCTCCAGCGTCCAACATCCTCTTTGCTGGGTTATCGCAGGCAGTTATCCCAAATGCCATAACACTGGCAATCACTAGCCCGTTTATATTTAGGTTCATAACTTTTCCTCCATGAAAAATTTGAAGTATAAAGGTTGGTAACACTAACCTCTAACGACCGCTAACAATAACTTAATACAGTGAATCTATGTCTATTTAGGAATGTTCTCTAAGCAATGAAGAGCTTTATGAATATAGAATGAGCATAACCTATAATTTATCACTAATATTGGTCGAAGTACATGGCCCTAAAACTACATTAATTGAACGATTAAGTATTATAGTGGACAGGCTTATCTGGTACTTATGTTACTGGCAATGTAAAAATGTCCCCTTACGGTGTCAACGACAGCTGAACCGTGGCGTGGGATATTTAAATGCGAAAGCGCTATTTGAACTCGGTCGTAAAGCTATACTTTTAATGCGCGACTTAATTCCCCTAATATGCCATCCCTGTGAGAATTCGGTCATCGCTAACTATTCTAGTGTCTTTGGTGCTTAGAGTCCAAAGGGTCACTCTGGCAGCCAACACTTAGCGTGTTAACCTGAAGCAAACTAAGGGAGAGCCCTAGAGCCTTCTGCTGGGAAATGTCGATTAAAGCACTGCTGCTATAGGCTTCACAAACAGCGCTTTTATACTTGTCTGTTTCCTCGTTACTCTCACATCTTTGTGATTACAGTTATCACCAACAAAGCGTAATGCAAAAAAAAATCCAAATGCAACGCATTTGGGGATTCTTCGGAATTAAAACTTGGCGTGGTAAATCTAAGGGAGCGCGCAAGCGCAGTTACTGGAGAGCCTTCAGCGGCTAAAAAGTCGATTAAAGCTGCGCTTCTATGGGCCTCACTATATATTTGAACGCGCAAGCGCTACTCGAAAACAGCCACAAAAGCGGCGCTTTTATACTTGGCTGTTTTCCCTACTATCACATCTGTGTGAGAGTACACTCATCGTCTACAAAGCTTTAGACGAAAAAAAACCCCTATGCACAAGGTGCACAGAGGTTTCTTTACGTATTAAAGCTTGGCGATGACCTACTCTCACATGGGGAGACCCCACACTACCATCGGCGCTAAATCGTTTGACTTCTGAGTTCGGTATGGGATCAGGTGGGTCAAATTCGCTATGGTCGCCAAACATAAACTGTTACTTGTCATCGCCGAAGGCGAAGAGCAAGCATCTAAGGAGGTTGTGTTCTTAACCTCTAAAGATGAATATGGATTTGATGT
>JAWUWK010000114.1:0-35261 GCA_034111875.1 Gammaproteobacteria bacterium
GCTTTTGAGCCGCGCCCAGCATAGGGGCGAGTGAGTTCCGACAGGTCGAGTCGATCAATAATCTCTGCGACGAAACCTGCCAGATGGTCCTCCGTCAGCCAGTTCGAGACTGAGGGCGGCAACAGATAGTCAGTATCGCGATCAACCGTGACAAAACGATTCATTATTGTTATCCGGTCGTCGTAAGGAGTTTATGAGTATCTCACAAAGGCTTTGTTCGATTAAGCGATTAAGTCCGACAGACTGCTAGACCAGTTCAAAATCATTAATGACACATGTGGCCATATTGCGGGTGCTCAGTTATTGCGCCAAATAAATCATTTACTGAGTAATCATATTCGCAGTCACGACATATTGGCCCGCTTGGGCGGAGACGAGTTTGGTATCTTGATGCAGTATTGTAATATCGAAAATGCGGGTAATATAGCGCAAAAGTTAATCGATAAAATAAGTGCCTATCGCTTTTTATGGGAAGACAAACCTTTTGCTATTACGGCCAGTATAGGCATCGCGCCCTTTACAGATAAAATGCAAAACACTACTGATTTTTTGCCTAATGCGGACATTGCTTGTTATGCGGCAAAAAATGCGAGCCGAAATTGTTTTCGCATATATCAAGAAGACGTATCAGATATTGCCCAAGTTCATGGCGATATAGCATGGGTGACTAAGATAAACTACGCATTGGAAAACGATAGGTTTTGTCTATACGGCCAAGAAATTGTCAGTAATTTGACCAGCGCTGAAACAGGTCTGCACTACGAAGTATTGTTGCGTATGCTAGACGATGAGGCTGGCATCATTGCTGCAAACGCATTTTTTCCTGCGGCAGAGCGCTATCATCTGATGAGCAAAATTGATCGTTGGGTGATTGAACACCAATTTCAGTACCTCTATGAGCATCCGGAGCATTTGGCAATAGTCTCGCTCTGCTCTATCAACATTTCGGGGCCATCACTGACCGCGCCTGGTTTTCAGCAAGTGGTTATTGATAGCCTAAACCATTTTCAAATTCCGCCTAAAAAGATCTGCTTTGAAATTACCGAAACAGCGGCCATTTCTAACCTCTCAGACGCCAACACTTTTATCGATGCTATGCGAAAAAAAGGCTGCTCTTTTTCACTGGATGATTTTGGTACCGGATTGTCCTCATTCGCCTATCTAAAATACCTCCCTGTGGATTTCCTAAAAATTGATGGGACATTTGTCAAAGGTATTGTCGAGGATCCGATTGAGTATGCTATGGTAAAATCTATCCACGAAGTCGCTAGAGTCATGTGTAAAAAAACGGTGGCAGAATTTGTTGAAAACCGGGATAATCAGTTAAAACTAAAAGAAATAGGCGTTCATTATTGCCAGGGACATGGCATTGCTAAACCTTGTCCGATAAAAGAATTAAGAACTGCTATACAGCCCTGATTTATGACTGCTACATCGTTTTTAATTATAAAATGACTGTTTATCTCACACTTTGGGCCTTTTAAGCCGGCCACTGCATTAACCTAAGAGCCTGAATCTTTTTAAACACATCACTCAACTCTAAGAGTCAGCTCGAATCACTTATAAGAATTAAACCAGTTTAGCATCATCCCGTTAAAGATTAATTCTCTGGCCTTATTATTAATAAAAGCTAACCATATATGATTCGATTTTTTATAACCTAGATTGGTTGATTGAGTTATAGCGTACCCATGAACTAATGGTGGCGTAAATTCACATTTTTCGGAGTATAGTGGATGTGCGTAACTGTATATACCCCAAGGACCTTATTACATTATTTCAAGATGCCTCGTATTTACTGGGGCTAAATTGAAGCAGAAGTGCGATATGAAAAAGAAAAAAGGAGTTTATCGCAAAATTAGTGATACTTAAGTAATTCACTCCTACGTTATTATTTTATGTCACGCTTATGGTAAGTGTTGCGACAAGGTGAAGGCTTGAACATTTAGAGCAAAGGCGAAGCCATGACATATTTTCTTTGTCAGCTATATGAACCGAATGTTGCCCCCGTTAACGAAATTATTTAACGTAGTAAGGGCTGATTAGTACTTTTTATACTTATCTTCGTCTATGCATAAAAAGACAATAAGTATTTGTAACAATGGGCTCAATGCCTGTTCATTAAGCTGTGAATCTAGGATAATATCCTCCCTATAAATTATGCGAGACCTCAGCATAACGTTATGCATAAAGTAAAGACTAAGCGAGAACAAGTGCAAAGGCGAAGTTTACTGGCGTGAATGAGCGTTTTAAGCTGTTTTTAACGCGGTATTTACCAATCTGATTCAGGTAATAGTGATGTTGAGGTCACTATGAGTATATGTCGATTGTCACAGTCCCCTAAGCATTTCAATATGAGCAGCCACATTCGCGCAGATTCAACAGGCTCATGGCTAGATAATGTTGACCCTAGAGCAAGAATATGTGGGGCTTTTATGTTTGCTTTAGTGGTCGTGCTTAGCGATCAAACACAGGCATTATTGGTTGCATTTATTTTCTCTATTACAATGGCCTATGTCGCAAAATTGGAATTCTCGCAGGTCCTGAGAAAGTTGGCAATGTTAGATTTGTTTATGCTCTATTTACTGCTTTTTCTGCCATTTACTGTCACTGGGGAACTGTTCTTTGAATGGCAGGGCTATAAAGCCAGTTGGCAAGGTCTAGAACGTGCGGTTCAGATTGCATTAAAAGCCAATGCAGTGGTAATAATGCTTTTCGCCTTAGTCTCTAGTTTATCTAACAGTGCCTTAGGAAGCGCTTTGCAAGCGCTGAGAGTATCCAATAAGCTAATACAATTATTACTTTTTACCTTGCGCTATCTAACTGTTATATATCAAGAATATCAAAGGCTTAGGCTGTCTATGCGGGCGCGGGCATTTGTTATGAAATGCAACTGGCACACATGGAAGACTATGGGTAATTTGATTGGAATGATGCTCGTTCGCTCAATCGCGCGCGCTGAGAGGATAGTTAAGGCGATGAAATGTCGCGGCTATAATGGCGAGTTTATAAGCAGTTACGAATTTAAGTGGCAAAAAAAAGACGCCTACTTTGGTGTTTATATGCTGACTGCGATGTTGTTGGTTGTGTGTATAAATTACCGCGAAAATTGGTTTTAAAAATAAGGGTGTCTGAAATTGAGTAGAGTTTTGTTGAGTGTTGAGCACTTGAGTCACCGTTTCTCTGTGCGGGGTTTAGTACTAGATAATATTTCTTTGCAGATTAATACAGGTGATAAAATAGCATTAATAGGGGCCAACGGTGCTGGGAAAACGACTTTAATGCAGCTCCTTGTAGGTTTAATCCTCAAGCAACAAGGTGACATTTTTGGTTTCACTAAGCCTATACTAACAGAGGCGGATTACGTGTTTTTAAGGCGCGAGGTCGGTTTTGTTTTTCAAGATCCTGACGATCAACTATTTTGTCCAAGTGTGTTAGAAGATGTAATGTTTGGACCGCTCAATCAAGGTTTCAACTCCGAGCTGGCGACAAAAAAATCTTTGGACATGCTGTCTGTGCTAAACCTATCACATTTGGCTAACAGAATTGCATCTGACTTATCAGGCGGCGAAAAGCGCATGGTGACTTTAGCGGCTGTACTAGTGATGCAACCCAAAGTCCTTTTGCTCGACGAGCCTACTAATGCCTTAGATGCCGTCACTAAAGCTAACCTATTAACGCTTCTGCAATCGTTAGATCAAGCGATGTTAATTATTTCCCACGACCAGGCGTTCTTAGCAGCCTTAACCAACAAAGTGATTGAATTAAAAGACGCAACGTTATCACCGTTTCAGCCAAAGCTTATCGGTTAAAGTTAACGCTATTAAAAAAACATCGAGCTAGACGCCGTGAGTCCCATCGTAGCGACTTTCTTTCGCTGTATTCCATCCCTTTAGTGATTGCCCCGACGCTTGATAAATTTCAACTTTTAATGGGTGACAAGGTGTATCGTCATCAGAATGACTACTGCCACAATCACCACCTGGGCAGGTAGACAGGACGCCTAATAAATCTATTTCAGCAAAAAATTCAATGAAGTCTGCTGGCCTAACTGGGCTGGCTTTCATGAAATATTGATGGGTGTCTTTGGTGAAGCCTGTACACATAAAAACGTTCATGACGTCGTGAATATGAGGCTCCGCTTCAGCCGCGGTACAGTCAAGGTGCTTTGATAAAGCTCTGGTGAGGTTAGAGTGACAACAATAGTGGTAGTCGGTTTTGGTTAGCCAATGATTGGTATAAGGATCGCAGCGGGTGCCAATCACATCATGAATACCGGCTCCATCATCATCCCACCCATACCAGTCTAAGGTGTCATGGGTAATAGTGGCCATGGGTCTTAAATATGGCAAATTAGACCAGAGCCTATCTCCTGTGGTTATGTGGCTGGCGTGAAGTTGGCGTGTTTTACCACTAAAAAAACGCTCGTTCAAATTATTGGCATTAAATACATTTAAGTCACCCACTTGGGCCCCTTCTATACTACAAATCCTAAAAAAATGGCCTGCAGGGACTGTAAAGCTAGCTGCGTCTCGAGGCGGTACAATAATCTCGGAAATTTTGGTTAAATCTGCTCTCGCCTGTTGATAGAAATTATGATCGTAATGGGGTAACTGATCAACTTTGTAACACACCACTGGTTTTTTAGTTCTACGTTGATTTGCATCTTGGGGAGTTGAATGTGTTCGATAGTTGGCCATTTTGATTCCTTAGTTAAAGGTTTGTTAGGAATAATGTGTCACTTTAACGATTAATATTGAAACTTAATCTAGCTGCATTAAATGCACTCCTAGTATAGGAGATTGCCAGATCAGAGTCACCATGGAAGAAAAATAGATAGTTTTATATAAATGTTATTGATTTAAAGGCAGGGTGGATAAAGCAAAGCATAATCGCGCATAGCGTGCAGTTTATAAATTAAAGAGTTCTGAAGTGACGTGACGTGACGTGATTAATGGTAAAGCTTATCGAATAATAAAAGATACATAATAAATTTCAGCAATAGATGCACAATACTAGCTTTACTGGGGCTATCACTGCGATCAGTCATACGGCGTTAAAAAAAACTTAGAATTATTATGCATAAGTTAAACTCCGGTTTTTTGTTTGTCTTACCTGCGCTCGATACTTAGAGTCGAGGCCTCTTACTTAAAATCAATTTTCGAGATATTGTTTTATGAGTATTAAAGGTAAGTTGCCGTTATTACAGGCTCAACAAGTGGCCTTGGTGAAGGCATTGTGCGTGGGTTTGCCCGTGAGGGGATTAATGTCATCATCAATGGTATTGCACAAGCATCGACCATCGACAAACTATTGATTGACCTCAATAGCGATGGTGTAAGTGCCAGTTATCATAATGCGGACATGAAACATCCAGAACAGATAAGATATTTAATCAACAACAGCTACCATAAATATAAATCGGTAGATATTTTGGTTAATAATGCCGGTATTTAAAAAGTAGCTGCGATTGAGGAGTTCCCAGAGAGCAGCTGGGATGACATCTTGGTGATCAACTTATCCTATGCTTTTCATATCACTAAAGCAGTATTGCCTTTAATGCTCGAGACGGACTGGGGCAGGATTATCAATATTTTCTCGGCCCATGGCCTGGTGGCTTTTCCTTTCAAATCTGCTTATGTGACGGCTAAACATGGCATAATGGGCTTGACTAAAACCACTGCATTAGAGCGTGCCCAGCAAAATATTATGTGCAATCCTATCTGCCTAGGCTATGTCATGACGTCTTTAGTTTATAAGCGAGTGACAGACACAGCTGTTGCAAGAGGTACTAGTGAACAGCAAGTGAAAACTGGTGTTATGTTAAAAGCCCAGTGGACTAAAAAGTTTGTTGAAATCGAAGAGATTGCAGGAACAGTTTTTTTTATGCTCACTCAGCGCACAAAATATTACAGGTACCAATATCAATGTTGATGGGGGCTGGACAGCAGCTTAGATCGTGGGGATTTTAGCTACATGATGCCAGCACCCACAGTGGAGACTCTTAATAACATAGTCATTCTCATGATTTGATAGCTTTGCGCAATTAATGGTGAAACATATGAGAAAATTTGCCCTGTCATTATGCCAGTCTATGAGACTATATCTACTGCAAATAAGGTGTTTATTTGCCGAATCATCGCGCCTTTAAACGCATTTTTGTGGGCTTTTTTCGCGGTTTTTTCCTCGTGTAAGCTCGCGTGAAACCGCTCGGAAGATAAACTAATTATTGGCAAAATACATACCTACTAAGGAAATCATTATTTTAGGTTGGTCGCTGTAAGGTACCTATAACAATAAGTTAACGTATAAAAATAATGGTGTGCCAACGGCTATTACCAATGCAAATACTGCGGGTAATAGATAATCGCGATGGTGCCTCACTGGCCTAATAGTAATCCATGTGACAGCATTGAGAATTATTGCCATCATACCGAGCGTAAAGCCGATAGAGGGATTACTAAAGATGGTAATAAGCGGCGACCAGTCGAACCTAAATTCGATAGTCGAATCATGAAAATCTGCACAAGCTGTTGATGCACTAAGAAAACTAGAAAAACACCTCATCACCAATAAGGTGATCACGAATTTTCCTGATGTTCTTTGTACACCAATATATAGCACAGCTTGTTCGCGCCTAACTGACAAATCTAGGTTGAATAAACATCCAAACACCGCCAATAATGACTTCTTTGTGATCAATATCTCACAAGTGATAATAACAGTAACAATACACCAAGAAAGTGCTAACCAATAAATGCTTTGCATAAAATGACCAAAAGGATTGTGTGAGGCAAAGGATTAAGCTAATTTAACTTTTTGTTGCCACTGGCTTTTTCAATTCTAATTTAGGTGTCTATGTCACTCAATTTACCCGCACATTGGCAAAAAATTATTATAGAGCAATGTGAGCAAGATTATTTTAGGTCTATGACCCAGAAAATAACTGAGCAAAGAGAGCAGGGCATTGAAATTTATCCTAATGATGAAGACATTTACTCGGCTTTCCAATATGTTGATATTGAGAAGATCAAAATTATCATTTTAGGACAAGATCCTTATCACGGCCCCAATCAGGCCCACGGTTTAGCTTTTTCAGTCACCCCTAATCTGCCTGTTCCACCCTCTCTAAAAAATATCTATAAAGAGCTAGCCTCTGATATTGACGATTTTAAAATTCCTCAGCATGGTCATCTCAGCGGTTGGGCTGAACAGGGCGTCCTATTATTAAATACTGTGCTAACGGTACAAAAATCTAAGCCACATTCCCATGCAAAACTGGGTTGGGAAAAATTTACAGATGAGATTATTGCCAATATTAGCTCCGTTAATCCTCATTGTGTTTTTATGTTATGGGGAAGTCATGCGCAACATAAAGGAAATAGTATAGATGAGGCTAAACATTTGGTTCTCAAAGCTGCGCATCCCTCTCCATTGTCAGCTTATAGAGGCTTTTTGGGATGCCGGCATTTCTCCAAAGCTGATGCCTGGCTAAAACAAAAAAAAATAACGCCAATTAACTGGCAGCTCACTGAAAATACCACGCTTGACTTGTTTTAAGAAAAAAACATTTTATGGCCACAAAAGAGCAGTAAACAAAGATTCAATTTTAAACCATAGCAGAGGCTGTATCGGCAATTGATGAAAGATTAAAAGGTATATTCCCTAGTGCAATCTTTAGGTTTATACTTGAAAAATATTAGGTTTTATGGACAGTGGGTGATCAATATGGATTATGATGTTGTACTGAAATTTTGGTTTGAAGAAATTTCACCGGCACAATGGTGGAAAAAAGATGCTGATTTCGACCAGCTAATAAAACAGCGCTTCTCTGGTTTATATAGCCACGCGAGTGTTGGTGAGTTGTACGCTTGGCGCACTGAAATTCGTGGTCGCTTAGCTGAAATAATTATTTTAGACCAGTTCTCTAGGAATATATTTAGACACTCGGCCCAAGCTTTTGCCACAGATTCAATGGCCATTGCGTTAGCGCAAGAAGCCATAAGCAGTGCTGAGGATAAAAACTTGTCCACTGTTGAAAGAAGCTTTTTATACATGCCTTTTATGCACAGTGAATCGACGATGATGCATGAAATAGCGAGGCAACTATTTGATCAAGTAGGCATTGAAACCAATATTGAGAGTGCTCAACAACATTTTGATATTATCAAACGTTTTAGTCGTTACCCCCATAGAAATCAATTGTTATGGAGAGAATCAACGGATGCTGAAATGGAATTCTTAGAACAGCCAGGTTCTAGTTTTTAAGTATCAAGCAGATCGAGACTGCCGCTTTCTTAGCGAGTGCGGTGTTTTTCAAGGTAGTTGTCACTCTTTTCTTAAATTTTACGCTGTCACTCGTGTCATTTGATCGGGTTCTTTATCTGGGTGTCGCAGGCTTAAGATGACTCGACAATGGATTAAAAATTGCCAAGAACTAATTTTAAATTGTGAATTTTTTGTGCGGTTATCAATTAATTATCAACGCTTTACATTCAACTATTAAGGAGTTTACTTTGCACAACAAAATTGTCACGCTTGGACCTCAAGGTACTTATTCTGAGCTGGCTACTTTAAACTACTTATCACAATATCAGCTTGATTTAGACATTGAATTTTTTAGCTCAATCACGAAGACACTTAACGCAATTGGTAATACGGCTACTTTAGGTGTATTGCCAATAGAAAACTTCTCAGAAGGTTTCGTCAACTTAGTGTTAGATCATTTGATTAGCGCAACACTCTATATCAAGGCTGAAGTATTACTGCCTATACAATTTTCTTTGGTTAGTCACTGCCATGCATGTTCTGAAATTGAAGATATTTATGTTCAATTTATTGCTAAAGGGCAATGTACTGATTTTTTAGATGATTTCTTGAATTGTAAGTTCATTACGACAGAAAGTAATACTCAGTCAATGTTAGCTATGCAGCAGAACTCTAAATCTGCGGCGGTCATTCCCAATCATTTATTAACCGATCAAAATTACAATTTAGTCAAGCAAAATATAACTGATTACCACAACAATCAGACTCGATTTCTGGTTTTTTCCGACACTACAGATGAATGTTATGCTGGCAAGTCTGCTGACTATAAAACCAGTATAATCGTGTTATTTCATAGTGATTACCCTGGTTATTTAGAAAATATTTTAAGCAAATTCACTCAGTGCAATATCAATTTAATTTCTATTGTTTCCAGGCCTACTCGACAAGAATTTGGCAAGTATCATTTTTTTATTGATCTTGATGGGCATCAAAAAGATACGAATATTGACATGGCATTGACCGATATTCAGCAGTACTTTAACGTTAAAATTTTAGGCTCTTATCTTAAACATTAACGCGTTATCATCCGCATACTGACGAAATGATTGCGGATGGCTATTATTACAAAGCGGTATTGGGTTAATCAATATAACGCTCCCTCGCTGTATTTTATCCGCCAAACAATTCGCTTATGGATGGCAATTAATTGTCAAGGAGAGCAGCGTTGAGCGCTAGAGAATTACTGTCTGAGTTATTTATTCCCCAGTTTGATAAGAGCAGCACTGTACCTCATTACATTCAATTGTATAGGGTTTTAGAACGCAGCATAATAGAGGGTGATTTTAGTGTGGGAGCTAAATGACCTGCGAGCAGACCGTTATTTCTCTCTTTTAAAGTCTCCAGAAACACGGTTAAAGCGGCTTATGAATTACTCCAAGCGCAAGGCTATATCGAGACTAAACGAGGCGCCGGCAGCTACCGATCAAATGTGCGATTGACGAGCTCAAAAGCGCTAACGATTAAAACTGAATCACCTAATCAAACGACAGATACTAAACTGTCCAGACTCTACCAAAGATTGGCCTGTAAAGGTGTCACTAAACCTTATCAAGCAGCACCAGCAATCCCTGCTATTGCCGAGTTTCCATGGATACAATGGCGAAGGTCTGTGAATTACGCCGGCCGAGTGATAAAGCATGAAGTTGAATCTTCTGTATTAGGGAGTGAGCTGCAGTAAAGATAATATTTTGATCTTTTCTGACTCTCAGCAAGCCATTTATACGTCACTTCAGTTACTGATTGATCCTCAAGATAGTGTTTTTGTCGAAGACCCCTGTTATTTTAGGATTGATGGAGCATTCAATGCACTTAATGCTAAGAAGATACCTGTAGAGGTTGATCGCCAAGGTTTTAATCTACAAAGGGAATCCTATCTCGAGAGTAAAGTGGCTGTCGTGACGCCTTCTCGGAATTATCCATTAGGCTATACTTTGAGCTTGCCGCGGCGTTTAGTATTATTGAATTGGGCAAAAGAAAATAGCAGTTGGATCATAGAAGATGATTATGATGGTGAATTTAGGTTCGATGGTCCGCCACTAAATTCTCTACAAGGATTAGGCAAGACTGAAAGAGTCATTTATGCCGGTAAATTTAGTCGGATTCTGCATCCGTCTATACGCATTGGTTATTTGGTTTTACCACCGTTACTGGTTGAACCATTTACTTTGGCAAAAAAATTAATGCTTGGCAATGTGCCCATATTAGCGCAATTTGCTTTGGCTGAATTCATGTCAGCAGGTTATTTTTCAAGTCATGTACGCAAGATGAGAAAGCTTTAACGCTTCAGACGCGCGTTTTTAAGGCGCATTATCGAAGAACAATTGAAAGGTTATCTTACCTTAGTGGAAAGTGATGGTGGTATGCACTGTGTTTATCTTCTAGATAAACACATCAATGATATTATGCTCTGTAATGACGCTAACGATCTAGGTCTGGGAATACAACTTTTATCTCATTATTACTCAGGGGTGAAAAAACTAAGCGGCCTGGTTATTGGCTTTGCTGGATACAATGAAAGTGAACAAGTGAGGGCCATTACGTTACTTTCAACAGTTATTCGCAATGCAAAGTTCAATGGATAAACGTTTTTTTCCATTCTTTTTTCATTTATAGTTAACTATTAATTACTCTTTTTATATCGGAATTTCCAATGAAACAATCAGATAGCCATGAAAACCCTGATCACGAAATTAATTTTACATCTGATATTGTTCATTTTGATCGGGTAATGCCCCATGCTAATGGCGCGATACATTATCCAGTGCATCCTTCTACGCAATACACTTTTGATACAGTAGATGAACTCATCAATGTATTCCAAGGTAAAATCAAAGGTAATTCACCATACTCCAGGCAAGGCACGCCGACGACTGCCGCCTTAGAAGCTAAACTAGCGCACATAGAAGGAGGGGATGGCGCTATCACTTTCGCTACCGGGATGGCGGCAATTTCAGCTGCCTTTCTCACCTTGCTAAAAGCTGGGGATCATATTGTGGTGTCAAAGTATTTATTTGGTAACACAGCAAGCTTCTTCAACACGTTAGAAGGTTTTGGTATTGAAGTGAGTAGGGTAGATTCATGTTTTGCGAGCAATGTTGCAAATGAAATAAGAACCAATACCAGAATCGTATTCGTTGAAACAGTGGCCAATCCTGGAACCCAAATCCCAGATCTACAAGCGATTGGGGATATCTGCGAAGAAAACGAGATAGTGTATTTTGTCGATAACACCGTGTTGTCGGCTTACTTGTTTCAACCTAAAACAGTCAAAGCTTCCTTGGTTATTCATTCACTTACCAAGTCTGCGGCTGGCCAGGGCCAAATCCTCGGTGGCGTTGTTATTAATACAGGACTGTATAATTGGCGGAATTATCCTAATATTTTTGAATCCTATAAAAAGGGTGACTCTAATAAATGGGGCTTGATGCAAATTAGAAAGAAAGGTCTTAGGGATATGGGGGGGACGTTGACGTCTCAATCAGCTCACATGGTCAGTCTAGGCTTAGAAACCTTGGCAATAAGAATGGAGAGAACCAGCAGTACGGCGTTGAAAATTGCCCACTTTTTACAAGACCAAAGAAAAGTTTCTAAAGTGTATTACCCTATGCTAGAAGATCACAGAAGTTATCAGCAAGCCAAAACACATTTTAAAGCGGGTGCTTGGTTATTATCCTTTGAACTTGTCGATGCTGACAGCTGTTTAGCATTTGTCGATAATTTGAAAATATTTATAAAAGCCACAGGTTTAGCAGATTCGCGCAGTTTAATTATTCCTGTCGCCCATACCATATTCTGGGAAATGGGTGCAGAAAAAAGAGCAAAGATGAATATAAGCCCAAGTTTGCTGCGTATTTCTGTAGGGCTAGAAGAAAGCAGTTGTTTAATAGAAGATCTCAATCAAGCTTTGAAGTTGGTTTAATCTAGTGAGGCTGCTATATACCCATTCAAATGCGTTAATTGTTTTGAATGCAAAAAATATTGTTGCATCACAACATATTAAAATATTTCTAAATAATCAATTTTCAGCGGGTGCTGTAGGAGAGCTTCCGCCAATTGATAACTGGTTAGAGTTATGGGTTGTCGAAGATTTACATTATGACAGAGCGCTAAAGCTGTTAGACAGTTTCAACCAAGAGGATAAAAAAGACTGGTATTGCACACACTGCCAAGAGGTAAATGGCGGTGCCTTTGAATTTTGTTGGAATTGCCTGACAGACGTCTAGCGAGTCTCTTAGATTAGACTATCGCTAGTGTTTAAAGCGGATCAGAGTGTTGGTTTTGAATTTCTAATACTTGATCTAAGTTTTCAATTAATAGATTTACCCGCGCTGGGTCGAAGTGAATAGCCGATTGCTCTACTATTAATTCAATGGTTTTTTCTACCGTCCAAGCTTTTTTGCAGCAATGTTTCGAACAAAGAGCATCAAAACATCGGCGATACCGGTAATCCTGGCAAATATATAAATGTCTTTTCCATTTAAACCGCTAGGATAACCAGAGCCGTCCCATTTTTGATGATGTTGAAGAGCAATGATAGCCCCGCTTTTAAAGCCATCTTCATCCACGCCGGTATGAACTGAATACCCGTACGTCGATTACTAACGCCCTCGAGTGTCATTTTTAACCTGCCAACCTGCATCAGAGTTTTTCTTCGGCTTAACACTCACTCCGTTGCCAGAGCATGATTATGCTGCTTTGATGTGGCATGAGTGATATTAATCTGTCCCTTCGTTATAATGATATTTTTATCTTCAAGTTGGCGATTCAATTCTTTAAAGAGGATCTGCCATAAATTTTGTTTCACTAACTTCGTTAGAAAGCGACCCAAAGTGGACGATTCTTGTACATTGGCTGTCAGCTCAAGATGGCAAAACTTACGGAATAATAAATCTCTGCATAGGCATTGAGCTAATTGAACATCCGACAATCGATACCAAATACCGAGCAATAAGCTTCGATAAAGAGTTAGCAGCGGATAACTAGGCCTAACCGTTTTTGGATCATAGATGGAGCAGAGTTTGTCTGCGATTTTTTGACCAATCTAACAATGCTTCAATATTGTCTAAACTATGAAGAATCGGGTGAGTCATATCAGAAGACGACACAAATAATTCGGGTTGGGTAGTAAATGGTTTTTGCATAGGCAATTATATAATGAGGCTCTCATATATTTCAGTCAAGCGTTATGCTGAGCTCTCGATTTAAATAATTTATGCTGTGTATGAAATAACGCCATAAGCAGCACCATAAAAAAATAAATATGAACCTAACATTAATAAATAAAATTTATAACATAGCGAAATCAGTGAGATTAATGTGTAAAAAATTGATTTAAATACTAAATTTCGACTTTTTTGATTAAAAACCACTTTTCAATATTGACCGCGCGCAAAAGGTGTATATAATTCACTTAGCTAGAAAATAAGTTCCATATTTATGTGCCATAACGATGTCCTGTTTGTTCATGCCTCGTCATGATATTCATAAGTAATCGCAACATTTCCGGCAAATAGCCTTAATATTTAATTAAGGTGTAACTTACTCTTGAATTAAAGGATTTCCATATGTCTACTACAACTGGTACTGTTAAATGGTTTAATGAAACTAAAGGTTTTGGTTTTATCGAACAAGAATCAGGTCCAGACGTTTTCGCTCATTTCAGCGCTATCGCTGGTGACGGATTTAAAACTCTAGCTGAAGGCCAAAAAGTTCAGTTTACTGTTTCTCAAGGACAAAAAGGTCCACAAGCTGAGAACATTGTTGCGCTATAATATAGCCAGCTAAATACTCTTATGAGTAAAAAAGGGCATTTATTTGCCCTTTTTTGTGTCTGTCTATAAAAGATGTTGCTGTTTTATTTGGTGGAATGTGCCGCAAGAGTCAATTAAAGCTTTGGCGGTCAAGTTTGCTACCCCATGTACTTCCGTGGTCACTTGGTATTTTTCAGTGATAGTGTCCAGTAATATAGAAAAATCACCGTCGCCTGAAAGTAAGATCACTGTATCTACTTTAGGAGCGGTTAGTAAAATGTCGATGGTGATCCCGACATCCCAGTCACCTTTCGCGCTGCCATCTTGTCTCTGTATATAAGGTTTGAGCTTTAAGTCAAAGCCTATATGCTTTAACGCTTTTTGAAACTTGTGTTGTCCATCATCACCTTTGTCTGTTGCATAGGCAACTGCGCTGATGATATTTCCCTTATTAGTCGTCTCTTTCCAAAACTTCCTATAATTAAATTGGCCTCCGTAAGTTGATTTTGTCGTGTAATATATATTCTGAACATCAACGAAAATTGCAATATTTGGCATGTTAGTCCATCAGTGATCGTGGGGGTCTGTAGTTGAATGAAATGTTATGCGCCTCAAAATAATTTAAAGGCGGGTAATTGGCCCAGAGCGGTCTTATTTACTGCGCGTAAGGTTGTTTGATCAAATGCAGTGTATCAACTTTAAGTAGATCACTGTTCTGTTCAAATGGCCTGGCTGTCACTAGGTTCAAAGTTCTTAGCCAACTTGCTAGGCTTGTATTGCAAGTGATTTCTCCGCTTTGTTGATCATTAGGGTGACAATGAAGTTTAGGGCTAAATAGAAGGCACCGGCTATTAGGATAGGTTCAAAAGGGCTAAAGTATTCAGATGAGATTTCTTTATACACACCAGTTATATCCATAATGGTTATTGTGCTGGCAAGAGAGGTAGATTTCACCATCAAAATAACTTCGTTGCCGTATCCTGGAAGCGCTTGGCGCATTGCCAATGGAAAGGTAATACGTCGAAACAGTTGGATCGTATTCATGCCGCAGGCTTTGCCAGCTTCAATCAAACCAATAGCAACAGAGGATATGCCTCCTCTAATGATTTCACTGGTATAGGCAGCAGTATTTAAGGTTAAAGAGAGTATGGCGCAAAACCAAGGGTCTTTAAAAAACTGCCAGAGTCCTATAGAATCCAGTTCATCCTTGAATTGTCCTGAACCGTAGTATATTAAAAACATTTGAATTAATAATGGCGTAGATCTGAAGATATAAACGAAAATATATGCCGGCTTATTGAGTATCCAATAAGAACTCAATCGTCCAAGCGCGACAATAACAGCCAAGAAAAAACCGAAAAAGAGAGAAACAGTGACTAAGGTTAGTGTCACTGGAAGAGCTTGGGCTATTGCGGGAATAGACTCTTTAATAATTTCCATATCCATATTAGGACCTTCTAACGCCTTTGTTTGCCCACTTTTCGATTGATAAATAACCTTTATCTGAAAGGGAAGCTAATATTAAAAATAAGATAAGCCCGGTTAAGAAAAAAGTGAAAGGTTGTTTTTCGCTTCCAGCTCCAATTTGAGCGATACGCACAATTTCAGCTAGACCAATAACCGAAATCAAGGATGTCTCTTTAAGTGTCAGTTGCCATACATTGCCTAAGCCTGGCAGTGCGAATTTTGCTACTTGTGGTAGTAAGACTCTGCGAAAGCGCAAAAAAGTCGGCATCCCAATCGCTTTTGCCGCTTCAATTGTGCCTCTAGGTACGGCTAGAACGGCGCCGCGTATCACTTCTGTAGAATAGGCACCTGAGCTTAATCCAATACAAATAACACCCATTAGAAAAATAGGTAATTCAATGTATTCTTGGTAATTGAAAACATCTTTGGCAATTGACATTAAGAGCGTGTTACCACCGTAAAAAACCAAATAAATAACTAAGAGTTCAGGAATTCCTCTGACAACGGTAGTGTAGGTATCGGCTAAAATACGTAAGGATTTGTAATTGCTGAGCTTCATCGTCGCAGCAACTGCAGCAAGCACGATTCCAAAAGTGAATGAACAAAGAGCCACTGATATTGTGATTAGAGTAGCGAAAAAGAATTCATCGCCCCAGCCGCTGGCACCCCAGCTTAAAATTGAAAAATCCAAAGTGATACCTATTATTTGAATTTAGGTTCTATTGACGAAGCGTATAGCTATCTATACAGAACATTGAAGCTAAAAAAAGGGCGGTTAGATTACCGCCCATTGAACTAGATGATGTAATTATTTTGTAGAGGCATCAAAACCAAACCATTTAGTGGCTATTGCAGAAACAGTACCATCTTCGATAGCAGAATTGATAGCGACACTGAACTTGTCAGCAAGGGCTTGGTCATTCTTGCGCAGGCCAAGACCTACGCCTGCTCCAAAAGGTCCTTCAGAAAAGCCGGGGCCAATAGCGCGGAAGTCTTTACCGGCGTCTTTCTGGAAAAGAGGATGCCAGTAACTCATTGCAGCAAAAGCAACATCAACACGAGATGATTGGAGGTCTAAATCAAGTTGCTCTTGTGTTGCATAAGAGCGAATAGTGGCATCGTCCTTAAGATACTTTTTTAAGAAGTTCAAATGGATAGTGCCTTTTTGTACACCAATGGTTTTTCCTTTTAAAACGGCTAGTGTCGCTTTAAGACTTTTAGCTTCAGTAGGGTCAAGTTCAGCAAGGGATATTTTATCGGCTTCGACTTTAAAACTAGCTATCTCAGAATCTTTACCAACGACAAAAACCGCAGGGCTAGAGGCGTAAGAGCGAGAGAAAATAATTTTCTTTTTGCGTTTGTCGGTAATCGACATTCCGGCCATTATGACATCAAATTTTCCGGACTGAAGTGAGGGAATAATACCTTCCCACGCCGTTTGTTCCATTGTACATTCAAGCTTTGCTCGCGCGCAAAGTTCTTTTGAAAGGTCTATTTCAAAGCCTTCCAATTGACCGGCACTGTTTAATGCGTTCCAAGGGGGGTAAGCACCCTCAGTTGCAATCCTAACTACATCTCCGGCTTGTACTGTACCAGTCATTAAGGTTGCAGTGGTTATTGCTGCAATGGCTAACATTTTTTTCATATTTACAGTCCGCTATATTTAGTTATTATTTAATCGATCAATAGAGTGGAAACGTGAGCGCTGGATGAATAAATTTATCAATATATGATGAGTTCAATCATATAGTACATTCATTCTGTCCCGCTCGATATAGGCTAACATAGGATCTGTTTAGAAATAACAACATTTTTTTAAAAAAAACCACTGATAAAGTCTAGCCCCCCTCTATGAGTATGTTAATGTTCATAGCTAAGGAAGAAGCGAATAAGTCCCCTAATGTTCCCTGGTTACCTCGTTTGTAATTAAATATATAAAGAGCGGTTCTATGTCTGAAAAAAATATCGCAATAAACGTTAAGAACATCCACAAAACCTTTGGTCAATTAGAGGTTCTAAAAGGGATAGACCTGACCGCAAAAGAGGGTGAGGTTATATCTATAATCGGTTCAAGTGGTTCGGGGAAAAGTACTTTTTTGAGATGCATCAACATGTTAGAAAACCCTACCGAAGGTGAAATCGAAATCAGCGGTGAGGCTTTAAATTTAAAGCGGGGTAAAGACGGTCATTTAATGGCGGCTGACCCAAAGCAATTAGAGAAGGTTCGTCAGCGATTGGGGTTTGTGTTCCAGAACTTTAATCTCTGGCCGCATATGACCGTCTTAGAGAATATCATTGAAGGGCCTATTCAAGTACTAAAAAAGACTAAACCGCAGGCTGTTAAATACGCTGAAGAATTAATGGCTAGGGTCGGCTTAACGGATAAAAGGGACGTTTATCCTAGTATGCTTTCTGGTGGCCAACAGCAGAGAGTCTCTATTGCTAGAGCGTTGGCCATGGACCCAGAAGTGATGCTGTTTGATGAGCCAACTTCAGCGTTAGATCCGGAGTTGGTTGGAGAGGTTCTTAAGGTGATGCGTGACTTGGCTGCAGAGGGGCGTACTATGCTGATAGTGACTCATGAAATGAAGTTTGCACGTGAAGTATCCAGTAAAGTGATGTTCTTACACCAAGGTAAAGTGGAAGAATTTGGAACTCCCGAAGACGTTTTCGAAAATCCGAGTTCAGAGCGTTGCAAAGAATTTATTTCATCTGTTTTTTGACTATCATAAGGTTTTTACGTGTCGCATAGTGTTGAAAAAATTGCTTTAAAATCACAGAGTCCAGGTACTCAACGTTTTCTAACGGTTCACAAATTTTTGGGTATAGAAAAAGGTCCTAAAGTTTATTTGCAAGCAGCGTTACATGCCGATGAATGGCCGGGGTTGTTGACGTTGCAACATATGATTGAACAGTTGATTGATCTTGATAGTAAAGGGAATGTTCTAGGTGAAATAATAATTGTTCCCTATGCGAATCCTATTGGCATGGATCAAAAGTTAAATGGTGTTGTGTTAGGCCGGCAGTCTTTTAGTTCTGAGGGTAATTTTAATAGAAATTGGCCAGATTTTTCTTTTGTCACTGAAAATTTATTAAGAGAGGATCTCGTTATATCTGTAAACTTAGTAAAAGATTGTCTGCTTAAAGCGGTAGCAAAAATGCCCGTTCAAACAGCACTACAACAGTTGAAAGCGACACTTTTAAGTTTATCCATAGATGCAGATATTGTGTTGGATTTGCATTGTGATTCTCAAGCATTAGTACATTTATACACTAACTATCGGCATAAAGATTTGGCCGAACAGTTGGCCAGTTTTATTCAATCACCAATTTTACTTTTAGAAGACGAGCCCGGTGGAGCGCCTTTTGATGCTGCACATATTAGGCCTTGGACAGTGTTGCAAAATACTGGGATTACACATGATTGTTTTGCAGCAACCGTTGAGCTGCGTGGTTTTGCGGATGTTAGTGATGAGCTGGCTAAAATCGATGCTCAAGGACTGCTAGGCTTTCTAGCAGCACAAAATGTAATAAATTATCGCTTTCAAGAAATGTCCAAGTCGACAGTGTTTTCTACCTATCTTAGCGCTGTGGATTCTGTTTCTGCACCGAGTTCAGGTATCGTCTGTTGGCAAGTGTCCCTAGGTGAAAAAGTGGCCGAAGGCCAGTTGGTTGGTGAAATAGTTAATCTTGAAGCTGAAAACCCGACCTTGGGCAGAGTGCCTATTTACAGCCGAACAGAAGGTGTTTTATTTGCGACCGCCATTGGTAAACTCGTCTGTGAAGGTGAAAATATTGCTAAAATTGCCGGCACAAAAGAAATGCAAAATGCGCTGGGTGCTGATTTGTTAACGCTCTAGTATGTTTATATGACACTTCAATGAATTATACAGGGGAGAGTTAGATGTGTTATCTAACTCTCCCCTTGTGATTAATACAGGCACCGTTGAGGCCATTTATATGCTGTTAAATGCGCTTAGCTTGCTCTACCGCGTTGCCAATATAATTGTGCGGTGTGAGTTTCTTTAAGTTTTCTTTGGCTGCTTCAGGCATCTCCAAAGTATCGATAAACTGAGTAATTTTCTGTTGGTTCATGTCGTTGCCACGAGTGAGCTCTTTCAACTTTTCATAGGGTTTTTCAATACCGTATCGGCGCATAGCGGTTTGGATGGGTTCTGCCAATATTTCCCATGCATTGTCTAAATCTGCATTTATGGCACTAGGATTTAGCTCTAGTTTACTTAATCCTTTCAGTGTTGATTGATAAGCTATGCTGCTATAGGCTAAGCCTACACCCATGTTTCTTAATACTGTTGAGTCAGTTAAATCTCGCTGCCAGCGAGAAATCGGTAACTTGCTGGATAAATGTTGCATTATCGCATTGGCCAAGCCTAAATTACCTTCTGAGTTCTCAAAATCAATAGGATTAACTTTGTGTGGCATGGTCGAGGATCCCACTTCTCCAGCAATGGTTTTTTGCTTAAAGTAAGCATTGGAGATATAGGCCCAAATGTCACGGTCGAAATCGATCATAATGGTATTGAAACGACAAAATGCATCGAACATTTCAGCGATGTAGTCATGGGGTTCTATCTGAGTGGTATAAGGGTTAAAGTTCAGACCAAGACTACTAACAAATTGTTTTGCATGCTCTTCCCAGTCGACATCAGGATAGGCGCTAATGTGGGCATTATAGTTGCCAACAGCGCCATTTATTTTGCCCAAGAATTCAGTCTTTTTAAGTAGGCCTATTTGTCTATTCAAACGGTAGGCAACATTCGCCATCTCTTTACCTACTGTAGTAGGTGACGCAGTTTGTCCGTGTGTTCTAGAGAGCATTGGCTGGCTTGCAAACTCACGTCCACGACGTGCTATTTCAGCCTGTAATTGTTCTAATTGGGGAAGGAGGGTGGTCATTCCCTCTTTAAGCATAAGGGCATGGGAAAGGTTATTTATATCTTCTGATGTACAGGCGAAATGTACGAACTCATTAATGGCTTGTAACTCTTGATTATCAGCAAACTTTTCCTTAATCATGTACTCAACAGCTTTCACATCGTGATTTGTGGTCTTTTCAATTTGTTTTACACGCAGTGCATCAGCTTCACTGAAATTATCAATAATGTTGTTCAATTGGAGGTTGGTTGCGGTAGTGAAAGGGGGAACTTCTTTTATTTGTTCTGTTTCTGCGAGTTTTTGTAGCCAGCGTATTTCGACTATCACACGGTGCTTAATAAGTCCGTATTCGCTGAAAATTGGCCGTAAGTCAGTGGTTTTGCTGCCGTAACGGCCATCGATTGGTGATACTGCAGATAAAGCAGAAAGTTCCATGAATATTCTCGCTGTGTACTGTTGTTGAAAATGAGAGCAATATTATATACGAAATTAGATAAACCTTGAATTGATCTTGATAATTCTTGAGAATTTACAACAATTAAGTTCAGTTAAAAAGGGAATTAGTTGCTCTTTACAAGCGGCATCAATAGTCGATACTGCACTGCGTGCTTAACAGAGTTCTATCTTAATCTTAAAGACAAACGCGTCAATCAGACACACAGAAGGTCTAGTATCGGCGAGCTTTAATACAGCAGAGCTAAAATCAAGAATTAAGCATTAAGAATTTTTTCGACACTGTGCATTAATCGAGACTTGAAAAAAAGCAAATGCCAGCGCTTCCCACCTACCTGATTCCAAAGAATAGCCGATCGTATACCGGCGAGTAATAGTGCGCGTACTTTTGCGGCGTTATCTTTGTTTTGAAGGTGACGCGGGTCGCCTTGTACTTTTATACGAAAACTGAAGGTGCTAATAGTATCTTGGTATAGGCCATCAAGCCCTGCAATAATATTCGTGTGGGTGAAGTTGACGGGCTCATCTTTTGCGTTATCGAGGCTATAGTACATCGCAGCATTACTACTCAACTTGTCTAATCGCTCTGCCATTGCGGATAGCATTTTCTCATTCTTTGCCAATTTTTGCTGTAACATCACCATTGCCAAGACATAATTGGTGATGTTGGCTGTATTGGGCTTGCTTCGTTTAAGGATTACATCTTTTACTGTATTGAGGCCAAGTCCAAGGTTTTGAGGCAGAAATTGTGACCCGCCAAAGATTTCTTCGGTGTTTGCAGGTTTCATAGAGAATAAGCTATTAATTGATGTTTCAAAACTACTTTGCGAAGTCATCCCTTTGTTGGCTATTTGATCTACCAATGCGGCTGCTTGGAACATAGCGGCGACGGCAATAGCTTGTTCGTCTTGACTTCTTGACATTTAAAAATTATCTCCAAATAAAAATTCTTAGATGATACTTATTTACCCGTTGTTTCGATTACACCGCCACCTAGACAGATGTCATCCAGATAGAATACTACAGATTGACCGGCGGTAATCGCCCGTTGCGGGACAGAAAAACTGACAGTGTAAAGACCATTTTGATCTTGAATAATACTGCACTCTTGATCTTCTTGGCGGTATCTTACTTTTGCTTTACAAGATACTGCTTGATCTATTTTAACAATAGGTGATTGGTTGATCCAAAAAATATCACACGAAGTTAACCAATGAGTAAACAGTAAATCGTGTTGTTTTCCCTGTACCGCTAGCAGTTGATTATTGATTAAATCTTTACCTGCGACATACCAAGGTGCTTCAGGGTGGTTTTTAAGCCCGCCGATTAATAAACCTTGGCGCTGACCAATAGTGTAATACATTAAGCCGGAGTGTTTACCAATCACTTGATTGTTTTCGGTAATTATCTCTCCGGGTTGTGCAGGTAGATATTGCTGTAGAAAATCCTTAAATCGGCGCTCGCCAATAAAACAAATGCCTGTGCTGTCTTTTTTGTTGTGGGTTGTTAAGTCATGTTTTTCGGCAATTTTTCGCACTGCGGGTTTAAGAAGTTCTCCAACAGGAAAAAGAGTTTTGGCGAGTTCTTTTTCGCCGACTTGATGTAAAAAGTAACTTTGATCTTTATTTGGATCCAGCCCTTTTTGCATTTGAACTTGATGCTGGCCAGTTTTATCTTGGATGGTTTTTCTGCGAACGTAATGGCCGGTTGCTATATAATTTGCACCTAGCTCTAAAGCGTATTCTAGAAACGCTTTAAATTTTATTTCTTTATTACACAGAATATCTGGATTAGGCGTGCGGCCCACTTTATATTCTTCTAAGAAGTGTTCAAAAACATTGTCCCAATACTCAGCAGCAAAATTTGCTTTATGCAGGATAATACCCAGCTTGTCACAAACGGCCTGTGCATCAATCAAATCGTCTATCGCAGTGCAATATTCAGTCCCATCGTCTTCATCCCAGTTTTTCATAAAAAGCCCTTCAACTTGATAACCTTGCTGTATCAAAAGAAGGGCGGAAACAGAAGAGTCAACGCCACCTGACATACCAACGATTACTTTACTCTTTGAATTACTTGTCTGGGTAACCATTAAACTGTTTGCTACTCTTAGGCCGATGATGAATAGGGATAAATAGAGCAAATGAATGTCATGTTAAGACCTCTGCGCTAATACTATGCTGCGTAATGCTGGGTTAATAAAACACTAAACCCCCATTTATAACTATAAAGGCTTGTGTTTGTCTTGTCTTACCTTCACTGGCAACTTCGTGCAAAGCTCCCATGCTAGATTCCTGTTTTGGAGGTCTCTACTAGTAATTTTAAGCGTTGACCTAAAAAATAGATAGTTAACTATCTTTTAATATTATAATTTTTCAGTGATTTCGCTTAAAATGGTCTAACTTGTTGTTTAGCGTTTAGATTGAATGCGGGGATTAATACGATGGAAAATCACATAAAAATCCAAACAGAGGACTTTAATCATACTGAACTCGTCGCTTGGATGCAGCAAGATCCGGGAAAACGAGGAGCCATGGTTACTTTTACCGGCATTGTGCGTGACACAATTGAAGAGGATTTAGAGTCTTTGTTTTTAGAGCATTATGCGGGGATGACAGAGAAATGCTTAACTAAAATTGCAGATAAGGCCAGAGACCGTTGGCAACTTGGCAGAGTTAGCATCGTACATAGGGTGGGTTTACTGCACAATAATGATAACATTGTTTTTGTCGGCGTGGTCAGTGCGCATAGGTTAGCGGCTTTTGAGGCAAGTCAGTTTATTATGGATTATCTAAAAAAAGAAGCACCATTTTGGAAAAAAGAAAACACTAGAGGGAGTAATCAATGGCTGGAACAGAAAGACTCTGATCTTCAAGCCGCTGCCAAATGGGGCTCTTAGTAAAGACTGCCTGATACAACAAGTATCAGGCAGTTAAAGATTAGCGCTTAGGCAAGATATCTTTGAGTTTATTGTGCATATCAAGCAGGCAGTCTTCTGTCTGTTGCCAGTCAATACAGCCGTCAGTAATGGAAACCCCGTATTTTAGATCCGCTGGGTTTTCGGGCATTTTTTGATTGCCAAAGCCTATATTTGATTCAATCATCAAGCCGACAATAGACTTGTTGCCATCGGCAATTTGATGCATTATATCATTGGCAACCAAGGGTTGATTTGCAGGGTCCTTGTCTGAGTTTTCATGTGAGCAATCAACCATTATGTTGGCTTTTAGCCCTGATTTTTCAAGGGCTTGTTCGCAGCGTCTGATATTGACAGAATCATAATTTGGTTTGCCGCCACCCCCTCTTAATACGACGTGAGCGTGTTGATTTCCTTTAGTTTTAATAATCGAAACTTCACCTTCAGAGTTGATACCTAAAAAGCTGTGAGAATGGATGACAGACTTAAGTGCGTTAGTCGCCACTGTTAGACCGCCATCTGTACCGTTTTTAAACCCTACAGCGCAAGACAATCCAGATGACATCTCTCTGTGCGTTTGTGATTCAGTCGTACGGGCGCCAATAGCTGACCATGAAATTAAGTCTTGCAAGTATTGTGGAGAAATAGGGTCTAGGGCTTCTGTTGCAAGCGGCAATCCTAAATTCGATAAGTCAATCAATAGCTTACGACCAATATTTAAGCCTTTTTCTATTTCAAAAGTATCATTAAGATCGGGGTCGTTGATGAGACCCTTCCAGCCAACAGTCGTTCTTGGTTTCTCAAAGTAGACGCGCATGACGACATAGATTGAATCTTTAACTTTTTCCGATAGTGCTTTTAAACGTTCAGCATAGTCTAGGGCAGCTTTTGGATCATGAATAGAGCATGGGCCAATAACGACAAACAGACGTTTATCAGTACCGTCTAAAATGTTACTGATTATTTGGCGTCCAGCCGTCACACTTGCTTTGGCTGTTTCTGTTAAAGGCAGTTTATCTTTTAGTCCTTGGGGGGTGATAAGGACCGAAAAATTGTCAATATTTAAATTATTTACTTGATTGTGATTCATTAGGTTGTGTTTCCTACACGGCTGTTGTCAGTCTTCTAGGGTCGACTAAGAGCTGAATTGTGCTACCTTTTTACCATAAAATATCAATTCGGATAAGTAGCTTGTTAATTAAATTATCAAATACATTTGTTTGCAGCGTTAAGCGATGCCCGAAGCGTTTTAAAACTGACAATCAAGCCATCTAATTAGTATCATTCAATGTCATATTTTAAACTGTAGTTATAAAGGGTCTATAAACCTTTGATGTTGATGCTCGTCGTCTTTGAAACTGAGCCGATCCTGAGAGTCTATAAGCTTTGCAATATCTCTGAGGCTTTTAACTCTTGATTAGGTGGCGTTTGACAAGATCCTAGAAGACAGTATTTTCTGAATAACAGTCGCAACCCATTGTAAGTTGAATCTGTTGTGCCTGACGCTACGTATGTTTAACTGCTAAGGCCAATAACAGACTTAAGATAATACAGCCTAAAGTGTCACTAGGAACCTGTCGTTGACTGGTTCGATAAAAATTGAAAACTAAACAATCTATATTAACTGATTCCGTGGCTTTAAACTGGATATAGAGGGTGTAATGTTAGTTTTGCAGTGGAATTGAAAACTATTAGCTCAGCCTGTGATTTTTAACTGATATAGAATTAAAAGCTTGTCCTCGATGCTAGAGTGAAGTTGATGATACAGTTATTAGCTAAATAAATCAGGTAAAGTGGCAATGCTAAGTGATCGTATAGGTGCATTGGATTTTCCTAGGCTCATGGGGAATATATCCCATATAATGGTCCATTGCTGAACAAAGACAGGTGAAAAATTGGAATTTATTATCAAAAAAGTGTCTTATGAATAGCTAAACGTTATGTTGATCATAGAGAGACAGAAAATTAACCTTTGAGGTCGTCAGTTGTTTAATACATTATTGAAAAAGTCTAATTTATTATTCGTGTTAAGTCTTTTTTTTAGTTTATCTGCCTATGCTGATTTGTTCGGAAAATCAAAGACCACTGACCCAAGACCGGTCGCTGAAGTTTTTGTATTACAAACAGAAGAGTTGCCGAATAATAAATTATTATTACGTTGGGATATTTTACAAGACTATTATCTTTACGATAACCGTATGCAGTTCAATGCCAGTAATGATATTGGTATTACAGAAATAAGCCGTAGTCCTAGTAAACCCAAAGATGATCCTCTATTTGGTAAGGTTGATGTTTACTATCAAAGTAGCGAAATTATTCTTCAGTTTAACAATGTCGCGAATAAAAAAAATATTGATTTACAAATTGTTTATCAAGGCTGCTGGGATGGGGGAGTGTGCTACCCCCCAGTGACTGAAAAGATAGTCGTTAAGATGCTAGCGACTGATTCAGAGATTCTGAATAATGTTGAGGATTCTGTTGATGCAACCCTTAAAGAATCCTCAATAAAAGGCTCTGCGAGTAAGCAAGACTATTTCAGTAAGCTTTTAGTCGGCGGTGATTTTTTATGGATTGTCAGCGCTTTTTTCATCGCTGGCTTAGCGCTGTCTTTAACCCCTTGTGTCTTTCCGATGATACCTATCATTTCAAGTATTATTGCGGGTCAAGGCACTAGCGTCACTAAGTATAAGGCGTTTATATTAACCTTAATCTACGTGCTAGCGGTGTCTGTCACATACACGATCGCGGGAGTTTTGGCGGGCCTATTTGGCGAAAATTTGCAAATTGTTTTTCAACAGCCATGGATTATTATTCTATTTAGTATTATTTTCGTTTTGCTTGCACTGTCCATGTTTGGTTTTTACCAACTCCAGCTTCCCTCTTCACTTCAGAGCCGTCTGTCAAATGCTAGTCATCAGCAACGCGGTGGAAGTTATTTAGGTGTCGCAATAATGGGTTTTTTGTCCGCTCTAATTGTCGGACCTTGTATGGCCGCTCCACTGGCGGGTGCGTTGATTTACATTGGCCAGACAGCAGATCCATTATTGGGCGGCACTGCGCTGTTTGCGTTGAGTTTAGGCATGGGCGTGCCCTTAATTATCGTCGGAGTATCGGCTGGTCACTTTCTGCCTAAAGTGGGCCCATGGATGAATGCCGTGAAAGCAAGCTTCGGGGTCATGCTTATTTTGATGGCAATTTATCTGTTAGATAGGATAGTGAGTCTGAATGTGAGTATGTTGTTGACGGGGCTAACACTGATAACCAGCGGTGTGTTTCTAGGCGGTATTAGCTTTAGCGATAAAACCAGTAGCGGGGCTAAATTATGTAAGGCAATCGCTCTGGTTATTCTTGTTTATGGGTTGAGCTTGTTGTTGGGAACGCTGATTGGCAAAGGTAATTTTTTACAGCCATTAAAAGGTTTAGCAGCGAGTGATGATAGGTCAATAAAGCAAGCTAATACTTTTCAAAAAGTGACTTCCATTGCGCAGCTTTCGCCCATTTTAAACAACGCGTCAGCTCAAAATCAACCGGTGTTGCTGGATTTTTACGCGAACTGGTGCATTTCTTGTGTGGAAATTGAGTACATGCTTGAAGAACCTGAAGTTGTTCAGGCTTTAAAGACCTTTAGGTTAGTAAAAGTCGATTTAACTGACTTTAATCAAGAGGCACAAGCGCTGTTAGCGAAGTATCAAGTATTAGGCCCTCCGGCACTGGTTTTTTACAACGCAAAAGGCGACCTAGAATCTGCAATGAATATTCTAGGTTTAGTTGATTCAGAAAGTTTTCTGCGCCACATCACGCCTTTAAAATAACTTTTAAATCGGCTTGGGGCTTAGGCTGAGAAGCTGGATAGTCTTGATTTCAATTGATGTTTTTGCAATGCTAAATTAATTAACTGGTCAATTAGTTCAGAATATTCAACGCCGCTGGCTTGCCAAAGCTTACTGTACATACTTATTGGCGTGAAACCTGGCATAGTATTGACCTCATTGATATAAATTTTGTGAGTGTTCCTATTAACAAAAAAGTCTATTCTAGACAGACCACTACCATCGATTGCAGCAAACGCGATCAGTGAGGCTTTTTTAACGTCTTCCATGACAGATTGCGGCAGGGCGGCTGGGATAATAGTCTCTGATTTGTCATCGAAATATTTAGTTTCGTAGTCATAAAACTCCTTACCCGCAAGAATTTCACCGACGACAGAAGCTTTAGGCTCGTCGGTACCTAAAATAGCACATTCCACTTCTGCACAATTTTCAGCACAAGCCTCTATGATGATTTTGTGATCAAATTTAAATGCATTGACTATACCTGAGGTTAACTCAAGTAGATTTGCGGCTTTTGATATGCCGATACTTGAACCCATATTGGCGGGTTTTATAAACACTGGGTAGCTGAATTTTTTTTCAATTTCATAAATCACCGCCTGTTTATTTTTACTGTAGGTATGAAAATTATAAACTTGATACTCCATTTGTAATAAGCCAGCTGCTTTAAAGGCATTTTTTGCTAAGGCTTTATCCATCGCAATCGCCGAGGCAGCAACTCCACAACCGACGTAGGCAACGTTTGATAATTCGAATAAACCTTGGACCGTTCCATCTTCTCCGTAAGGGCCATGTAAAATGGGAAAGATAACGTCTAATTGGGCAAGTTCACTGGCTTCTTTATCAGCTGAAGTATTAATCAGAGTAGCACGTGCATTAGAAAAATCTATGCTGGTAGATATCAAGCGCTGTTCATCGACTGTTTTGTATTCCAAAGCGTTTTGTGTGTTGTCCGCATACAGCCAATGGCCTTGATGGGTGATACCGATAAGATGGACATTGTATTTGTTTTTGTCCATTGCGGCGACCATAGATCTGGCCGACATAAGAGAGACTTCGTGTTCAGCTGAACGGCCACCAAAAACAACACCTACATTTATTTTTTTAGACATTTAAAACTCGAAAATTAAGTATAAACAGATATAAGATTGCGAATTATGAGCTTCTATGTCGTCTATTTCAATGGCTTTCGATCTAAACATCTTATAAAAAACAGTTTATCGATCATGCTTAAAAAGACCGTACTTAGCGTGATCAACAATATTGCCATTTATACTGTCGGCATGTTTAAGGATCCCCTCTAATTCAAAGCCTAAACTTTCACAGATTTTGCGACTACGAATATTATCGGTTGCAATTGAAACTTCTATTTTTTCTAATTTAAGGAAATTGAAAGCATAGTCGATCATTTTTTTACACACTTGGCTCATTATCCCTCTGCCTTGAAATTCAGGACTAATCCAATAGTTTAGTTCAGCTTTTTTCAACGTTTTGTGTATATCTGTTAAACCGATGTAACCAATGAGGTCAGCTTTATGACTAATACCGCATTGCAGTGCTTTACCTTCTGCATAGTCGATTAGAGCATCAGTAATCAAGACCTCAAAATCATCTTCAGTTTTACACTGGCTCGGCCAGTTAAACCATTGTGAGAGTTGTTGTTTGTTGCTTTTATATAAATCGAAAAATTGCCTACTGAAATTAACATGTAAAAACACAATGCTGAAATTGTCATCTATTTTCATTTCAAACATATTACCTCCGCCAGACGAGCATCCTATAAAAGAAGTAAAGATATTGACTACTTTGCAGCATTTTAGTTTCAACAGTGACTCTTTTGGCAATGCCAAAAAGTTATACTTTTATGCTGCGCAGACGGCAGGATTAACGCCGGTTTAATGGTCAAAGATTAGACATGCATCTAAGGGTTATAAGCTGATATTCATAACGCTGTAAATGATCCCAGACTTTCCTAGGTCATATATGAAATAGATTTATGCGTCATCCTGTTGATTGTTAAGGCGTTGCTGACACCACTGACGTCTGTGTCTTTCATTTTTGAAACTCCAGGCAATGAAACGGCTAATTTTTTGGCCTTGAGCCATTTCAAAGACTTTTATATCTTCAGCTTTTACTTTGTTCAAACACTGAATAATGTTAGGCAAGTTCTTTTTTTTTGATACTAAGCAAGTAAAGTAAAGCACTTGTTCTGCAAAATTTTTACTTTCTAAAATCATTGACTGGATGAAATTTATTTCACCACCTTGGCAGAAGAGTTCGGCCTTTTGACCACCAAAATTTAATTTACTAGGTAATTGCTTATTTATAGGCGATTTTTTGTTTTTATTCAAGTTGATATTCTTACGTAAATTAGCCTCGCCCGCTTGTTTTAAAGAAGCGTGGAAGGGAGGGTTACAAAGTGTGATATCGACTTTGTGCTGATCCAAGATACCGCTAAAAAAAGCGTTGGCATTTGGTTGCAAAAATACCGCTATTTTGTTTACTAAGCCTTTATTAGATTTAAGTATTTGTTGAGCTGTTGCAACCGAGACTGGGTCTATATCGCTTGCCAAAAAACGCCATTGATAGCAACGTTGACCGAGAATTGGATAAATACAGCTAGCGCCAGTTCCAATATCTAAAGCTGTAACTTTACTACCTGAAACTGGTTGATTGTTATTGGCAATTTTGAGTAAATCCGCGAGGTAATGAATGTAATCAGCACGCCCTGGAATGGGTGGGCAAAGGTAGCCACTAGGTAGATTCCAGTAATCGATTCTATAGTAAGCTTTTAGCAACGCTTTATTTAGCGCCAGTACAGCACTGGGATTAGCAAAGTCTATTGTCTGTTGATGATGTATTTGAATAAGATATTGTTCTAATTCAGGGAGGGATTTTGTTAACTTTACAAAGTCATAGTGGCGATTGTGTAGGTTATTAGGATGAAGGTTATCTTTCATGATGTTTTTTTGTATAGGTGGCATTTTTAAGTCATATAATAAAGTTACGACCTCAGCATAACGATTACATTGATAAATACCTAGATAAAAACAAGTTTAAATGCTCATTCACACCAATAAACTCCTCTTTGATACTGATTGTTGCCTAATATTTACTGCATTGATAATGCTATGTAGAGGCCTTTAATGGTTAAAAATACTCAAGTAATATTTAAAACTGATGAGTTAAATTAAAACCTTTTTAGCCTTATAGACACTCTTGAAATGCATAGCAATAATTGGCTGAGTTAACCATCAGATGATTTGTCATGCCTGCGTTATATCAGAGCTTATTCTGTGACTTCAAAGTAGATATAGAGTGCTTGATATTGATTTTATGGTGGATTTGAAAAATATTAGTTTCACCCGAAGATTAAGTGGGTATCTTTCTAACCAATCAAGAATAAAGATCTTGTATTCGATGGTGCAGTGAAGTCGCTGAATCAGGTCAGAGTTAAGTCAATAAAGCCGAGTCTTGAGTGTAAAAATCAAAGTATCCCTCTTCAGGATTATAGACTTCAAAGGCGGGTTTTTCATAAGGGTGTGACTGAATCAGGGCTTGGATGGCTTTTTTTATATTGTTTTTTTCACAGAGTATCTCCACTCGAAACTCAGCCACAGATTCTGCTGTATTAGCTTTACCTATATAGGGGCTAGCTGCAGGGGAAGGGGTGAACTGGGCATCACCTAAGACTTGCCAAGAACAGTTCGAATAGTTTCCGAGTGAACCTGCCCCGGTAGAGAAAATAGCTTTTTTTACTGACTCGCACGCGGCCACGGGGACAAAAAAAATCAGTTTGTACAATATAATATCCTTATAAAAAATAGCTCTCATAAATTTATTAACTAAAATCGAATATCGCTAGACTAATAGAACACTGGCTGAATTACCATTGATTGTTTATTCGATTTATTAACTAACGAGTGAAGTGAATATCCATCAAAACACTGTGAGTATAAACAGGGCATAGAACCCTGAGAGGTATAGTACTGTAAATCACTTTACTCAAGATGGATAAGTTTAGCCAGACATTGATTATTAAACACCAATAACTGGCTGTTATTTCGCAGCCTGAGTTAAAATTCAATCTCAGGCACAACATCGGGGACGATAAGTTTTCCCGCCGTCTTAGATATGATTTCATCAACTGAAACACCTGGTGCTCTTTCCTTCAATATAAATGCGCCCTCGTTGATCTCTAAATAGGCTAAATCAGTTAACACTTTTTTGATACAGCCAGCACCTGTAAGTGGCAAAGTACATTGATTTAAGAGCTTAGAATCGCCGTGCTTAGAGGCGTGCGTCATAGTGACAATTATATTATCAGCACCGGCTACAAGATCCATTGCCCCTCCCATACCTTTGATTAGTTTACCCGGTATCATCCAAGAAGCGATATTACCTAAAACATCGACTTCGAAGGCGCCTAATACCGTCAAATCGACGTGGCCACCGCGAATCATGGCAAAAGATTCTGCTGAAGAAAATATCGACGCTCCAGTTGCTGCAGTAACCGTCTGTTTTCCGGCGTTAATCATGTCGGCATCGACATCGGCGTCACGAGGAAAAGGCCCCATGCCTAAAAGGCCATTTTCCGATTGCAACATGACCTCAATATTGTCAGGCACATAATTAGCGACTAACGTTGGAATACCAATGCCTAAATTGACATAAAATCCATCTTTCAATTCACGGGCGACTCGAATTGCAATTTGTTCACGAGAAAGTGCCATTTTTTCTAACTCCTTGCCATATTTCTAAGCAAAACATGACTGTATTAAACTATTTATTGATAGAAAAGCTTGTGCTTTGATGACTCAATTAGCTATTCGAACTGACAGTGCGCTGTTCGATACGTTTTTCAAAGACACCCTTAATAATGCGATCAACGTAAATACCTGGAGTATGTATCTGCGCAGGATCTAATTCACCCGGCTCAACAATTTCTTCAACTTCTACGACTGTAATTTTACCTGCCGTAGCAGCGAGGGGATTAAAGTTTTGCGCCGTGTGACGGTATATTACATTACCAAACTTGTCTGCCTTCCAACCTTTAACAATAGCGAAGTCTCCGGTGATTGATTCTTCAAGGATGTAAGATCTACCTGAGAATTCTCTTACTTCTTTACCTTCGCCAACAGGTGTGCCAAAGCCGGTGGCTGTATAGAATGCGGGAATGCCGGCACCACCTGCGCGCATTTTTTCTGCAAGAGTCCCTTGAGGTGTCAATTCAACTTCCAATTCCCCAGCTAAGAGTTGCTTCTCAAATAGAGCGTTCTCTCCAACATAAGAAGACACCATTTTCTTTATTTGACGCTCTTCTAATAAAATCCCTAGTCCAAAACCATCGATACCGCAATTGTTGGATACAACAGTCAGGTCTTTAACCGCCGTTTTTTTAACTTGATTTATCAAATTCTCAGGAATACCACAGAGGCCAAAGCCTCCTGCCAAAATCGTCATCCCATCTTCTAAGCCTGCCATTGCATCTTCGTAACTGTCTACTACTTTGTTAAAACCCGCCATAATTACTACCTCTATGTAGATATTGAGACCAATAATTAGAGTGTGTCTTTTTATCAGTTATTTATCAAATAAAAAATATATAAATATTTATTAAAATATTTTATAAGTCTGGCAGGTCTGATACTATCCCCAGAGATTAGTGTGTTAATAATTAGCCATTTAGAGGTTTTTGAATTAGTAGCGTAACTTAAAACCAATAAAACTAAAGGGGAGTGTTTTGAATAGTCATTTTACGGTAAAGCAATTGAGGGCTTTTGTGGCAGTGGCAAAAACGCGAAGCTTTACCGAAGCATGCGAACAAGTTCATTTATCTCAACCTGCTTTAAGTATAGCGATTAAAAATTTAGAGGATTCTCTGGGAGGTAAATTATTAGTAAGAACCACCAGAGCGTTAAGGTTGACGCCAGAAGGAGAAGATTTCTATAAAACGGCAATGAGATTATTGTCTGATTGGGATGATGCCTTTGAAGAAGTGCAGAGTCGCTTTTCCCTGTATAGAGGGAAAATTTCTATATCCTGTATGCCTTCATTTGCCGGGAATCAATTACCGGCGATTCTGCTGAAATTCAGAGAAAAGCACCCAGATATCAATATTACCGTTCAAGACGTGATTGCTGAAGATGTAATAGAAATGGTGCGCAGTGGTCGCGTAGAAATAGGTATCAGTTTCGATCCTGGAGATGCTGATGATCTTTTATTTGAGACTTTATTCGAAGATGATTTTATCGTGGCACTGCCGCAGGGACACCCATTATTAGAAGCTCAAGAGCTTAGCTGGTCTGAGGTTATCAATGAAGAAATTATTGCGTTGCAGCGACCTTCGAGCATGCGTATGCAAATTGAAAGAGAGTTGCAAAAAAAGAATTTACTGCTCAATGTTTCTTATGAAGTACATCAGCTGGCGACAATAGGCCGGATGGTCTCTACGGGGTTGGGCATTGGTTTAGTTCCCACCTTGTGTGAAAGACAAATGTTGGAACTAGGAGCAGTTTGCCGGCCATTAGTCGACCCCGTCATTTCTAGAAAAGTAGGGGTTATCACCCGTAAAAGGGCGGCGCTTTCCGCCGCTGCACAAGGCGTCGTTAATGAATTGATGACTAACCGCAATTTAAATTCTAGCGTTGGATGATTAGCTGGGTCGATTATCCGTAGAGTGCCTCTTTTTAGTCCCTTAACTAGTGATATATGTCTCTTGCCTACAGATGATATTTGAAATTTATTCAGATATCCTTTAGGCAGTTTTATCCAAGTTATCTTCTTTATAAAAGAATAATATATGCGCTGTATTTCAAACGTATTTTCCTCAATACATCCCCTTTTTTGTTAGTTGCTGTTGCGTCCCAAGAGATTAATTTATGTCTATATTTTCAAGAGAACAACATTAAAAATTAGTTCAAGTTATTATTTTCGACTATGCTGTATATGGTTGATATATAAATAGGTAGCAGATTTTATCAGCGTTTTTTAAAAGGTCAAATATTGGAAAAAAAGCTCTATGATATTTGTTAGAATAACTTGAACGAATGTTACCCCTGTATTCAAATCTGAAGAGCATCATCTAACCCCTTAGAAAGAGAAGCCAGCTGAAGGTAAGCTTCTATCTTTTTCTCCGGCAAGAGATGTAACGATAATGAGACATTTCCAACAGCTGACTTATGAGCAACGATGCCAGATATATGTGCTAAAGAAAAGAGGTTATTCGCAGCGGGAGACTGCAAAGTCTATTGGGGTTAGTCAATCCACTGTTAACCGAGAACTGATACGTAATACAGGCGCAAGGCTATCGCTATAAACAAGCTCAAGAGAGAGCGTCTCGACGTCGATATAAGGCAAGTAAAGTAACTAAAATGACGCCTAACATAATCGCTCTTATCGCATCAACGTTACGTCTTGAATGGAGTCCTGAACAAATATCAGGATGGCTTTTAGAGTATAAACAGGCGTCGATTAGCCATGAAAGTATTTACTTTCATGTATGGGCCGATAAAAAAACAGGGGGTGATTTGTATACATATCTACGCCGCCAAGGCAAAAGTACGACAAGCGCCGTAACGGGAAATCGCCGCGAGGTCAGATAAAAAACCGAGTCAGCAG
>JAWUWK010000115.1:0-12406 GCA_034111875.1 Gammaproteobacteria bacterium
GGCCTGATTATATAGCTTATTTGCCTGAGTAAAGAAATAACGCCTATTGTATAATTTGGTCAGGTAGTCTTGGTTGGCAGCCTCTGTAATTGTTCTAATAAGGCTTATTTGCTCCATCGTTTTTAAAATACGCCATTGGAATTCTTCGTGAATGAAGGGCGTCACTAAAAAGTCGTTTGCACCGTGTTTAATAAATTGTGCTGATAAGGTTGGATCATTTGAGGAGGATAGACCGATAATAGGAAAGCTGTCTCTAGGTTTTGATTTACGGACTATGCGAATCAGCTCTATGCCATCCATTTTCGGCATATTAAAGTCAGTAATTAACAGTTCAATATTATTATTGTCTGCTAAGGCCGCTAATGCTTCAACACCATTGTCGACTTCAATAACCTTAAACAACATTTTCTCCAGTTGCTTACGAATATGCGTTCTTAAGGTGTTTGAGTCATCGGCCAGCAAAACGCTGATGTCACGATTGCGTAAAATTTGGTTTGCTAGCTTAACCGCATGAAAATAAGAGTCTCGATTTTCTTTAAAAATATAGTCGAGTACCCCTTTTTTAAGCATAAGTCTGCGTTTTTCCTCATCTAAAGAGCCGGTTAAGACGATAGTCGCAATACCGGCATCTAACATTAAATCGACGATCTCACCGTGAGTGGCGTCGGGTAAATGTAAGTCGGCAAGCGCTAAATAATATTCGGTATGGGAAATGAGTTCTTTGGCTTGCGCATAATTATCGGCAATATCGAAAGCACAATCTAGATCAGTCGCCGCCACATGTCTTATGATTTTTTGCATCATCAAGCTGTCTTCAATGATGAGTAATTTAAGCATAATGTTTCTATCACCTAATGTTTCTGAAATAAGCAGATGCAATGAAGTCATTATTTCTTTATCTAAAGATTATTTTCATTGACCGCATGCTTGATTAAATTGAGTAAAAACCATCTTTTACTTAATATCAAATATAAAAAATATAAAGTTAACATTTTAGTAATAATCTCAATATTTATATTTGAGTAGGCTTTTTTTCTGATTTTATTGACTATACTGTTAAACCGTTGTAGATCTATACCATGAATATTCATTATGTGTGTGTAAAAGTAATTTCCTGGTGGCCACCGCCTAAGCGACGTCAGAGGTGTTTTTTACGGCCATCGCTGGACGAGTTTATGGCTATTTAGCTATTTATACATTTAGTCATGCTCTTTGATAATTACCTTAACTAACTTCTAAAAACCACAACTTCCGTGATCTTTGTAGAGCGTTTCTTTGGCTAAAACAAGCCAAAGCCTAAAGTGACTTTCATAAAAAGCAAAACGGCTGGCTTTTCTGCGGCGTGTAATTACAAAGAGTTAGCGCTTAATTTCATAAAGGGCTAAAGTGAAATTTTTTAGAGGTGATTTAAGCCTCGAATGCGTTTTACAGGAATGATTATGATTTTAAGCATCCGCAAACAAGAATCTGTGTTAGAGATAAACTGGCACAATGGGATAACGACAACACTTCCTTTTATTTGGCTGCGAGACATCGACCCTATAGGTTTCCATCCAGAAACATTAGAGCGAGTGTTTGATTTAACCACCATTGATATAGTTTCGCTGGTGCCCGACGACATAGAGTTTGATCAATCTGGACTTTTTTTGTTATGGCCTGAGACGCAACAACGCTCTTTTTTCTGCAATCAACTATTGCTGCAATATGGCAACCAAGGTCAATTAGAGGATCCCGCAGATGTTCCTTATCACTGCTGGTTTAGTCATTTTGAACCTAATGTTTATGCCGCAAAACGTTTAGCTAACGAAAGCGGACTAAACGCAATGCTAATGAGTTTGAAGCGCGATGGTATTGTCATTGTGAACGATCTAGAGGGTGCTTTTGCCGGTGAGGCAATAGGCAATTTTATCGGCTTTAAACGCGAGACGAATTTTGGCATCATGTTTGAAGTTGAGAATAAACAACAGCCAAATAACTTAGCCTATACGGCTATTGAATTGCCTTTGCATACTGATTTGTCCAATCAAGAGTTACCGCCAGGCTATCAATTTTTGCACTGTATAAAGAATGATGCCCAGGGAGGAGAGTCAGTACTAGCCGATGGATTTGCAATCGCTGAGGCTTTAAAAGCCGAAGACTCCGCAAAGTTTAACTTGCTCTGTCAGCATAAAATGCCTTTTCGGTTTCAAGATGAAAGCTGCGATATTCGTTTCGAACACCCTCTGATAACCGAAGAAAAAGGGGTGATCAATAATTTTATTTTTAATGCGCATATTGCTCAAAGCATCCCTTATGCTCAGGGCAACTGTTTACAATACTATCAGGCGTACCAACATTTAATGCACCGCATCCGAGATCCTCAATACGCACTGCAGATCAAACTTAAAGCAGGAGAAATGTTAGTGTTTGATAATCGGCGTATATTGCATGGAAGAAAGGCGTTCAATCCGGCAACAGGGGCGAGACACTTACGCGGTTTTTATATCGACAAAGGTGAGGTTAACAGTAAAATAAGAATGTTAGCTAAGGCATTAGAGAATTAAGTCCTCAGATGTTCCCCGTGGATAATGTAGCTGTCAAATATATCAAGTGAATTGCTTGTCTTTTAGGAGAGCTTTAGGCGTGTTCTGATAAATCAGTGTTTCGGATGATTTACGTCATACAAGAAACGGCCATCGAGCACGACAGGATAATTCCTGCATTTAGTATCAATCAAAATTATCCGGGAAACTAGGGCCGTTTTTTCTCGTTCGCTGCCGCTTTAATTAACCCTGGGGGTGGCCCATCATTAATTAGCCGTTGTCAGTAATCTACTCTGATCATTGGCCACGCTAATACTCTTATTAATTTTCAGCTTTATGAATATCATCGAAAAAATCAGATCTTAAAATAATTGAACGATAGCCATTAAAACAGGGTGTCGCTTTTGCGCATTTTACTGTCGCTCCAATGTCAGCGTTGCATTGACTCTGAACCTACTCTAAGCGGTAACTTGAATAGCTACTGAAACGCCTAATAGTGTGATATCCAGTGGTTATTAGCCAAATTAAATTTTTGAGGTATAGCTGATGTCAGATGTCCATGATAATTTTGATGACGAAGAGTTGGATTTATCCACATTGTCAGATGATGAATTGGTAGAGCAAATGCACGATGACCTCTACGATGGGATGTCGGAAGAAATCGCCGAGGGAACGAATATTCTGCTCGCGCGCGATTGGTCTCCTGACAGAGTATTAAATGATGCACTTGTGTCAGGTATGGCGATTGTTGGCGTTGATTTTCGCGATGGCATTTTGTTCGTCCCAGAAGTACTAAGTGCCGCAGGCGCTATGAAAGCGGGCATGGCTATATTACGTCCTCTATTGGCTGAAACAGGTGCTGAATCCGTCGGTAAAATGGTGATTGGTACTGTGAAAGGTGATATCCATGATATAGGTAAAAATTTAGTTGCCATGATGATGGAGGGTGCCGGTTTTGAAGTCATTGATTTAGGTATCAATATACCTGTAGAGACCTATTTGGCGGCACTGGAAGAGCATAAGCCGGATATATTAGGCATGTCAGCGCTATTAACGACGACTATGCCTTACATGAAAGTCGTTATCGATACGATGAAAGAGCAGGGGATTCGCGAAGATTTTATTGTTCTAGTGGGCGGCGCACCGCTAAATCAAGAGTTTGGTGATGCAGTAGGTGCCGATGGGTACTGCCGAGATGCGGCGATTACTGTCGATATGGCCAAAGAGATGCTAGCCCAAAAGCGGGCGGCTTAGATTAGATGTGGTTTTTAGTTAAGTGATTGTCTAATGGATAGTTTACTTCAAAATAATCCTATCACAGAATCATCGGCCAGTGCGGTGGTGATCTGCTGCTCCGCACTGATGCGAGATCTTTCTGTTATTTTCAAAGCGAATGATTGGCGGCACATAGAAATTGATTGTATTACTGCTGAATTACACAACTATCCAGACAAAATTACCGCTGCAGTTAAAACCAGAATTGACATAGCAAAACATAAAAAACAGCAAATTTTTGTCGCTTACGCTGATTGTGGAACAGGTGGAAGACTCGATGCGCTTCTACAAAAAGAGCAGGTGGAACGCTTGGATGGCGCACATTGTTACGAGTTTTTCGCCGGTAAAAACCAGTTTGAGCTGTTTAGTGAGGCTGAGCTAGGCACCTTTTATCTCACCGATTTTTTGGTGCGCCATTTTGATCGCCTCGTCATTCGAGGCTTAGGCTTAGATCGAAAACCTGAGTTACAGCCGCTGTATTTTGGTCATTACCGCAAACTAGTTTATTTATCACAATCTGCGGATGAAGGTCTGAAAGTTGCCGCGCAACAAGCCGCAAAAAGACTTAGTTTAGAATACCAATATTATCACACTGGCAGATCGGGTCTCGAAGTACCGTTAATCAATTTTAATCAAAAGATAGCAGTGCAATTGCTCCAGTGAGAGTCGTTACACGCAGACAGGGAACAGGCTAAATGTATAAAGTGCGTCTTTGGGCAGTTAGGCATGCAGGCAGCTTTCAATCAATCTATAACGTTTTTGAAAAGACCTTAGTGTTCTTGCATCCGGCCATGAAGAAAGTCGGATATCAGCGTCTTGAGAAACCTATGGCCAAGCTAGAGCAGCTATGCAAAGGCCTTTTATTCGATTGCAAAATGTGTGGCCAGTGCGCTTTAAGCGCAACGGGTATGTCCTGTTCAATGAACTGTCCAAAAAACTTACGCAATGGTCCCTGTGGGGGCGTTAGACAAAATGGCAATTGTGAAGTGAAAGAAGATATGCGCTGTGTCTGGGTGGAAGCCTGGCAGGGCAGCCAAAAAATGGACAAAGAAGAAGATAATCAAATTCATATCGTTCAGTTACCGGTTAATCACGCGCAGCAAGGATCTTCAGCTTGGCTGCGAAAAGTCAAAGAAATAGTACAATATCAAGAGCCGATGTCTAAATGATTAATCATGATGAGCCTGTAGCAGGTGAAATGTTACCAATATTACAAGGCCACTCTTCAGCGGGAAGATTAGAGCGAGTCCTCAGAGCGGGTCACTTTGCAGTGACTACTGAGTTGGCACCCCCTGATTCCGCTAATCCCAATGATGTCTATGAAAGAGCGCATATATTTGACGGCTATGTAGACGCTATGAATGCAACGGATGGCTCAGGTGCCAATTGTCATATGTCCAGTGTTGCTATGTGTGCTCTGCTTACTCGTATTGGCTATGCGCCTATTATGCAAGTCTCTTGTCGGGATAAAAACCGTATTGCCATTCAAGGTGATGTTCTCGGTGCCGCCGCTATGGGCGTGTCTAACGTTCTCTGTTTAACAGGGGACGGCGTGCAAGCTGGAGACCATCCCGAAGCTAAACCTGTATTTGATTTGGATTGTATGTCGCTGTTGGAGACGATTCGCGGCATGCGTGATAAAAGTGAATTTATTAGCGGGCGAAAGCTCAGTGATCCGCCTAAAGTTTTATTGGGAGCGGCCTCTAACCCTTTTGCACCGCCTCACGATTTTAGACCTTATCGCCTAGCTAAAAAAATTACCGCGGGAGCGCAGTTTATTCAAACTAACTATTGTTTTGATCTGCCACGGTTTAAAGAATTTATGGCACGCTCAAGAGATTTAGGATTACTAGAAAAGATTTTTATTTTACCGGGGGTTGGGCCCATGGCCTCGGCAAAAACAGCCACTTGGATTCGAAATAATGTGCCAGGTATTCATATTCCAGATAGTGTAATAAAGCGTTTGGCAGGGGCGGCAGATCAAAAGCAAGAAGGCCAAGATATTTGTGTAGAGTTAATGCAACAACTCACAGAAATAGAAGGGGTCAGCGGAATTCATGTGATGGCATATCGACAAGAAAATTCGGTAGCCGATATTATAAAACGTTCTGGAGTACTGCAGGGGCGAATGCCTTGGTACCCCGGTAGAGATGAGCAACTTATGCAGGAGAGCGCAACCAAATGACAGACACAATTTTGAGTTCAGCGACCAGGGAAGCGGTTATAGGTTTTGAGCGTCCCTTTATTATTATCGGCGAGAGAATTAATCCTACCGGTCGAAAAATGCTTGCCGCCGAAATGAAAACAGGTGATTACAGTCGTGTTAAAGCGGATGCCTTGGCGCAAATTGCCGCCGGTGCGCATGTCTTAGATGTTAATGCGGGGATACCCCTGGCTGACGAGCCTAGAATATTAGCCGAAGTGATTGAGCTAATCCAATCCTTTACCGATATTCCTCTGTGCATTGACTCGTCAATCGTGGAGGCACTGGAGGCCGGTCTGTCTGTTTACAAAGGCAAGGCATTGGTTAACTCAGTGACAGGTGAAGATGAGCAAATGGAGAGAGTGCTGCCACTGGTTAAAAAATACGGTGCCGCAGTCGTTGCCATTTCTAATGATGAAACAGGTATTTCACAAGATCCTGATGTGCGTTTTGAAGTCGCTAAGAGGATCGTTGAACGCGCTTCTGATTATGGGATTGCCGCTTGCGATGTGGTTGTTGATCCTCTTGTGATGCCTATTGGCGCGATCAATAATTCGGGTATCCAAGTAATGAAATTGGTGCATCGTTTGCGTACTGAGTTAAAAGTAAACACGACCTGTGGCGCTTCAAATATTAGTTTTGGTCTGCCCAATAGAGATGGTTTTAATGCGGCGTTTTTAAGCATGGCTATTGCCTCTGGAATGACCTCGGCTATCACTAACCCATTACATACAGAGGTCATCGCAGCGACCTTGGGCGCAGATGTGATGATGGGAAGAGATCCTGATTGCGCTAATTGGATTAAACGTTTCCGCGATCCTTTAGCAGAGGGCTCTGCGCGCCGTGGAGGACGTAGACGTCGTGCCTGAATTATCTAATATAGACCTACCTAAAGCAGCAGTCGTGTTTACCCCCAGTGGTTTGCGGGGTGAGTTTGAATTGGGCACTTCAGTGTTACAAGCTGCTCAAACTTTGGGTGTTGATCTAGAATCTAGCTGTGGCGGTCGAGGTTTGTGTACCCGCTGCCAAATTACCCCGAGTATAGGATCGTTTCCAAAACATAATATTATATCGATAGCAGCGCATTTGTCTAAGCCTAGTGAACTTGAGATAAGCAACCGAAAGTTGGACTTATCATCTGGTCAGCGTTTAAGTTGTAATACCATGATCCTAGGCGATTTGGTGGTCGATGTTCCCTCGACCAGCCAGTTACACAAACAACATATAGTAAAAGAAGCCAGCGCATTAGCGTTAGAGATAGACCCACAGGTTAGCTTAGTCACTGTGAGTTTAGAGTCGCCAGATATGCATGTGCCTTCATCTGATCTACAAAAGTTGCAAGGGCTATTACTGTCCGAATATCAGCTGAGGATGCGCCATTGCGAACTCTCAGTGATACAACAATTACAACCGATATTAGTGAAAGGCAACCGACAGATAACCGTGGCGCTCTATCATCAAGATAACATCAACAAAAAAGAGCAAGTGGTTGATATTATTGGGATATGGCCTGGGATTAAGCTTGGGCTTTACGGCTTGGCCATCGATTTGGGGTCGACCACTATTGCTGCACACTTATGTGAACTGAGCAGCGGCAAAGTATTAGCTACTTGTGCCAGCATGAACCCGCAAATTCGCTTTGGTGAAGACTTAATGAGCCGTGTATCCTACGTGATGATGAACGCGGGTGGCGATCGAGAAATGACCAAAGTCGTACGTCAAACCTTTGCTGATCTAGCCAGAGAAGCCGCGAAAAAAGCTAAGGTTGCGATTCAAGATATTATTGATGTCACTGTTGTCTGCAACCCCATCATGCATCATTTACTGTTAGGTATTGATCCTACGCCTTTAGGGACAGCGCCTTTTGCGTTGGCAACAGATTTAGCTTTGACGCTTAAAGCCAGCGAGCTTGATTTTACACTTCACCCCAACGCGCGCGTCTTTATCTTGCCCTGCATAGCGGGGCATATTGGTGCCGATACAGCGGGCATGATTTTAGCGCAGCGTCCAGATCAATCTGAAAATATCAGTTTGCTGGTGGATATAGGCACTAACGCCGAAATAGTCTTAGGTAATAAGCACCGTTTATTGGCGGCTTCAAGCCCAACGGGGCCGGCATTTGAAGGTGCTCAGATAAGTTGTGGACAGCGTGCCGCCGCGGGAGCGATTGAGAGAGTAAGGATAGATAAAGATAGCTTAGAACCCAAATTTAAGGTTATCGGCTGTGAGCTTTGGTCCGATCATCCTGAATTTACCGAACAGACAAAAAAACTCCAGATTAGTGGTATTTGCGGGTCGGGGATTATTGAGGTTGTCGGCGAATTGTTCTTAGCTGGCGTGATTAATAGTGATGGTGTCATTGAAGGGGCGATGGCTGAAAAAAATAGCAGAGTGTCAGCCGAGGGTAGAACGTATAGTTATCTGCTCCATCAAGCTGATAAGTCGCTCTCTATCACTCAAAATGATGTACGCGCGATTCAGCTGGCAAAAGCCGCTTTATACGCTGGAATTCGTTTGTTGATGGATCATATGCAAGTGACTAAGCTAGACAGCATTGGCTTAGCAGGCGCCTTCGGTAGTCATATAGACGTTAAGTATGCGATGGTGTTAGGTTTAATTCCCGATTGTGCGCTTGATAAAGTATCGGCAGTAGGCAATGCAGCAGGTACTGGTGCTCGAATTGCGCTGTTGAACCGACATCAACGCGATGAAGTCTCTAATATTTTACAGCATGTTGAAAAGATAGAGACTGCAATCGAGGCTAAATTTCAAGATCATTTTGTAGCGGCGATGGCGCTGCCTCACCTAAACGATCACTTTATAGAATTAGCTAAGGTTGTCACTTTACCTGAAAAAAGCACCGCGCTTAATAATAAGCGCACGGACAGACCAAACCGGCGCAGAAAGCGCAGTAATGGATAATCCTAGAAACAGCTATTTTTAATGTGCCAATCAATGGTCTTGAGGCAGGCGCAGATTTCTGTAAACGGCTGTTGCCTTTACAACGTGTTTAACGCCCCAAGGAGCCTTTCGGACTTGGCCGTTTTAGCGTTAAGTCCGACAAGCTCTTAGGCCTTGCTTATCAAACAGAAAAAGAGATAGTGGCTTCATCGAGCAACTCATATATAGTCAGGGTGTTATTTCTGACTATTCTATTGAAAATAATAGACAGTGATTGTTAGCGCCTTCGTAACAGTCACTGTCTATGCAATACCAGTGCTTATTTTAAATCGCCTGCATCGACCGTCGATTGCCGCCAGTGTTTGTTGACGCTATTGGCGTGGTGGTATATCAATACAGTGACAATAAAGTTTCTTTGTGATACTCACCGTCTAACGTATATCCCGCTATGTAGCATAGCGCTTATTTCAAATTACCGGCATCGTACATTGCCGCCAGTTTTTGTTGACGCTCTTCGCGTGGCGGGATACCGAAATAGTCACGATAACATTTACTAAAATGCGGTGGCGATACAAAGCCACATGCCAGAGAGACATCAATTACTGATTTACTGGTTTGCAGTAACAACAGGCGCGCCTTATTGAGGCGTAAATCCATATAGTATCGAGTGGGAACACAGTGTAAATATTTTTGGAATAATCGTTCCAACTGTCGGCGGGAAACACCGACCAAGTCAGAGAGCTCGTCAATGCTCATCGGCTCTTCAAGATTTGCCTCCATTAAGGTAATTGTCTCAATCAATTTAGGCTGACTAGCACCAAAGTGTTGTTGCAGCGGAGTGCGCTGTCGATCGTGGCGACCGCGAATTCGGTCACACATAAACTGTTCCGAAATGTGGGCTGATAAGGTACTACCGTTAGTATCAGAGATGAGTTTAAGCATCATGTCTAAAGCAGCGCTCCCGCCTGCACATGTGTACCTCCCTCTATCCATTTCATAGAGCTCATCGGTCACGGTTACCAAGGGAAACTCTTCACGTAAGCTTGCCATGTTTTCCCAGTGAATGGTACTACTGTAACCATCCAATAAACCCGCTTTTGCCAGTAGATAAGTCCCGGTACAAAGGCCGCCCAGTTTGATTTTTTGGCGATCAAATTTACAGAGTGTAGATTGCAATTTTTTTGAATATACAGCAGTAACATCGACACCTGCGCAAATAAATATGACATCTAGAAGAGGTACATCATCGGCTGCGTAATTTGGCGCCACCATCAAGCCGTTACTGGCGCAAACCGGATCACCATCTAAGGTTATCACGGGCCATTCATACAAGGTTTTAGCGGCTAGCCTATTAGCCATCCGCAAAGGTTCAATGGCTGAACTAAAAGCAATCATCGAATATCTTTCAACCAGTAAAAAACCGAACTTAATAGGAGCATTGGCTGTTAGTGAGTGCATAAAGTTGAAACTCTAAAACGATTTAATGTATCTGTTACCTCAATCACCTACTTGAACATAGCGGTTAATTTGAGGGTCCTATCTAGCAGTTTGTTTATAATTTGGGTTATCAATTTTTAAAAGTAACAAAGATTTAACTAGCGCAATTTTTTTGTTTAATATACAGCATTAACGACGACTGTCATCGTTTATCTTTCTAGCGATCAGAGATCCCTAGCAGTCTAATAAAATAGAACACAAGCGGAGTAGCAGAGAAGCTATAAGTCGATTTAAGCACTTAATTATTTTGTCAGCATAGCCGCCAAGGGTGGGTCATTGTATTGGTATTATTTGCCAAGTTAATCGCCTCGCTATGGAGAGTGAACCTCAGGGAACTTTTGCGCTAAGGAGCCTGACGGACTTGGCCGATCGCAGTGTGAAAAAATAGATTAGAGCAAGATTTTTGCAGCTAATAGCGTGCTATTTATCGAGAAAGAGTGGGGAATATGGCTGAATTCTGATTTTTGGCAGTAGATTAGCGTTAAGCCCGATAGGTTTCTAAGTCACTAACACTGGAAAAAAATATTGGCAAGTGTTAGTGGTTTATTTTTTAGGTGACTAATTCCTTAAGGCAATATCAGTTAAGAGATATTTGAATCAGGGAAAGCGTCTTTGCGTTGCTGCATATAATCTTGAAGCGCTTGATCTATAGCGGGGTCTAATGCGGGTGCTTGATAGTTTTCTAACATTTTCTTCCACAGCGCATTTGCACGTTGTTCATGGCTTAAACTACCATCTGCTTGCCATTGCTCAAAACTGTTGTTGTCGGTCAATGGCGAGCGATAAAAGGCTGTTTTGAAGTTAGCTTTAGTGTGTTCGCAGCCTAAGAAATGCTTACCAGGTCCTACTTCCCTAATAGCATCAAGAGCTTGACCATTTTCAGATAAATCTACCCCTTTTAACATAGTCGCCATCATACCTGCTGAATCGGTGTCCATGACGAATTTCTCATACCCCATCACTAGTCCACCTTCTTGCCATCCAGCGGTGTGAAGTACGAAATTTACACCCGCTAATACAGTTGGAATTAAGGTGTTTGCAGCTTCAGTTGCCGCTTGGGCATCTGGTAATTTTGCTCCACAAAAACCGCCGCCCGATCTAAAGGGCACGCCGAGCCTACGTGCTAATGCGGCCATTATATACAAGACTAGTGCGGGTTCAGGCGTGCCAAAGGTGGGAGCGCCGGATTGCATAGAAATAGAACTGGCAAAACTACCCATAATCACTGGGGCACCAGGGTTAACCAGTTGCACAAAAGCCATGCCCGCCATTGCCTCAGCTAAAGATTGTGCCGCAGTACCTGCAACAGTCACAGGTGACATAGCGCCGGCAAGAATAAAAGGCGTCACAATACACGCTTGGTTATTACGTGCATAGACTTTAGCCGCGCCCAGCATCGTATCATCAAAGGTCATCGGTGAGTTTGCATTGATTAAGCTGATTAAACAGGTTTTAGGTTTACCTGTCGCAGCATCTAAATAGTTATCACCGAATAAAATTTTGCACATATCTACCGAATCTTGTGCTCTTTCGGGCGCGGTGACAGAGCCCATGAAAGGTTTGTCTGAGTATTTGATATGGGCGTAAATCATATCAAAATGGCGTTTATTGACCGGTAAATCAACAGGTTCACAAATTGTGCCGCCTGAGTGATGCAAACTGGTTGACATGTACGCAAGCTTGACAAAATTATGAAAATCTTCAATTGTCGCATAGCGTCTACCTTTGTCCATGTCGTAGACAAAAGGGCTTCCATAGGCGGGCACAAAAACGGTGTTTTTACCGCCTACATCAATGTTTCGCTCTGGATTGCGCGCGTGTGGGGGGAATTTTGCTGGCGCGGAATCTTGAATCAGTTTACGGCATAAACCTCTTGGGAACTTTACGAGTTGCCCTTGAACATCGGCCCCCGCATCGCGCCACAATTGTAGTGCTTCTTCATCGTCTCTGAATTCAATGCCTACTTCTTCTAAAATAGTATCGGCATTAGCTTCTATCAGTTGCATCC
>JAWUWK010000116.1:0-14169 GCA_034111875.1 Gammaproteobacteria bacterium
GAGACAAATAAAGTGACACAAAATAGCCGAGTACGTGTGAATCCAGGGCAGAGAATAAGTTTAGATGGAGTGATTGTTAAAGGGATTGCCACTGTCGATCAAGCGCCTATCACGGGTGAAAGTCTAGTGGTTGATAAGAAAGTCGGGGATAAGGTTTACGCCGGTACAATCAATGGCGTAAGTGCGTTTGAGTTTAAGGTCAGTGCGATCAATGAAGAGACGACACTTGCCGCGATCATCAAAGTGGTTGAGCAAGCGCAAAGCAATCAGGCGCCTATTCAGCGCTTTATTGATAAGTTTTCAGGAATTTACACGCCGATTGTATTGGCGATAGCAGTCGTTGTCGCTATGTTAGGACCATTCATGTTTGAGGGCGATTGGCTGGAGTGGATTTATAAGGCGCTAGTGTTGTTAGTCATAGCCTGCCCTTGCGCCCTAGTGATATCGACTCCGGTGACTGTTGTAAGTGGTTTAACCGCGGCGGCGCGTCGCGGTATCCTGATTAAAGGTGGCGTGTATTTAGAGCGCGCAAGGCATATATCTTGGCTCGCTTTAGATAAGACTGGCACTGTTACTAGTGGCAAGCCAGCATTGGTAGATTACCTAGAGATGACCTCAGGCACCAGACTCAGGCTGAAGCAGTTGGCATTAAGTCTAAGTCAGCAATCTGACCATCCAGTCTCAAATGCTATATCACAAGCTCTCGTCAAAGCCGGTTATCAGGTTCAAAATGTCGATAATTTTGAAGCGTTACTTGGCGCTGGTATACGCGGCGAAATCGCGTCTCAAATTTATTATATGGGTAATACAGCTTTAGCGGCATCGCTTAATATTATCAGTCTTGAACAGCTGAATAGGCTCAAAAATTATGAAGAACAGGGAAAAACCTTGACGTTATTGATGAGTCAGAAGCATATTTTAGCGATGTTTGCAGTGGCAGATAGGGTTAAACAAAGCAGTACTCAAGCCATTGCTGACTTACATTCACTGAATGTTAGAACAATGATCCTCTCTGGAGATAATCAACCGACAGTAGATGCTGTAGCCAAACACGTGGGAGTCGATCATGGCTTTGGGCAATTACTGCCAGCGGATAAGCTTGAAAAAATTCAGCAACTACAAGAGACTTCGCTAGTGGCGATGGTTGGCGATGGTATTAACGACTCGCCGGCGCTAGCTAAGTCAGATATTGGCTTCGCCATGGGCGCTCTAGGAACAGATCTTGCCATTGAAACCGCAGATGTCGTGCTAATGGATGACAATTTAGCGAAAATACCTATGTTTATTCGCCTGTCACATAAAACACGGCGTATTTTAGTACAAAATATTTGCTTTTCGATCACTCTGAAAGTGCTGTTTTTGACTATTACTATCGCCGGATATGGCGATATGTGGATGGCTGTTTTTGCCGATGTAGGTGCCAGTTTGATTGTCGTAGCGAATGGATTACGGCTGCTAAAAATACAATTTTAGCGCCAAATTCGACTTGGTTAGTTTTTGATCTTAATGAACGTATTAGACTTGTGTCTTATCGGTAAAAGCACTATAGTATCGCGCTCTTTTTAGACAATAATGATTGTTTGAAAAGGTAAAATACTTAACCTCCTTGCCTTTAATATAATTAAAGGCTTTTAACCCGTAGGGAGCTACAATGCGTCATTACGAAATCGTTTTTATGGTTCATCCGAACCAAAGCGAACAAGTATCAGGTATGGTTGAACGTTATACTAACGTTATCACCACGGCTGAAGGTACTGTTCACCGCATGGAAGACTGGGGACGCCGTCAATTGGCATACCCGATCAACAATGCACACAAAGCACATTACATCTTAATGAACATCGAGTGCGGTCAAGAAACACTAGACGAGCTCGACAATATGTTCCGTTACAATGATGCGGTATTACGCAACATGGTAATACGTCGTAAAGCGGCTGTCACAGATGTATCTCCAATCAAAGCAGCCGAAGCACGTGAAGAACGTCGCCCACGTCGCGAAGATACTCGTCCTAAGCCAGAAGCTGCAAATGCTCCAGAAGAAAATTCTGAAGCCCCAGCCGCTGCTGAAGCTGTAACTGCTGAGTAATTGAACCCAAGTTCAAAGGAGATATAAGATGGCTCGTTTTTTCCGTCGTCGTAAGTTTTGCCGTTTCACCGCTGAAGGTGTTACTGAGATAGATTACAAAGATCTTGAAACGTTGAAAGGATACGTTACAGAGACTGGTAAGATTGTACCAAGTCGTATCACTGGCACAAAAGCTCGTTACCAGCGTCAGCTGGCGACAGCTATTAAGCGCGCGCGTTTTATCGCGTTACTGCCTTATACTGACAATCACCAGTAATTAGGACTAGGTTATGCACGCCCTTGCTAGATTTATTTTAAAGGGTCGTACGCAGGCTATAGTTGTGGCGGTTATTACCGTTTTGCTACCTACGCTGTTCTGGATAGGTGCAGCAGCAGTGAGCTTAGTTACTCTTCGCAAGGGAGCGGCTAAGGGAGGAGAGATTTTTGTTTGGGCACTTTTGCCGGCAATTTTCTGGTCTCGCCAAGGAGATTATTCACCTATTATTGTTATATTAGGTGGTTATCTTCTGGCAGTTGTTCTGAGAGCTAGCGTATCTTGGCAACGAGTAATACAAGCTGGGCTGATACTAGCTGTTCTTGCAGGTTTAGTGCAGCAGTCTCTAAATGGTGCGTTATTACAACAAGTTGTCGAAGGCGTAGAAAAATTGATGATGCAGACATCACCCGAGACAAGTCAATATTTGAACGGGGATTCGCAATGGTTGCTACAAGCGACAATCGGAGTATTTGATACTCTGCATTTTGCGATGATGTTGTCCAGCGTGCTAGTGGCACGCTGGTGGCAATCGACACTGTTTAACCCTGGTGGTTTTCAGCAAGAGTTTCATCAATTACGGTTTTCTCCCCTCTTTGGATTATCGCTACTGGCGGTGATCGTCATCATGACAAGTGGTGGAGGGGAATTTATTAGATGGATACCACTGTTGTTGGCACCCCTAGTAATCGCAGGATTAGCACTGGCTCACTGTAGTGTAGCAAAACGAAGTTTAGGTAGGTTTTGGTTAGTAGCATTGTATATTGCTACGTTTTTACTGGGACCTTACGTGATTACGATGTTGGTTTTTATTGCTGCAATAGATACATTTGTAGATATTCGCAAGAAAATTCCAGCCAGTTAATAAGTACTGTAATTGTTAAGATTACAGAACAAAAGAGGTTAACGAGATGGAAGTTATTCTACTCGAGAAAGTTGGTAAGCTTGGCTCGCTAGGCGACAAAGTGACTGTAAAATCAGGTTTTGGGCGTAACTTTTTAGTTCCTCAAGGCAAAGCAGTGTCTGCTACTAAAGTAAACGTTGCTAAGTTTGAAGAACGTCGTGCTGAGCTTGAAAAAGTCGCAGCGCAGAAGTTAGGTGTTGCTCAAGCACGTGCTGCAACACTGGATAACTTCACTTTAAGCATCGGCTCAAAAGCTGGTGAAGAAGGGAAGTTGTTCGGTTCAATTGGCACACGTGATATTGCTGAAGCACTCGTTGCGCAGGGCAAAGACATTGACAAGAGTGAAGTGCGTTTACCTGAAGGCGCTCTGCGTCATACTGGCGAATTCGAAATCACTTTACACTTACACAGTGAAGTAAATGCTGTGATTACTGTTAATGTTATTGGTGAAGCGGCTTAATAATTTGGCTTAGCCGAATTATCACTGTCAGATCTGTATAGCGATAACGGTTAGAAAGCACTACTGAGTTTTACACCCAGTGGTGCTTTTTTATGCCTGTCGTACAATTTATCAGTGATTATGTTAAGACTATCGGCGTAGGCAGTGAATATTGGTTATCCTAAAATCAGCTTTAAATATTTTTTTCGATGCTACCGCAATGGGTTAGATACAGCTGAGTGGTTAATTACTGACTTTAGGGTTATCGATTAGCCGATAATAAATAGATCAATTAGCGTCTCTGTAGCCCATATCTCTAGATTGTTGATCAGTGGCAAATATAGCTAAATAAAAGTCTTAGGGCTCTTTACAAGGGCCGATAAAAGCACGTATATTGCCCTGTCGATTTTTTATTAAGTCTTTAAGTCGACGACGTTCTCGGGGCGGGGTGAAATTCCCCACCGGCGGTAAGGAAGTAATTCTAAGTCCGCGAGCGCCTGATAGTTACGATAGTGTATATCAGGGTCAGCAGATCTGGTGTGACTCCAGAGCCGACGGTTACAGTCCGGATGATAGAGAACGCGATAGACAGAACTACAAGGCGTCTCTCGATGCTGTGTCTGACTTCCCGTTTGCCCTGATTCTATACTTATTAAATCCTGATTTCGTGGCTTCAAAGTGGATATTTTTCAAACCGATCTACAATCACTCGCTCTCGACGCTGTAGTGAAGTCACTAATTCAGGTAAATGTTAAACAGGATTAATAACTTGAATCAGAGTTCAGCCGAACCAGCCGTATTTTCAGCCCAAACCAAGCGCATAGCTTTTATTCACGCGAATTGGCATCAAGACATTGTTCTAAATTGTTTAGCGGGCTTTAAAGATCAAATGATAGCGCGGGGTTACGATGCTGCCCTAATCGATGTGATTGGGGTTCCCGGTGCCTATGAAATTCCTCTACAAGCCAAGTTATTAGCCAAAAGTGGCCGCTATGCTGCTATAGCAGCGAGTGCTTTAGTGGTTGATGGGGGGATTTACCGTCATGAGTTTGTGGCGCAAACGGTCTGTAATGCCTTGATGCAAGTTCAGCTAGAAACGCTAGTACCCGTGTTAACAGGGGTACTGACGCCGCATCAATTCCACGACCACCAAGAGCATAAAAGCTATTTTAGCCGACATTTTATCAATAAAGGCGAAGAGCTTGCCAGTGCTTGTGATGCCAGCATTCGCTTGACGGAACAGGCAAAGTCGCATCTATAAATATTCTCGTCGACAAGTGCCTATCTTGTCGCAACGCTACATGCTGTGAGTTTAACATGCTAAGATATTTGCCTTTTGATACTTCATTAGAAGCGCGTGGATGATTAAATGAATTACCCAGAATTATCTAACAACTCGGCGTACGATGCTGAAATAGAAAATATCAAGAAACCCCCTCAATCGATAGAGGCTGAGCAGTCAGTACTGGGTGGATTGATGATAGATAATAATACTTGGGACGTGGTGAGTGAAATAGTCTCAGAAGAGTTATTTTATCGCCATGATCACCGCTTGATCTTTCGCATGATGACAAAGTTGGTCAATAACCAGCAGCCCGTGGATGTTGTTACTTTATCGGAAGAGCTAGATAGGACAGGGGATTTAGAGGCGGCAGGGGGGTTAGACTACTTAATCGAACTGGCCCGCAACACACCGAGTACCTCAAATTTACGCGCCTATTCAGTGATTGTCCGCGATAGAGCTTTATTGCGCCAGATGATTACGGTTTCGCAAGAAATTGCTGACAGTGCCTTCAAGACAGAGGGAAGAGACGCACAAGAAGTATTGAACGAAGCGGAACAGCGCATCTTCGAAATAGCCGAAAGCAGGCCGAACGAAGGTGGTTTTATCCCTATTAACGATTTGTTAAAAGGCGCGGTAGATAAGATTGATTATCTGTTTAATAACTCAGATCAATTAACCGGTGTGTCCACCGGATTTGATGACTTAGATGAAAAAACTGCCGGCCTGCAATCCTCAGATTTGATCATTGTCGCAGCACGACCTTCTATGGGTAAAACCACTTTTGCGATGAACTTAGTCGAAAATGCGCTGATGTCAGATAATAAGCCGGTGCTGGTTTTTTCATTAGAGATGCCTGCTGATCAGTTGATTGTTCGTATGTTGGCGTCTTTGGGTAAGATTAATCAGACCCGTCTGCGCTCTGGCCAGCTACAGGAAGACGACTGGCCTAAATTGACCACAGCTGTCAATATGTTGCGTGATAAACCATTGTTTATCGATGATACTTCTGGCATCAGCCCGACTGAAATGCGCTCTAGAGCAAGGCGCGTGGTCCGTGAACACGGCGATGTCTCTATGATAATGATAGATTATCTGCAACTAATGCAAATTAAGAGCCGGCGAGCAAATGCAAGTCGTACAGAGGAAATTTCAGAAATTTCGGGGTCTTTAAAAGCACTGGCAAAAGAGCTTAATTGTCCGGTCGTCGCGTTATCACAACTTAATCGTTCCTTGGAGCAGCGGCCCAACAAGCGCCCGGTAAACTCAGACCTGCGTGAATCGGGTGCTATTGAGCAAGACGCCGATTTGATCATGTTTTTGTACCGCGATGAAGTTTATAACGAAGACTCTGCTGACAAAGGTATCGCCGAAGTGATCCTTGGAAAGCAACGTAATGGCCCGATCGGCAGTATAAAATTGGCCTTCATTGGTCAATACTCCAAGTTTGAAAACTTGGCGCACGGAAGCTATGAAACCTTTGACGATTAGCCGAAGCTAATTTAAGCCACAGACTTGACTGACTAATCCTGCCGATACTTAGTGTCTCGCTAATAAGCTGATTGATTGAGACAAACTAAAAGCACATTGAGGTTAGCCACTGGCTGGGTTGTCTGTGCGCTGACTTTATCTGCGACCTTTGCTCGCTATTTGATGCAAAGGTCTCTATCTGTATCACTCAAAACTGTCTAAAAACTTATCCAGTAACTTGTTTAACCTAAGCTGTTCTTCTTGATTAAGCCCACTGGTGAGTCGTGCTTGTGTTGCAACATGTTCGGTAACGACAGCGTCTATAAGTGCGAAACCTTGATCTGTTAAGGCAATAATAAAACTGCGTCCGTCATTAGGATTGCCAATGCGCTCTACCCAGCCCGCTTTCACTAGCTGATCTATTCTATTGGTCATAGTACCCGAGGTAACCATCATCGTCGTTAACAAAGCGTTGGGAGATAAAGCGAAGGGCGGGCCGCTGCGCCGAAGTGTGGCCAATACATCGAAGCTGGCGAAATTGAGTTTATGCAGGGCAAATGTTTTAGTCATTTCCTTGGTTAAATGCTGATTAATGTGCTTAACCCTTCCAATAAGTGCCATTGCACTTATCTCTAAATCAGGACGCTCGCGATTCCATTGGCCAATTATTTTATCAATTTTATTCATCGCTAAATAATAACAAATTTTATGTTGACGTCAAGATAAAACATGTTATCTTGACGTCAAGATAAATTAGGAGCCGACGATGGCCAGTAGAAAATTAGTTTTAAGCACCGCATTAGCGCCGATTATTTGGGGCAGTACCTATTTAGTCACCACTGAGTATTTGCCTCAAGGATATCCGCTTACCTTGTCGATGTTACGGGCTCTGCCGATAGGGTTATTGTTGCTGCTAGTGTGTAGAGAGTTACCAAAAACAGCCATGCTGTGGAAAATATTGGTGCTGGGGGCACTAAATTTTTCTATTTTCTGGTGGCTATTATTTGTTTCCGCCTACAACTTGCCCGGCGGTGTAGCGGCAACGGTCGGGGCGATACAACCGTTAATTGTTGTCTTCCTGGCGAGTCTATTGTTAGCGTCAAAGATTCGCTGGGTGGCTTTGGTTTCAGCTATTTTAGGTATCTTTGGTGTTGCCCTGTTGTTGTTAAATAGCAGCTTCGAATTGAATCAAATAGGTTTGTTGGCAGGCATTGGTGGGGCTATGTCGATGGCGGCAGGCACAGTATTAAGTAAAAAATGGTTTGCAGTATCATCCACAGAGGGAGTTGATCCACTGACAATGACGGCATGGCAGTTAGTGGCTGGCGGTGTGTTGCTATTGCCGGCGGCGCTTTTGTTTGAGCCTGCTCTAGGGCCTCTAACCCAGGAGAATTTACTCGGCTTCGTCTATTTAGGTTCGATCGGAGCCGGGCTGGCATATTTTCTCTGGTTTAGAGGGCTGGCAAAGTTGTCGCCTTCAGCTATATCACCTCTAGGTTTTTTAAGCCCAGTAACGGCGGTGTTGTTAGGCTGGATTGTGCTAGATCAAAGTTTGACTTGGCTGCAAATGTTCGGTTTTGCCGTCGTGCTGTTGAGCGTATGGCTGTCGCAACTCAAAGGTGCAATGACGACACAGACTAGCACATCAGCTAAAAACCCCGACCTTGATCTCACTGGCAATGACGTTGTTACTGTAGTGCGTTAAAAATTTATCAAGCAAGGCCGAGTGCATTTTAAATTCATCAAACTAATTAATTAGAAGGAGACAACATGAACATTATAATATTTGGATCCCTAGGTAATGAAGGCCGTTGCGTAGTAAACGAAGCATTAAGACGTGGCCATAAAGTTAGTGCGGTGACTAAAAGCGCCGCCGGTGCAGAGAAGTTGCCTAAAGGTGTCAGGGCTTTGGTCGCAGATGCACTAAACATTAACTAAATAAGAAGTGTTATTACAGACCATGATCTGGTTATTAACGCGATTAAACCGCCTTAAGGCTTGGAGCCGCAACTAGTGCCAATCACCCAGGTGATAATAACCGCGGCAGGTGAAGTCAGTACCAGATTGCTAGTGGTAGACGCGGCGGTGACACTGGGGTTGTCCAATCGAAAAGAGATCACTGTGCTAAGTACAGAGGATTTTATACCAGATGCCGTGGTACCTATTGCCACCGGTGATGCTAATGCCAGGTATACGCACGGGACAGTATCACTTAGGATTAGATTAATGAGTCTGCGATGCAACAGGTCACTCGCAGATTTCGATGCAAGATTTTGCAGTGGTGCTGTTAGATGAGGCTGAGGATCCTAAGCATCATCAAGTGCGTTTTAGAGCAGCTTATTAGTCATCTATGTTTTAAAAAGAAGCATTGCTAGAACAGAATAATCTTCTCCTTGAATTAGCTGTTAAGGCTTTAGATCGAATAGCTCTATTTGGCCATCAAGATCTGCAAACAGGTCTTCTTGTTCTCGCTTGGTGAGATCACGTTTCTTGCGGTTGGCTAAAATTCTGACTTTACGTGATTGGCAGAGTTGTACCACAGTGAATTTTTGATTGTCGGACATCTCTTGCCAATGGAAACGTTCCTTGCGCGATCGCAAACAACCTTTGCAATAGCCTTTAGGCCCCGAGGTGCATACACTGATACAAGGGCTATCAACATGAAACATTTCATGTTGATCTTGCCATCGCTGATCTTGCTCATTGTTCTTCATTTCAACAATTGATACTCTCTGTATCGCGTTCAATTGCCCGCTTAAACAGGTCCGGTACTTCGGCTATTTTACGGTTTTGATAATCAAAAAATACTATCCCCGTCTTGGCATGGACTATCTCTTCTGCGGTTTTTTTATTACACATTAGGTAATAAAAATCGCAGCCGTATTTGTTAAAGTCTTTAACGCAAATGTCAATCTGTAATTGATCGGCGTAAAAGCTTTCACCGCGATAGATGATGGCTGAATCTGTCATAATAATGCCGCGGCCAGCTATGTCTAACTCGTTGAAATGATGGTAGTTTAAGAAGCGTACTCGGGCCTCTTGGATGTAGGAGAGTACCGCTTCGTTACCTAGATGTCCGCCATAATTAATATCGTTAATGCGCACCGTTAACGAGGTGCTGAAAGAGTAATTTTCGGGCATGTCTATTTTGATTCTAGCCATTATAGGAACTCCTAAAAACAGATACTTGAGTCCTTATAATAGCATTAACTGATGAAAAATGGAGGCTATTAGAGAAAACTCAGAGCAAGGTTTTTATCCAATGATTGTTTGCAAAAAAGGCTGATTATTTATGTCTTAGCGACATAAACGTCAGATGAATAGACCAGAGCTTGCTTGTTTTTTGCTTTTAGCAGTTAATAGAGTCAGGCTATATTTTATTCAGCCTAAAAATTTTAAGAGGGAGTGTTTACTATGAATGATGAGCAAGATTCAAATTATCATATTGGTCAAGACAACATCACCCCATTCGGTCTGGATATACACAATCCAGTCTTCTTAGTGTCTGGGCTAAGTATTATAGCTTTTGTGTTACTATCATTAATGTTCAAAGAGGAAGCAGGGGCTTTCTTTGGCTGGTTGCGACCTGCAATCACTAGTACTTTTGATTGGTTCTTTTTGCTATCAGCCAATATTTTTGTACTATTTTGTTTGGTATTAGTTTTATCACCACTAGGTAAAATTCGACTTGGGGGCCAAGATGCCAAGCCTGAATTTGGCTACGTGGGCTGGTTTTCAATGTTATTTGCTGCCGGTATGGGGATTGGATTAATGTTTTTTGGCGTATCAGAGCCAATGTCGCATTTTAATTCAGCAATGGGCGGCGTTTCTGTTGATGCGGTCACCGGATTACGGACTGATTGGGCGCCTCTTGGGGCGGCTGCAGGTGATCAATCGGCGGCACGTGAATTGGCAATGGCAGCGACCATTTTTCACTGGGGACTCCACCCTTGGGCTATTTACGCCATTGTTGGCTTAGCGTTAGCCTTTTTCTCATATAATAAAAAACTGCCTCTTACCTTACGCTCGGCATTTTACCCTTTGCTCGGAGAAAAAGTCTGGGGTGTGTGGGGGCATGTGATAGACATCTTAGCGGTTTTTGCGACCCTTTTTGGCTTGACGACGTCACTAGGTTTTGGCACAACACAAGCATTATCCGGACTTAATTATTTATTTGGATGGGGCACAGGTTCTTTTGCCATTGTCTTACTTATAACCGTCATTACTGCCATTGCTATAAGCTCTGTGGTCAGAGGTTTAGATGGTGGTGTTAAAATTCTGTCTGAGTTAAATATGGGTTTAGCCCTGGTTTTGCTATCCTTTATTATAATTGTGGGACCCACTAGTGATATATTGACTACGATATTTGCCGGGGGATTCGCCTACATTAAAGAAATAATCCCTCTCTCCACACCTTTTGGTCGAGAAGATGCTAATTTCTCTCAAGGCTGGACTTCTTTCTACTGGGCCTGGTGGATTTCGTGGTCACCTTTTGTCGGCATGTTCATCGCGAGGGTATCTAAGGGGCGCACGGTAAGAGAGTTTGTACTCTGTGTGGTCATAGTGCCAACGCTATTGGGTATTATTTGGATGGGAGCCTTTGGTGGTACGGCCATCAGTCAAGTGATTGCCGATGCCAGTGCACCGGTAGCCAATGCTGCACAAGAATTGAAACTATTTGAAATGGTACAAGAGTTTCCATTGTCTGGGCTGTTATCGATGATAGGTATCGTTTTAGTGCTGGTCTTTTTCATTACCTCTTCTGATTCAGGATCCCTAGTGATCGACTCTATAACGGCTGGGGGCAAAGAGAGTGCGCCGGTCTCTCAAAAAGTATTCTGGTGTTCATTTGAGGGTATAGTCGCTATTGTTTTATTGTTAGTTGGCGGATCTGAGGCGCTAGGTGCGCTGCAGGCAATGGCTGTATCAACCGGCTTACCTTTTACAATAGTACTGTTAGCAATGTGCGTTAGTTTGTTTATGGGCTTAAAACAGGCCAGTGATGAATTACGTGATTCTTAGGCTGGGTTCCTAAGGAGATTAGATCAGTCAGGCCTCAATATACGCTCAGTTGTTATATTGAAGTCTGACTAACTAATAGCTGCATCAGGTTATATTTTCCAGCTGATGACAGATAACCCTTTGTAAAAAACACCATGACTCCCGCCATTTAAATCTACCAATTGCGCTATTTAAACCCATCTACATCTTTCATGTCAGGCAGTTCATGTGCAATGCCTTTGTGACAATCAATACAAGTTTTATCGCCCGTTGAAAGAGATGAGGAATGCTGGTTTGAGGCGTGCTCAGCCTGTAATGTGAAGTCCATACTCTCGAATTCGCCACAGTTGCGACACTCTAACGAGTCATTTGCTTTTAAGCGAGTCCATTCATTTTGTGCTAGATGTAAGCGTTTCGCTTCAAACTTTTCCCGGGTGTTGATAGTGCCAAACAGTTTTCCCAAGACCTCTTTAGAGGCTTGCATTTTACGGGCAATTTTATCTGTCCAATTATGTGGTACGTGACAGTCTGGGCAAGTTGCCCTGACACCTGATCTATTACTGTAGTGAATGGTGGGTTTTAGCTCTTCGAAAACATTGTTGCGCATCTCGTGACAAGAAGTGTAAAACGCTTCGGTATTGGTGGCTTCAAGGGCCGTGTCAAAAGCACCCCAGAATAAAATTCCCGCGATAAAACCGCCAATAGTTAAAAAACCTAAGCTGTAATGGACGGCAGGTTTGCGCAAGATACGGTAAAAATTTTTAATTGCTCGCAGGCTATTTACCTAAACTCTAGTGCTTATTTAGCCAGTGCGCCAGTCGGCTCGAAAGTGTTTTCAATCAGTGGCTTGGCTTTTACTTGTGGCACGTGGCACTGCAGGCAGAAGTAACGCCTAGGAGACACATCACTGAGAGAAACTCCTTGCTGGTTGAGGAAATGTGTCACGCTCATTTTTGTCGCATCGTAGCGCTTATAATTTTTAAAGCTATGACAAGTGAGACATTTATTTATTTTACGGTCCACTTCATAGTCACGGATGTGATGTGGAATTAAGGGCGGTTGTTGAATATAGCTAAGTCTATGCTCAACGTTTTCTTTGGGATAGTTTTTCAGTTTTTCGGCGGGGTCTTGCACTTCTAAACTCTGAGAACGCAACGACACAATGTCCTCACCAGCGGCAACAGCGCCCGCAATAATAGTCAATAAAAATGTAAAAAAGAGTGTGTTTTTCATTATAGTGCTCCACTTATCTATGCGTTATCGACGGCCCGATACACGAAGAATGCTCACAGTGATTAAGCTTTAATTATTTTGATGGCACATTTTTTATAATCTGTCTCTTTGGACAAAGGATCAGTTGCGTCCAAAGTGAGGCGGTTGACCAATTGTTTTGCATCAAAAAAGGGCACAAATACCAGACCTTTAGGGACCCGATTGCGACCGCGCGTTTCCACGCGGCTATTAATCCCGCCGCGCCGCGAGATAACTTTTATAGCATCGCCGCGGCGGAGTCCGCGTGCTTTAGCATCATCAGGATGGATGAAAACGATAGCGTCGGGAAATGCTTTGTAGAGTTCAGGTACACGTCTGGTCATAGAGCCAAAATGCCAGTGCTCTAGCACTCTGCCAGTGCACAACCAGAGATCGTACTCTTCATCAGGTGCTTCAGCAGGTGGCTCGTAAGGCAGTGCAAAAATAACCGCGCGCTTGTCTTTCTTGCCGTAAAACTGATATTCGCTGCCTTTTTCGACGTAGGGATCAGGGCCTTCGCGAAAGCGCCATAAGGTTTCTTTACCGTTGACGACTGGCCAGCGCAGACCTCGTACTTTATGGTAAGTATCAAATGGCGCTAAACCGTGTCCATGGCCACCTCCAAAGCTGGCATATTCTTCGAAGAGACCTTTTTGCAGGTAAAAGCCGAAGTGATCCACTTCATTATTCATGCGCCCTTTAAAGTTACTGCTGGCAAAGGCATCTACTTGTCCGTTGCGATAGAGGACGTCATATAAAGTTTTGCCTTTCAAATGCGGTGCTTTGGCGAGTAGCTCATCAGACCAGACGTCTTCGACTTTAAAAGCGCTTGGAAAACTCAACCAGTTGCCATAAATCAGATTTAGCGCCTTCACTCGGGGGCACTTGTTGGTACCAAAATTGGGTTCTGCGTTCCGCGTTGCCAAAAGCACCTTCTTTTTCGGTCCACATGGCGGTAGGCAAGTCTAAATCAGACGCTTGAGCGGTGACCGTTGGATAGGGATCAGAGCAGACAATGAAGGCATTGGGATTGTGATAACCCGGTAAACCCTCTTCATTCATATTAGCTGCTGTTTGCATGTTGTTACACATCGTCCAGTAAACATCTAATTTACCGTCTTTGAGCATGCGATTCTGGAGTACGGCATGGTAGCTTTCCATTGATTGGCTCCACTAAAATTTTAATACTGTTGCTCGGACAAATGCTGATACAGGCACCGCAGCCATTGCATAGCTCACTGTCAATGGCCGGTTGTGCAGGGCTAGCTAATTTGGCAGTGAAAAAAAATAGCTTCAGGATCGCAAATATCCTCGCAACTGCGACAAGCGACTCTGAGTTTACTCAGACAAGTTTGATCAATATCGGCTACTTGTTGCCAAGGCATTGCATCTTCGCTTTTGAAAATTGGCTGTGGGCAAACGGATGCGCACTGATAGCAAAAAGTACAATCGCCTCGATCAAACTCTAAGGTTGGAACCCCCC
>JAWUWK010000117.1:0-41098 GCA_034111875.1 Gammaproteobacteria bacterium
TGCTATCGGCATGAAGTCAGCTTTGATACCGAAAGTATCGCAGCCAAACCAGTTACCGGTGCGTCCAAATCCACAAATAACTTCATCGGCAATCAACAAAATAGCGTATTTATCGCAGATACGTTGGATTTCTGGCCAGTATGTCGCTGGGGGAATAATTACCCCACCTGCGCCTTGCACAGGCTCACCAATGAAAGCTGCGACTTTGTCGGCGCCAACGCGCAGAATTTCAGTTTCTAAGTCTTGTGCGCGACTTAAACCGAACGCATCTGGGTCAGTATTCTTGCCTTCCCCATACCAGTATGGCTGGCTGATATGAGTAATGTTTGGAATGGGTAGATCACCTTGTTCGTGCATACCTGTCATACCCCCGAGACTTGCACCGGCAACGGTTGAACCGTGGTAGGCATTTTTTCGGGAGATAACAATTTTCTTATCAGGCTTACCTAAGCTTGCCCAATAGTGGCGAACCATCCGTAAAGTGGTGTCGTTTGCATCAGACCCTGTGCAAGTGAAAAACACATGGTTTATATGTTCTGGGGCTATTTGTGCGAGTTTTTTGGAGAGCGCTATCGCCGGCAGGTTACTGGTTTGAAAAAAGGTATTGTAATAAGGCAAATCACGCATTTGCTGGGCAGCTGCATCTGCAATTTCATCTCGCCCATAGCCTACGTTTACACACCATAGTCCAGCCATTCCATCGAGGATTTTGTTTCCTAGAGAATCCCAAATATAACAACCATCACCTTTGGTAATAATGCGGGCGCCTTTCTCTGCCAGCTCTTTATTGTCAGAAAAAGGTTGTATATGATGATTTGTATTTGTTTGCTGTAATTGTTGAGTATCAAAAGTCATTTTATTATTCTCCTACGGGCAATCTATAAAGCTCTTTAATGTTGAATTCTATAAAGAATCCTTTGCATTAAAAAATATTTAGCCGAGCAAATACACTCTTAGCGGACACTTAAATAGCGTCTGCAAAGACTGAGTTATATTGAAATGTTGTTGGGAATTGTTAAACAGTCAATAACAAATGTTCTCTTTCCCACGGGCTGACTACTTGCATGAATTCATCAAATTCGTGCTCTTTAAGTTTGAGGTAAATACTTGAAAATTCCTCCCCTAGAATTTCCTTAAGCTCTTTGCACTGATCAAATTTAACCAAAGCTTCGAGTAAACCCCGAGGTAGCCCATAATCAGCGTTGTAGGCTTCACCAACAAATTCATCTCTCGGTTTGATGTCATTCATCATTCCTAAATACCCAGTGGCTAAACTGACAGCAATGGCGGTGTATGGATTGGTATCAACGCCGGCAATTCTATTTTCAACCCGTCTTGATTGAGGTGAACTATTAGGCACTCTAATGCCCGCGGATCTGTTGTCAAAAGACCACTCTAAATTGATAGGTGCTGAACCACTTGGCACTAGGCGACGATAGGAATTCACATAAGGTGCTAAAATACAGGTGGCAGCTTCTAAATATTTCTGGTGACCACCGATAAAATGATAGAAATCATCAGTTGGTTGATTGTTTTCATCGTTAAATATGTTATTTCCAGTGTTGATTTCAATAACAGACTGATGGATATGCATTGCGCTGCCTGGTTGATTCGTCATAGGTTTTGCCATAAAGGTGGCATAACAATTATGGGCCAACGCGGCTTCACGTATTAAACGTTTAAACAGAAATACACTGTCAGCAAGTACTAATGGATCGCCATGATCCATATTAATTTCAAGTTGAGCCGCACCACCTTCCTGAATAATACTGTCTATGGTGAGACCTTGAGCTTCTGCAAATTCATAGATGTCTTCTATAATCGGCTCATACTCATCAATCGCGGCCATTGAATAAGCTTGATGGCCTACACTTTGCCGGCCCGAGCGTCCAACTGGTGGCTCCAGAGGCATATCCGGGTTAGTGTTTTGTTTGGTCAAATAAAACTCTAACTCAGGCGCAACAACAGGCCGCCAACCTTCTTTTTTGTATAACTCAATGATATGTTTAAGTTGGTTTCTTGGTGCGCAGGGTACTGGTTCACCGTTAATGTAATGAATATCGTGGATAACATGTAAACTGGGATAACGAGCCCAGGGGATTTCACGAATAGTGGTTAAATCAGGTACTAACAGCATGTCCGTTTCTGTATCGTATTGTTCAGACTCATAGTCAATATATTGGCCTGTGATGCTTTGGAAAAAAATGCTGTAGGGTAAAAAAGTGGGCGTTGACTCTGCAAATTTAACCGCTGACATTGCCTTTCCTCGAGCCACACCATGTAAATCGGGGATGGTACATTCAACTTCGTCAATTTTGTGCCGTGACATGAATGCTCTCAGTTCATCTGGCTGAGTAGGAAGCTGGCTAAGATCAATATTTAAGCTGCTGTTATGGTTGGTCATAAATGTCCAAATTCATGGGTGATTTATAGAAAAAATTTAATATTCTGAATTAATAAAACCGTATTTTGTGATCACATTTTGTGGTCGGAATAGATAAATGTCAAACTTTTTTTTACAGAATATGCTCAGTATGAAGCAAGAGTTGATTGTAAAATATACAGCAGGTGCAGCAGCGAAAGGGCTTTGAAGGGTGAGTTTTATCGCTAAATTTTTCGAGAATGATTATAATAAAGTTCGGCTGGCTCCAATAAAGGTCATTCCCTGTTGTAGGTCTTCCATGATCGCAATTTTAAAAGCAATACAATCTCTATTTTCAAGTGCTCTAGTGGCCACCCGGTGTTGGTCATCTAATGAGTTGGTTCCCAGATGGTTATAAACGAGGCGCATATAGGGGCCAAATTGCAGCCATAGGCTTTCGACTAAACTGAGCAAAACACTGTTGTTGGCTAGTCGATATATAGTAAAATGGAAATCATAATTACCTCGCATATATCCTTCTAAATCACCTTTCAGAAGTGCAGTGTCTGTTTTTTTGTCTATGTTTATTAGTAAATTAATTGTTTTTTTATCTATATTTATCATTGCTAAAGTTGCTAGCTCTGGTTCTAGAATGAGACGCGCATGGCGAATTTCTTGAAAGCGTTTCTCCGTCATTTCAGGAATAGATACCCTTCGATTATCTTTTAAATTTAAGGCTCTTTCTGCCGTTAAGCGTCTCACTGTTTCACGAACAGGAGTAGGGCTTACGCCTAAAGATTCGGCTAACCCTCTTAGAGTGAAAGCACGACCGGGGAGCATCTCACCGAAGAGTATTTTCTCTCTTAAAGCTCGATAAGTTGATTCGTTAACGGTAAGCGTGTTATTGATTTGTTCCATGCTCTCATTCCATACTAAATATTTGACCAGTATATCAAGTGTTGAGGTGAGTCGAGAGGGTATTAATAATAATTTAATAAAAAGTCTGAAAAAACCAAATTTTGTGATCACAAACTTGATTATTTTAGTTAAATGTGCGATTTTTAAACGAGCCAATCACCTTGAACTTCAAAAATAGACGAGGCACATAGCATAATGAAAATTTTTACTTTGAAACATTCCCTTGTGAGTACCGCCATAACTGTTGCTTTAGCGGCTAGCGCCGTTTCAGCCGCAGATAGAGTTGTGAACGTATATAATTGGTCTGATTATATTGACGAGACTATTATAACAGACTTTGAAAAAGAGACAGGCATCAAGGTAAATTACGACGTCTTTGATTCTAATGAAATACTTGAAACGAAAATGCTTACCGGCTCTTCTGGCTACGATATAGTGACTCCCAGTGGTCCCTTCTTAAAGCGTCAAATTTCAGCTGGAGTGTTTCAAAAACTGGATAAGTCCAAATTACCTAACTTAAAACACTCTTGGGATGATATTCAAAAAGTGACGGCTTCTTTTGACCCAGATAATGCTTATTCCGTTAATTATATGTGGGGCACCACGGGCATTGGTTTTTCTAAAACTAAAGTCGATGAGCGTATTAAAGATGCGCCTATTGATTCATATAGTTTGATTTTTGATCCTGTAAATGCAGCCCAGCTGGCTGATTGTGGTATTTATATATTAGACGCACCTACAGAGACCATACCGGCGGCTTTAAAGTATTTGGGACTAGACCCTAATACTAAAAATAAAGCGGATATCAAAAAAGCCGAAGACACCTTTAATAATATACGCCAATTTGTGCGTAAGTTTCATTCGTCTGAGTTTATTAGTGCCCTAGCGAATGGCGATGCCTGCGCTGTATTAGGTTGGTCTGGGGATATTCTACAGGCGAGAGATCGTGCTGAAGAAGCGGATAATGGCATTGTAGTAGGCTATCGTATCCCTAAAGAAGGTGCTCAAGTTTGGTTTGACCAAATGGCAATTCCTACCGATGCTAAGAATGTAGCAGAGGCGCATATTTTTCTAGATTACTTGTTACGCCCTGAAGTGATCGCTAAAGCATCAAATTATATTAATTACGCAAACGGTAATAAGGCGTCTCAAACTTTCCTCGATAAAGCTGTCTTAGAAGACACCGCCATTTATCCTGACAGCAAAACAATGAAAGAGCTTTTCACACACACTGCTGATGGCCCCAAATATACCAGACATCTAAACCGTACATGGACGCGGATTAAAACCGGTCAATAGGTTTGTAACATACTCAAAACTGCAAGTTTTACTCTGGCTATGGCGCTTTATGATTAGCTTCGTAGTTTTGAGTGTTCTATTTATTTAAAAATCAGGTAACTTAATGAGCGCTCATAAAACAGCCCAAAACGACATGTATTCTCCCTGGTTGGACGATTCACTAGAACCGCTCATTCGGTTTGAAAATGTCACTAAAAAATATGGAGATTTTACCGCCATAGATAATTTAAGTTTAACTATTTATGAGCGTGAATTCTATTCATTATTAGGCCCTTCAGGGTGTGGAAAAACCACATTAATGCGTCTGTTGGCTGGGTTTGAAACGGTTAGCAGCGGCAAAGTCTTTATTGGCGGCGTCGACATGTCTGCTATTGCGCCAAACAAACGGCCAGTAAATATGATGTTTCAGTCTTATGCATTGTTTCCTCATATGACAGTTGCAGAAAACATTGCCTTTGGCCTTAAACAAGAAAAACGTTCGAAAAAAGAAATACGCAAGCGTGTTGATGAAATGCTAGTGTTGGTTCAGCTAGAAGAAATGGCTGGTCGTAAACCGCAACAGCTATCAGGCGGTCAAAAACAGCGGGTGGCGTTAGCCCGATCTCTAGCAAAAAAACCTAAACTATTACTATTGGATGAACCTTTAGGGGCATTAGATAAAAAATTACGTGAAAAAACTCAATTTGAATTGATGAATATCCAAGAAGAACTCGGTATGACTTTTGTTATTGTTACCCATGACCAAGAAGAGGCGATGACCGTTTCTAGTCGAGTCGCTGTTATGGATCACGGTAAGGTTATGCAAGTAGCAACACCTGATATTATTTATGAAATGCCCAGTTCAAGGTATATAGCGGACTTTATCGGCGATGTTAATTTTATCGAAGGTCATTATTTAGAGACACCAATTGATCCATTCTCAGTGAGCTCTAAACTAACGAGCGAAGAAAATAATGTCACAAGCTCAACAACGAAATTGGCCACATTTTCTACTACTTCTCACGGGCAATTGCAGGCTAATACCGAAAAAGTACTGACGCATCATGAAAAGGTATGGATCGCGCTTAGGCCAGAGAAAATTGAAATTAGCAAGGATAAGCCAGAGGCAGATTATAATATGATCCAAGGCAAGGTTTGGGATATAGCGTACATAGGAAATACCTCGACCTATCATGTAAAACTTGCCAATGGCACTACCATTAAGGCTCAGCGAGTTAATCGTAATCGCCTAAGTAAACGCTTGATTACTTGGGAAGACGACGTTTGGCTGTATTGGAATCGCGATGCTTCTGTCGTCTTAACCAAATAGGAGGGCTTATGAGTAATCGGATCAATTGGGGTCGTATATTACTAATTTCTATACCTTTCATATGGTTGCTAGTGCTGTTTTTGCTGCCGTTTTTGTCTGTGTTTAAAATGTCTTTATCGGATATGGCAACGGCTAAGCCGCCCTATGTACCGGTCTATGATAGCACCGCAGGTTTGGCGGGGATTTGGCAGTTAATAACTCAGTTAGATTTTGAAAATTATCTTTGGTTAACAGAAGATGATTTGTATTGGCGCTCTTATCTGTCCAGTTTAAAAATAGCCCTAATTTCTACTTTTATAACCTTAATTATTGGGTTCCCGATAGCCTATGGCATGGCTAAAACTCCGCTTCGCTGGCGCGCTACCTTAGTGATGTTAATCATCCTGCCATTTTGGACTAGCTTTTTAATCAGAATTTACGCCTGGATTGGGATTTTAAAACAAGAGGGTTTATTGAACAACTTTTTGCTTTATATTGGCGTTATTGATCAACCACTAATTATTTTAAATACCGATGTGGCAGTATATATCGGCATTGTATATTCATATTTGCCTTTTATGGTACTGCCTTTATACGCGGCTTTGGAAAAGTTAGATTACAGTCTTCTTGAAGCGGCTTTGGATTTAGGCTGTAGCCATTTAAAAACATTTTGGGTAATTATAGTTCCCCTGGTTATGCCGGGCATCTATGCGGGATGTTTCTTAGTTTTCATCCCAGCTATGGGTGAATTTGTAATACCCGATTTATTGGGAGGCTCTTCAACACTTATGATCGGTAAAACATTGTGGGTAGAGTTCTTTAATAACCGAGATTGGCCTGTCTCTTCTGCGGTTGCAGTGGTCCTGTTACTGCTCTTAATAATACCTATTATGTTGTTCCAGAAAATGCAAGAGCGTGAATTAAAGGGGCAGTCCTAATGAATGTAAATCGCTTTAGTTGGTTTAATATAACCTCACTTACATTGGGCTTCGCTTTTCTCTATATTCCAATATTATTGTTAATAGCATTTAGTTTTAATAAATCTAAATTGGTTACCGTCTGGGGAGGATTTTCGACTAAATGGTATATCAGCTTGTTCCGAAATGAAGCCTTTATGGATGCCGCATGGATGACATTAAAAGTGGGCGTGGTGAGCGCGAGTATCGCGACTGTATTAGGCACATTGGCCGCACTCGTTATGATTCGTGGGGGGCTATTTAAAGGCAGAACGTTATTTTCTGGCATGATTTACGCTCCTCTAGTGATGCCGGAGGTAATTACCGGTCTTTCGTTATTATTATTGTTTGTAGCCATAGGCTGGGATAGAGGATTCTGGACAATTACCGCGGCTCACATCACTTTTTCTATGTGTTATGTGGCAGTGGTTGTCTCTTCTCGATTAGTCACTTTTGATCAATCATTAGAAGAGGCAGCACTGGATTTAGGCTGCACTAAACTCAGTGCTTTTTTACAGATAACGCTACCGATTATAGCGCCCTCTATAATAGCAGCCTGGTTACTCGCCTTTACTTTGTCTATTGATGACTTGGTTATCGCCTCTTTTACATCGGGCCCCGGAGCTACCACTTTACCGATGAAAATATACTCTCAAGTGCGTTTAGGTCTCAATCCAGAAATTAATGCACTATCAACCATCTTGATACTGATCGTCTCTTGCGCTGTAGTGGCCGCATCTCTCATTACTAAGAGGGCGGCGATCAAGAAAGATCTGTATGAACAACAAGCAAAAGCTTCGTCATAAGACTCATAGATTAATTTGCTAAAGACGTCGTCAAAAATTTTAACACTAAGGTCTAGATCATATAGAGGTAAAAAATCGTCATGTCGGACTCAATTGAAAAAAATGAACTTAATGAATTTGCAAATATAGACTTAGCGGTAACAAGAGATAGCTATTACGGCACTGTAGCAGAACCTGTCTACAGTGGAATACTGAGTTTTATGCGCCGTAAATACACCAAAGATTTGGTTAATGTTGATGTTGCGGTAGTTGGCGTTCCGTTTGATTTGTCAGTGACGAACCGACCGGGTGCTCGCTTTGGTCCTAGATCAATTAGAGAAGCGTCCACGCAATTAGCCTGGGGTAAAGCTTGGGGTTGGGGAATTGATCCTTTTGACCAATTAAGTGTTGTCGATTGGGGCGACTGCCTATTCGATCCAGGTCGACCAGAGCATATACCACAAGTATTAGAGCAACAATTTAGTAGAATTCTCGATCAAGATGTGGCGACATTAGCCTTAGGTGGGGATCATTTCGTGACCTACCCTATTTTACAAGCTCATGCTAAAAAGCATGGTAAATTATCACTGATACACTTTGATGCTCACTGCGATACATGGCGAGACGAATCGGCAAGAATTGATCATGGCACGATGTTTTTTCATGCTGCTGAGCAAGGACTTATTGATCCAGAGAAATCCGCACAAATAGGTATTCGTACCCATAATAGTGAGACTCACGGTTTTAATATATTTGATGCAGATATGGTGCGTCAGTTAGGCGTGCCAGAGATCATTAAAAGAGTACGAGAGGTTGTAGGTGAAAACCCTTGTTATTTAACCTTTGATATTGACTGTTTAGACCCTTCATGTGCTCCGGGTACAGGCACTCCTGTTGTTGGTGGATTAAATACGGCGCAGGCATTAGAGTTACTCAGAGGTTTGTCAGGTATTAACTTGGTGGGTATGGATGTTGTGGAAATATCACCAAGTTACGATGTCGCTCAAATCACCTCTTTAGCAGGTGCTACCATCGGCCTGAATCTATTGTGTTTATTTGCAGCTGCAAAAGCTAAACAATCTGTTTAGGTTTGTTTTGTTGGCCCAAATTAGCCAAGTTTCATTTAAACAAAAATTTTAAACGTACAAATATACAAATATACAAGTTCATACAAAATAGAGAAGTAAAATGCAAATACCTAAAGATTTATTCGATCTTGCTAATTTTAAACGTACAGCCGCTGCTTTTTTAGCCAAATATCCAGATACAGAACGTTTAGAACTGCTTTTTGTTGATCTAAATGGAGTGTTACGCGGCAAGTGGTTACCAGTGTCTTCACTTATGAAGCTGGCTGAAGGCGCTTTTAGATTACCCCGGTCTGTGTGTTTTGCCAATATATGGAGTGACGATGTATCCGAGCTGGGACTAGGTTTAAAAGTAGGCGATCCCGATGGCATATGCTTGCCAATAGTAGAGACATTATCTGTCGTTCCTTGGGCTAGTGTACCCAGTGCACAGATGTTACTGACAATGTTAGATCAAGATGATATGCAGCCATGTCAGTATTCGCCCAGAGTAGTGCTAGAAAAGCAGCTTAAGGCACTTGAGAAACTCGGATTAACGCCTGTTGTAGCCACTGAGCTTGAGTTTTATTTCATTGATCCGCAACTTATCGGTGAGTATCCACAAAGGCCATTTAACATTGATGGCCGTCGATTAGATGAAGACCAGCAATACAGTATGGAACTATTAGAGCAATTTGAGCTTGTACTGCAAGATATTTTGCACAGTGCTGAAATTCAAAAAATACCCGTAGATACGACTATTGCAGAGTGTGGGCCAGGGCAGTTTGAAATAAACTTATTGCACCAAGACAATGCATTATTGGCCGCGGATCAGGCGATATTACTCAAGCGATTAATTAAACAAGTAGCTAGAAAGCACAATTTAAGAGCAAGTTTTATGGCCAAGCCCTATGCCGTTGAAATGGGAAATGGTATGCATGTGCATGCGAGTTTAAATAACCAGATGGGTGAGAATGTGTTTGCCAGTGAAGACGATAACATTCATCCTGCATTAGCCAAATCTGTCGCCGGCTTATTACACAGTATGCAAGATACTCAGTTGATCTATGCACCTCATGCGAACTCTTACAGAAGGTATAGTCCGGGGTTTTTTGCACCTGTAAGCCCCTGTTGGGGTTACGATCATCGTGCGGCTGCGGTCCGAGTTCCTGCCATCAAAGGTGCAGCTGCGCGTTTAGAGCACAGAGTAGCAGGAGCAGATGCGAATCCCTATTTAGTCATAGCCGCTGTATTAGCAGGGATTCGATATGGTTTAAATCAACCTTTAGCTTTAGTTGCAGCTTTAAATAATGACACCGACTTGACACAGCTAAAGCCTATGACTCGTCACTGGGCCATTTCTATTGAGCAAATGCTTGGATCGGATTTTGTAAAAGATTATTTTGATGAAGAGTTTTGCAGGGTCTATAGTGGTATCAAAAATCGCGAAGAATTAATTTTCAGTAATACTATTACTTCTTTTGAGTGCGCTAGTTATTTGTTGAAAGTATAATGTTTATGAAGGCTGATTTAGGGTATATGCTGACAAAACATCAATGGATTATAAATGAAAAAAATTAGTCTAGGCATTTTGGAAACCGGTATTCCTCCCAGTGAATACCGTGATCAATACGGCAGCTATCCCGAGATGTTCCAAACCTTATTAAAGGCTACTGATAGGCATTTAGTCTGTCAGTTTTTTCATGTATTAGAGGGTGATCTTCCAACACAGGCATGCCAGTGTGATGCATGGCTAATTACTGGATCAAAATATGCAGTTTATGAAGAGCACCATTGGATTGCCTCACTGACGAGATTAATACAACAAGCTTATTCTGAAAATATACCCCTGGTTGGGATTTGTTTTGGTCATCAGTTGATTGCACAGGCGCTGGGTGGAGAAGTAATAAAATCAGAAAAAGGTTGGAGCCTGGGTGTAAGTCAATATCAAATAAAACATGCCCCTTGTTGGATGCAAGCCGTTGCTGATGATTTTTCTATTCAAGCTTATCATCAAGATCAAGTGGTCGAATTACCTGCAGAGACTTATGTCATTGCCAGCTCAGATTTCTGTCCCTATGCCGCATTAAATTTTAATGACAAAGCTATTTCATTTCAGGGACATCCTGAATTTAATGCAGATTATACTGAGAAGTTACTGACCAATCGCCGAGATTTAAATTTATTACCTTACGAGCAAAGTACAACCGCAATAAACACGGTCGATAAAGCTATACAACCACAGTGGGTAGCTCAGTGGATTTGCGATTTTTTACGCCACAAACTAGGCCGCTAATTTAAGTGATAAACAGCCGCCAGTTAATTTCTTTTACACTAATGATTTAATTATATTCTTGAATTTTATTGGTCATCAATTATTCAAAGGTTGAGTGAATCACGTTTTGTGCTCAAGCGCATTTTTTGGAGACAACCATGTTAAATAAACGAAACTTTTACATCGATGGGGCATGGGTAGCACCTGCCAAAGCACGCGATTTTGAAGTAATTAACCCCGCGACTGAACAAGCTTGTGCTGTTATATCCCTTGGTGATACAGAGGATACAGATAAGGCAGTTGCTGCAGCTCGCAATGCTTTTGATGGCTGGTCGCAAACAGCGCATTCTGAGCGATTGAGATTACTTAAACTGCTCTTAGAAGAATATAAAAAGCGCTCAGTAGATATGGCGCAGGCTATATCGATGGAAATGGGTGCGCCTATTGATTTAGCCACTGAAGATCAAGCAGGTTGTGGGTCAAGTCATATTCAAGGCTTCATTGATGCTTTTACACAGCTGCAATTTGAAGGTCCGATTGACTCAAATAATCATAGTGAACATATTATTAAAGAGCCTATAGGTGTCTGTGGATTAATCACTCCATGGAACTGGCCAATGAATCAAGTAACTCTAAAGGCAATACCTGCGTTAGCTGTCGGCTGCACTATTGTATTAAAGCCTTCAGAAATAGCACCACTTTCTTCTATGGTCTTTGCAGAAATTATCGATGCTGTAGGTTTTCCTGCGGGCGTATTTAACATGATAAATGGAGACGGTGTCGGCGTTGGAACACAGTTATCATCACATCCAGATGTTGATATGCTCTCCTTTACTGGGTCAACACGTGCAGGTGCTTTAATTACCAAAGCCGCTGCAGAAAGTGTAAAACGAGTGACATTAGAGCTTGGCGGCAAAGGTGCTAATATCGTCTTCTTCGACGCAGATGAGCAAGCCATTGAACGCGGTGTAATGCAGTGCTTTGATAATACGGGACAATCTTGTAACGCACCTTCTCGTATGTTGGTTGAGCGTTCAATCTACGCAAAAGCCATAGAAGTTGCAAAGTCCACCGCCAATGCTGTCAACGTTGGTAACCCAGCTGACAAGGGTAGCCATATAGGGCCGGTTATTAGCCAGTTACAGTACGATAAAATTCAAGATTTAATTGCGGTAGGCCTTGAAGAAGGGGCACGCATAGTCGCCGGGGGGTTGGGAAGACCTGAAGGTATAGAGCAGGGCTATTACATACGCCCAACCATTTTTGCCGATGTCGATAATAAGATGCGTATTGCTCGGGAAGAGGTTTTTGGCCCTGTACTCGTAATGATACCTTTTGATAGCGAAGATGAAGCTATTGCAATAGCTAATGATACTGTTTATGGATTGACTAATTACATTCAAACTCAGGATCCAGAAAAAGCCAAGCGCGTTGCACGTAAAGTACGCAGTGGAATGGTCAGAATAAATGGTGTGAATTCAAAAGCTGCCTCGCCTTTTGGCGGTTATAAGCAATCTGGTAATGGTCGTGAAGGCGGGGTTTGGGGCTTGGAGGATTTCTTAGAGATTAAGCATGTAACTGACTGGCGCTAGACTCTCTAAGGGGGTACAAAGCGCGGCGGTTTGCATCTTCAATACATAGAGGGCTTTGTAAACCTCTGTTTACATATCAGAGGTTACTTTTCACTCATCAAAATTTTCAATGCGACAGTGGCAGCCGCGGTTCTATTATCTACACCTAGCTTAGGGAAGATTTGTTCGAGGTGCTTGTTCACCGTTCGAGGACTCACTTCTAAAATCAAGCCAATTTCTCTGTTGGTTTTTCCCTGCGCTATCCTATGTAATACTTGTGATTCGCGCAGTGTTAAGTTTAACCTATGTTCGAGTACCTTCTCATCACTGGGGCGTTGACCGTCGACTAAACGCAGTAAAATATCACCGTTTTTTTGATGTTGTACTAGCATCACTGACAGTGCGTAATTAAGTTTTTTTAGAGGTGTTTCTTCTTGGTCTCTTGGATTATGCTTAAACCAGTGTTGTAATTGATCGCTTAAATGTTGTTTTTGCCAATGCTCATCCGCGTTAGCTTTCGCCAGTAAAGCGTAAGTCTGTGGGGTTGCCCAAAGTAAATGCCCCTCTAGCGAAACCGTGAGTAAATGTTGCCCTGTACTGTCTAATGCAGACTGGGCGCTATGGGTGAGCTTGGCATTGCTCAAATGCACTTTCATGCGGGCAATAAGCTCATTGTTTTTAATCGGTTTGGTTATGTAATCGACACCGCCGGCATTTAATCCGCGCACAATATCTTCGCTCTCGGTTAACCCAGTCATAAATATAACCGGTATAGTGGCAAGTTGCGGGTCGGCTTTGAGAATCTTACAAGCCGTAAATCCATCCATATTTGGCATTAACGCATCCAGTAAAATAATATCGGGCTTTATACGTTGGGCGATCGTTATTGCCGCTTTTCCATCGAGCGCCACCAACACATCCATATTTTGTTTTTCTAGTACTGCGTTAATCAAGCCTAGTGCCTCAGCAGAGTCATCGACTACCAGAACTATATCTCTGCGGCTATTATACGCTTGGGCTAGGTTATTGGTCATTGGATAGGCTCTCTAAAAGACTGATTAGCTTTTCAAATTGGAATTGCTGGCAAAGGGTTTGTAATGCCTCGTTAGTGGCTTGAGGTAATATGTTCTGTCGAGTGATTTCAGACAGCACATTACGCGCCCCCCTTTGAAAACCGAGCTGTGCGCAGTTTTTTAATTCAACAATAAGGGGGTGATCAGACATATTAATAATCGCCACCGTCGCGACTTCATAGGTTATTTCAGAAGGCCTTGAAGCGCTCTTTTGGGTGTCGATAGATTGAGTTTTTTTCTGGTATATCCACCGTAAATTCAAGTGTTTGGCAATGGTACTTAATAAGTGTGCATTGGCAACAGGCTTGATTAAATAGCCGTCGTAGTCGCTGCCGTTTAAGATCGGACTCTGCTCTTCTTGAATGTCAGCTGAGAGCATTACAATAAGAGATTTCACTTTATCTAAGCGCAATTTTTTGGCTACTTCTAAACCGTTTAAACCGGGCATGTTAATATCAAGTAAAATGAAATCTACTGTAATATCATTCAACAGTGTTAAACATTTCTCGCCACTTTCGGCTTCAAGGGTTTTAAAGCCTAAGGGGACTAGCAAGTCGGAAAAAAAACCTCTCACAATAGGGTCATCATCGACTAATAATATGCTTCTTTGGTAGCCCTCATAGCCGGCTATTCTGCGCTTTTGTTGTCCCTGTTCTCGAGTAGAACTCAGTGCTGGGTTTAGAGCATCTGGTGTTGATTGTCTATGCACCCATGGCAACATTAAATCCACTTTAAAAACGCTACCTTGTCCCAAAATGCTCGTTACCTGAACATCGCCGCCCATGATTTCTGTCAATAATTTCACAATGGTTAATCCAAGTCCCGTGCCGGGTAAATTAGCACTTTGGCTGTCTCGGACTCTTTCAAAAGGCTTAAATATTCGCTCAAGGGCATCATTATTGATGCCAATACCAGTATCTTCAATTATGAATTTGGCAACCTGATAGCGGTAGCTAACAGAGAAAGTAATGCTGCCTTGTCGAGTATATTTAACCGCATTAGAGAGTAAATTATTAAGAATCTGTCGCAGACGTTTTTCATCTCCTATCACCAGTTCCGGTAGTGGTGATAATACTTTGTAGTGAAATTCAATACCTTTACTTAAGGATTGCATATCAAACATGTCAGCTATCTGTAACAGCAGTTCAGGCAACTTCACTTGGCTTCTGTATAAGTCTAAGCGTCCCGCTTCTATTTTAGAAACATCCAATAACCCTTCGATTAAGTCGGTTAAATATTGGCCGTTACGGTGAATGATTTTTAATCTTTTTTGATGGACTTTATCGATGCTCTCTTCATCTAACAGTAGTTCGGCATAACCTAGCACCGATTGCAGTGGTGTTCGCAGCTCATGACTGATACCGGTCAAATAGCGGCTCTTTGCTGCATTAGCTCTCTCCGCTAGTTCTTTTGCCTGTTGCAAGGCTATATCCGTTTTATGGTGTGCCTGCATTTCTAAAGTGAGCTTTTGAGTTTGGCTATGAGACTCTTTTTGCGCGGTCCGCCGGCTGTCGCGTGCCAGTAGTAGCAGCCAACAAAGCACTCCAGAAATGATCAGTAAACTGACAAAAACAATCAGTAACGTTTGAGTCAATAAAAGATCATCCGCTGCAGAGACAGGTTGCATATGCCTATAAATAACCGCCAGTAATGCGCTATTGACAAGATTAACAATGGCGACTAAAGCAATAAATCTGCCCAACTGGCTAGTGACAATAGTAACGGTTTTAGTGGTTAAAAATAACGCTAAAAAATCGACGATTTGTTGTGATATTCGACCTTCAGGTTTACAGCTGTCTTCGCAGCGTACTTCTAATGTGCAGCACAGAGAACATATAGGTTGCTGGTAAGCAGTGCAATAACTCATATCATCAATTTCGAAAGCATTTTCACAGACCCCACACTCTAAGGATACTATTGTTTTTTGGCTGCTCAGCGAGGCCTGTTCAATTAAAGGGATTAGTTCAGGGGATTGCCGAGCATAGTAAAAACGGCCTCTGGTTATCCAAGCAATGCTGGGCACAAAAATAAAGCAGCCAAACAAGCTCACAAAATGGCCTAAATTTTTTAATTCCTCTCCCATAAAGCCTAAATAGCAGAGTAAACCTATACAGCAAGATAACAGCATAGAGCCGCAACCCACGGGATTAATATCATACAAATGTGCGCGCTTGAATTCGACCTGCTGCGGACTCAGACCTAGAGGTTTATTGATTAATAAATCGGCACTCACGGAGCCTAGCCAACTAACAGCAACAATTGCAAAAAGACCGAGGATTGATTCCAATACCTGATAAATACCCAACTTCATCAACAGTAATGCAATGATAACGTTAAACACTAGCCATACGACTCTGCCGGGATGGTTATGAGTTAAACGTGAGAAGAAATTAGACCAGGCAATGGAACCGGCGTAAGCATTAGTGACATTTATTTTTAACTGACAAATGATTACCATCAACATTGCCAGAAACAGCGCTAAAGAGGGGGTATTCGTCAGGTATGAAAAGATATTGTAGTACATTTGGCTTGGATCAGTGGCGGCACTATAGCTAGCGCCACGGGTTATTGCTAAATAGGCTAAGAATGATCCTAGCAACATTTTTACCAGCCCGATCAAAACCCATCCGGGACCTGCAAGTATTAGCCAAAACCACCAACGGCGTTTATTTTTAAGATTTTTTTCGGGCATGAAGCGCAGGTAGTCTACCTGTTCGCCAATCTGTGCCACTAATGCGAAAAAAACCGAGGCGGCGGCACCAAATAACATAATATCGAAATGATTACCGCTGGCTTTGCCGATCAGATCTTTACTTTGTGGTTCGTATTGGCTCCAGTCATCGAGTTGCTGATATTCAAAATAGATCACTGTAAACAGCGCTACACATTGTAATATGATCCATATGTTTTGGGTCGCTAGTTGAAATCGACTAATCGCTTTAATGCCGTGTGTTACTATCGGGATGACCGCAATAGCACAAAGTAAATATCCTATCTGTAAAGGGATCCCGAGGGTAAACTTTAACGCCGAGGCTAGTATAGCCGCCTCAATGGCAAAAAATATAAAGGTAAAAGAAGCGTAAATCAGTGAGGTAATGGTTGAGCCTAAATAACCAAAGCCTGCGCCACGGGTGAGTAAATCTATATCTAGGCCATGTTTTGCACTGTAATAGGTGATTGGTGCACTCACAATGAAAAATAGTAGTGCAACCGTCAACATAGCAGCAATAGTATTAGTAAAACCATAATTTAATGTGACAGCGGCTGCAATTGCTTCCAATGCTAAGAAAGCGGTCGCGCCAATGGCTGTTTTAGCAACCCGCTCAATGCTCATAGTACGGCCTTTATGGGCCGTAAACCTGAGGGCATAATCTTCTAAAGTTTCGTTGGCAACCCATTGATTATAAACACGTCTTTTTTTTAATATTTGCTGAGATGGCGGCATAAAAAGTCTTTTATTAGTAACATAATGGCACAGGTCTGTGTCTGTTTACGGAAGGTTTAAGCGTTTTAAATCTGAGCGCGTCTTTTTGTTTATAGCTATACGTACTGAGTCTTAATTCTTATATGTTGATTTTAACAAGCAAAAAGTGTGCCAATATAGAAGTTTCTGGCCAGGTTAGCACTTTTAGAAAGTTTAGAAATTTATTGGCTTTTAAATAGATTAAAACGTTGCTTAAAAAGCGGATTTTTTACCTGCCAAGAAAACCATCTTGGGAGGCGCTGCGCTCGGGTTAGTAGCATAAAGAGTTATCTATGTAGCCACAGACTTGAGGTTGGCTAAAGAGATAGGCGTGCATTTTTACGCATTTTTAAATCCATAAGCATGTTTTTTTGCTCTATTTTTTCAATATATTAAGCAATTACTTTCAAGATTAAATGCTCGACTAATTTCTTAATTGAAGTAACAACCCCTCTATATTTAAACGAATTATCAAGATCCTCAACAAAATTTCTGCCACCTTTATCCTGTTTACAGGTAAATGTTTAATGTTGTTGAGAGAGATTAGCCAGTAGCAAAATCATCCATTTGCTAAAAATTCACCGATATAATCCTATATTGCTGCATTCTTCAACTATAGGAATAAGCTTATTCGCGGGAATTAAGCCATGTATGGACGTTGCAGCCCCACAGCTACTGCTAAACCTTAGATGTGACCAGTAATGTCTGTTATTTAAACGATCGGCTGGAATCAGAGCAGTGGCAAATAAGCTTGAGTGATTTTCTATACTAAGGTTAATACACTTATATTTTAGACACTTACCAATGGTTGCCTAATCGGTGGGTACCCGTCATCATAGGTCAAATTTTAACACCATTTTGTTGTATGGAGAAATAATGATAAATCCTAGCATAGACTTTCAAACTATTGATTGGAAAAATATCCCACGGATTGAGCACTGCGGTGAAACAGGTGTGGCTTATTGGCAAACCTTACAATTTGCAGGGTTGCGTGTCAGATATGTAGAATATTCCAAAAATTACAAGGCAGATCATTGGTGCGAAAAAGGTCACATCGTCTATTGCCTACAGGGTGAAGTGATCAATGAGCATAAAAATGGCACTTCCTCTATCTTACGTCAAGGTATGTCCTATATTGTTTCCGACGATTTAAGTTCTCACAGATCGGTCACTAAAGAGGGCGTGCATCTGTTGATTATTGATGGGGATTTTCTAAAACCTAATCTATAATGGCTGAATAAGAGTGCCCCATCAGTCAGTGAACCTCTCATTAGATAAGAGGCGTGGTTAGGGGCGCCGCTATCTTCAAGTGCCTGCTTTGGCTATAAAGGTTGTCACTTCAAAAAGCTTAAACTAGCGCCTTAGCAACGGGCATTTTTACCGCTTTAAGCATGCCTTGAGTAACGATAAACTGAATAATATCGTCGACTCCAGTGGCTGTTTTTAGGTTGGAAAACACAAAAGGCCTATCACCTCGCATCCTTTTAGCATCAACATCCATGATGTCTAAAGACGCACCAACGAGCGGTGCTAAATCTATTTTGTTAATAATCAGTAGATCAGATTTAGTAATGCCTGGACCCCCTTTGCGAGGAATTTTGTCACCCGCTGAGACATCAATGACGTAGAGGGTTAAATCAGCTAGTTCAGGACTAAAGGTCGCGCTCAAGTTATCCCCGCCACTTTCAACAAAGATAATATCGAGTTCACCGTGGCGAGCGATCAGCCGGTCGATAGCCGCTAAATTCATCGAGGCATCTTCTCTAATAGCCGTATGCGGACAACCTCCCGTTTCAACACCAAGAATACGGTCTGCGCTCAAGACTTTTTTTTCAGTTAAAAATTTCGCATCTTCTTGGGTATAAATATCATTGGTTACCACCGCAATTTGATAGTGTTCACGCATAGCAGCGCAAAGTGATCTTAATAAAGCGGTTTTTCCTGAGCCGACAGGGCCACCAACACCAATTCTGAGTGTTTGTTTTGATATTGACATGCTTTTACCTTTTGTAGTGGGTTAATATTTGAATTTAAAAAATTATTGATTATTAATAGATGGCTACTATGAGCGAAATAGCCGACTGTATTGTGTCTCATGCAATGCACTGGCTATTGCCAAGGCAGGTAGACAAGCACCAATATCGTCAGGCTCTATGGATTTTGAGAACTCTATTGCTTGAATGATCTGTGTTTGTAAATTGCTCAGTATTAACTGTGCTTGAGTTTGGCCTAAAGGTACTAATTTGGTCGCTGCGGATATCTGATTTTCTAACCAAGACCAGCTAAAACCTAGGGCGCTAGAGTCATAATTAATCTTCCAGTGATGCGCTGCTATAGCAAATAGCACCACAAAACTTACTTCATGATCGCGATTAAAGGGCAGTGGTATCCCATGATTGCGCATCACTCGCGTTAGCGCTTCGCCCATGGCGGTATCTGTTAAACGTAATTCCTTACTCTCCCGACTCGCAAGTACCAAGTCGTTACAGTAGAACAGTTGGTTAACGTCATTAGAAGTGAGTGCCTGCATGCTTAAGCGTAGAATAGGTAATTCTAGGCATCCAATAGATTGGCTCAATTGTAACTTTGTCCACTGCTCAACCTGTGCTGCATTTTTGAGCCAACCGCTATCAATGGCGTATTCTAACCCTTGAGAAAAAGAGTAGCCTCCCACAGGTAAGCTGACACTACTGAGCTGTAATAGTCGCAGTATTGAAGTATCTAGGTTAGAAATCAGCAATGTTTTGTCCTTATAAGATAAACCATTAATCTCTTAATGTGCGTGTTTATCTTGTTGATAAGCGCCTGATTCTGGGATGAATATTTTTTCTTCATGGGTGATTTCTAGTCCTTGGATCATTAACATTTTTTCGAGAACGTGATCTGGTTTAATCATTAAGCACAACGCGTCAACTTGTACTTTGACATGGCGGTTCCCTAAATGATAACAAGCCCGTGCGAAGGTTTGCCAATCTTTGCACCTGCCAACAGCGACACTTTCCTGAGCGCCTTCTATTTGAATTAGCTTTTTGCAATTTGATTGTAAATACTCTCCCACTAACAAAGGCTGGCCGCGGGTTAAAAACAGTCTGATTTCTTCGTTGTCAGTGCTGGTTAATAACATACGTCCACGTTCACGCTGCTCGTGATTTAAGACTAAGGTAGCATCTGGAGTCTGCTTAATATTGAGACCTAAACGTTGCTGAATTTCTAACATCGATGGTATTCCTAAAGTGATTTTTCAGGGCTGTGAAATAGTCCGGCTAGGTTAGAAAATATTTAAAAGAGATTATAGAGCTGAGATAATGGCAGGGTGGTTGCAGGCTCGCAGCTCAATAATTCGCCATCCGCACGTACTTCATAAGTTTGTGGATCTACACTAATATCCGGTAGCCAATCGTTCAGAATCATGTCGCTTTTACTGATGTTTCGAGTGTTTTTACACGCCACTAACTGACGTTCTAGCCCGAGTTTCTCAGCAATATTGTTATCCAGTGACGCCTGTGAGACAAAAGTGACGCAAGTATGTGCCGCCGCCGAGCCATACGCGCCAAACATAGGTCGATAATGAACCGGCTGTGGAGTAGGTATTGATGCATTGGGATCGCCCATTTTTGCCGCACTAATCATCCCACCTTTAATAATGAGATCAGGTTTAACAGCAAAAAAGGCCGGTTTCCATAGTACTAAGTCGGCTAATTTGCCAACTTCTATCGAGCCCACTTCATGGGAAATACCATGAGTGATCGCTGGGTTTATGGTATATTTTGCGACATAGCGGCGCGCGCGCACATTATCACAGCCTCGCTCTAAATCTTCAGCTAACAAGCCTAATTGTACTTTCATCTTGTGTGCTGTTTGCCATGTCCTAGTGATGACTTCTCCAACGCGACCCATCGCTTGTGAATCAGATGAAATCATACTGAACGCGCCACGATCATGAAGAATATCTTCTGCCGCGATAGTTTCCTTGCGGATACGGGAATCGGCAAAGGCGACATCTTCAGGGATATTACTGTCTAAATGATGACAGACCATCAACATGTCTAAATGCTCGTCTACCGTATTACTGGTATAGGGGCGGGTAGGGTTAGTGGACGAGGGCAGGACATTAGGATGGGCACAAGCTTTAATGATATCTGGTGCATGTCCACCCCCAGCGCCTTCAGTATGGTAAGTATGAATCACTCTGTTTTTAAAGGCACCTAAAGTGTCATCGACAAAACCCGATTCATTCAGTGTATCTGTATGTATCGCCACTTGTACATCGTATCTCTCAGCAACGTTTAGGCAATTATCTATAGAGGCTGGCGTTGTACCCCAATCTTCATGTAACTTTAAACCGCAGGCACCGGCTTCTAACTGCTCGGCTAAAGCCTCAGGTAAACTGGCATTGCCTTTGCCTAGAAAACCTAGATTCATCGGCATTTGATCACTGGCTTGGAGCATCTTTGCTAAGTGCCAAGGCCCTGGAGTGCAAGTAGTTGCCTTAGTACCTGTGGCAGGACCTGTACCGCCACCTATCATAGTAGTGACACCTGACATCAGTGCCTCTTCGATTTGTTGAGGACAAATAAAGTGAATATGTGCATCAATGCCACCGGCGGTTAGAATAGAGCCCTCGCCGGCAATCACTTCAGTTCCCGCTCCGATAATGATATCAATAGCCTCTTGTATATCTGGGTTTCCGGCACGACCTATAGCCGCTATACGGCCATTTTTTAGACCTACATCTGCCTTAACTATTCCCCAGTGATCGAGGATCAGCGCATTAGTGATAACTGTATCGACGGCAATGTCATTGGTTACTTGGCTTTGTCCCATGCCATCGCGGATAACTTTACCACCTCCAAATTTGACTTCATCACCGTACTGACAGTGATCTTTCTCGACTTCAATCCAAAGTTCAGTATCGCCTAAACGCACCCTATCACCAGTGGTAGGGCCATACATTTGGGCGTAACTTTGTCGGTCGATGCGTTTTACCTTATTCGACTGCGTTTTAGTAGAGCTAGTCATTACAGCCGCCTTTACTTATAGGGCCCATGATCTCACCACGAAAACCATAAATGCGTTTATACCCGGCGTATTCGACTAACTCAATGCTGCGTCCTTGTCCGGGTTCAAAACGTATCGCTGTTCCTGAGGCTATGTTTAAGCGATAGCCAAGGGCCAGTGCACGATCGAAGTCCAGCGCAGGATTAACCTCGTAGAAGTGATAATGAGAGCCTACTTGGATAGGGCGGTCTCCGCTATTTTCAACGCGCAGTGCCACTGTTCTTCTACCGACATTGATAGCGATGTCTCCATCGGCCACTTTTATTTCACCTGGTATCATTGTTGATTCCTCTACTGAAGTAGCGAGCGTTGTTATTACAGCTAATGCGCAGTACTTAACGCTTTAACTGATTGGATTATGAACAGTAACTAATTTAGTACCATCTACAAAGGTCGCTTCCACTTGAACTTCCTGAATCAGATCTGGGACGGCTTCCATTACCTGCTCTGCAGATAATAAGGTTTTCCCATAGCTCATTAATTCAGCGACTGACTTGCCATCCCTCGCGCCCTCGACTATTTCCATAGAGATATACGCCATCGCCTCGGGGTAATTTAACCTTAAACCGCGATTTAGACGTCTCTCAGCTAACAACGCCGCTGTAAATAACAGTAATTTATCTTTTTCTCTTGGCAGTAAATCCATCGTTACCTCTTTTGTTAAGTTGACCAGATACGAGGAGGGCAAGGGGCTACTCCAAGTAATTGTGGCCGTATATCTTGCCAGCATTGAGTGAACAATAATCGGGCTTGTTCGCAATCGTCGCCTAAATACCTAATCAGTAAAAAGTCGCCGCTCACACTCACCGAGCATAACGGGGCCTGTTGTTCTCTCGCGCTATTTCGACTGTGGATCAGCGTCTTGGCTGTGAGTGTGCAATGTTGACGTAACCTGTCGATCAGCTTTAAGAGTTCTGCGTCTTCATCAATGCTGTTTTTAGTGATTAGATAAGGGCCTGCGACCATCAATGCGTTGACAGGCCGGTTGGCAAAGCCAACACTGTCAATCAGTAGGTCTCTGTTACTGTCATTCAGTACCACACGCTCTCTGAGTTTTACTCTGCCTGCCACTTCAATTTGTAAACATTGCTGTAGAGAGCCCCGATCAAAAAATTGATTACAAGCGGGTAAACCTAAACAGCAAATATCCCAGCCGATGAACGTCGCGCTATCGGATAATTTAATCACAGTGTCTAATCGAGTATTAGCATTAGGGTATAAGATTGTTTCTAAGGGCAGCCATTCAATAGAGGCATTATCACCCACTGATAAGGTGACAACCTGCTCCTGTAAGCTTTTATCTGCCCGCGCTTTATAGACTCTACCCGCGCCCGGGGTGGTGATCAAAACCTTAGAATTGCTGTGGGCATCAATTTTGATATGTAATTTGTCCCCTGAAACTAGACCGCCCGGGGGATGCAGAATATACAGGTGGGCTACATCTCTTCCCTCGGGGTAGAACGCCTTTTGTATATATAACGGGCCTTTATGCTCACTGTGTTTTACCACGCTGCCACGCGCTGTTTTTTTAACCGCAATCTCTAGACTTGCCTGCCATACAGGACCAGACTTTGCTAAAGATTGACTACTCTTAGCAATTTGGTGTTGGGTGACTTGCGTCGAGTGTAGCACTTTCGAGTCCATAAAAGAGAGTACCGTCCTATACTTTATCTATACACAATATGAAGAGTCCTCGTTGCACCAAAATAGACGAATGAGTTTCTTTGGTGCGTGAAATGGCCTATGTGCCGCTTATAAACATCTAACCAAGAGCGTGCGTGAGCGACAGTTAATTGGATAGCAGGTATCATGCCATAGATGCTTTTGTGTTTAGAATACTCGTGAATTAAACGGCCATGTACTGTTTGATAAGATCGTCATTGAGATTGTCCATTGAATCACTGGCAACAATACGACCTTTTTCCATTAATCTAAACTCCTTACCTACACGCCGAGCAAAGGCCAATTTTTGTTCCACTAATATGACTGTTAATCCCTCGCCATTAAGCTGTAAAATAATATCGCCAATTTGTTGCACAATATTCGGCTGAATGCCTTCATTGGGCTCGTCTAATATTAATATTTTAGGCTCAATTACTAGCGCTCGTGCTATTGCTAATTGCTGCTGTTGCCCCCCAGATAGGTCGCCACCGCGTCTATGCAGCATACTTTTAAGCACGGGAAACAACTCAAATATTTTTTCGGGGAGATGTTTTGATTTGTCTTTTCGAATCGCCAAGCCTATGCGCAAGTTCTCTTCCACACTTAATAATGGGAAAATATCTCTGCCTTGTGGCACATAGCCAATGCCGGCGGGGGCACGTGCTTGCGCTGGCTTTTTGTGCAGCGCAGTGCCCTCTAAGAGAATTTCTCCGCCACTAATAGGCAGTAAACCCATTAGACATTTTAAGAGTGTTGTCTTGCCCACGCCGTTGCGGCCCATAATGCAGGTGCAGCTTCCCTGAGTAATCTCTAAATCTAAATCCCATAAAATTTGAGAGCTAGCGTAGCGCTGGTTTAGCTGATTTATAGAGATCATTGGCCTTCCCCTAAATAAACCTCGATGACCTCTTGGTTATTTTGAATATCATGCATACTGCCTTCTGCGAGAACAGAGCCTTGATGTAAAACGGTTACGGTACGTGCAATACTGCGGACAAACTCCATATCGTGTTCTACGACAATAACGGTCCGGTCTCCGGCGAGTGAAGTGAGTAACTGTGCAGTGTGTTCTGTCTCTTGTGCGGTCATACCTGCAACAGGCTCATCGATTAAGAGTAATCTCGGATCTGAGACTAATAACATGCCTATTTCCAGCCATTGCTTTTGACCGTGCGAGAGTGAGCCCGCTAACATCACACACTGTTGCTTTAGGCCAATAGTGTCTAACACATGGTGGATACGATCAATTTGTGTGCTGCTTAATTTTGCAAATAAAGTCGCCATCACACCTTTATCTGATTTAAGCGATAGCTCTAAATTGTCGAATACACTCAAAGCTTCAAATACAGTGGGTTTCTGGAATTTTCTGCCGATACCTAACTGGGCTATTTGCGCTTCATCCTTGGTCAGTAAATTGTGCGTTTGACCAAAGTATACCGACCCAGAATCGCATTTAGTCTTACCCGTAATCACATCCATCAATGTGGTTTTACCTGCACCATTGGCACCGATAAGGCAGCGTAATTCGCCATCATTGACATATAAATTGAGATCGTTTAAAGCTTTAAATCCATCGAAGCTTAAATTCAATCCCTCCACATATAAAATAACGTGATGCGAAACATCGATGATTTCCTCACAGGGCATAAAAGACCAAACTCTATCACGCTGTGTTAGCTCACTGACGATATCTAATAAGGCCATTAGTGGTTACTCCCTAGCGGTTGCGTGCTCTTATGGATCTTATTAGCACTGAATTTTTGTTTGATTTGAGCCATTAACCCCATTAGGCCTCTGGGCAGGAATAAGGTGACCAATACAAACATCCCCCCCAGCGCAAATAACCATACTTCCGGTAACAAAATAGTGAATTTAGTTTTAGCGTAACTTACCAGTAAGGCACCAATAATCGCTCCAATTAAGGTCCCTCGACCACCGATAGCGACCCATACAACAATTTCTATGGAGTTCAATGGCGAAAATTCTCCAGGATTAATAATACCGACTTGTGGCACGTATAATGCGCCAGCAAAAGCGGCGATCACCGCTGAAAAAACAAATAGCCAAACTTTAAAGTGATCAGTACGATAGCCAAGAAAACGCACCCTAGCCTCGGTATCCCGTATCGCAATTACCACTTTTCCCAAGCGAGATTTTAGGACTAAATGGCTCACAATTAGCGCGATTGCTAATACTAAAGCGCTGATTATCAATAATCCAATACGGGTACTGTCTGCTTGTAAGCTAAAGCCGAGAATATCTTTAAAGTCAGTCAGGCCGTTATTACCACCGAAGCCCATTTCATTGCGAAAAAAAGCAAGTAGTAAGGCATAGGTGAGTGCCTGAGTCATAATTGACAAGTAAACGCCGGTCACTCTGGAGCGAAATGCTAAACTGCCAAACAGATACGCGAGCAGGCCTGGCACAAAAGCGACCATTAGCATGGCAAACCAAAAATTATCCATTACCTGCCAATACCAAGGCAGTGTTTGCCAATCTAGAAACACCATGAAATCGGCTAATTCAGGATTACCATAAACGCCCCTATCACCAATTTGACGCATTAAATACATCCCCATGGCGTAGCCACCTAGTGCAAAAAAAGCCCCATGACCTAAACTTAATATCCCGCAGTAACCCCAGACAATATCTACCGCTAATGCTAACATGGCGTAGCATAAGTATTTACCTAATAGTGTAATAGTGTAGGTGCTGACGTGTAAAATAGAACCGGGCTCAAAGAGTATATTGCCAAGGACACAGGCCAGTGTCGCGATTAATAAGATAATCACAAAAGGTAGAACAGCGCTTAGATTGTTTGTGTCTCGGGAAAAAAATTGTGTTAGCTGGCTCACTCGGATGCCCTCCCTTTTTGTGGAAACAGGCCTTTAGGGCGTTTCTGAATAAACAAGATAATAAACACAAGGACGATAATACTGGCAAGCACAGCACCGGTTTGAGGCTCTAATATCTTATTTGCTATACCGAGTGTGAAAGCCGCGATTAAAGTGCCCAATAGATTTCCAACCCCGCCAAAGACCACCACCATAAATGAATCGATAATATAGGCTTGTCCTAAGTTGGGCCCCACATTGGTCAGCTGACTTAAGGCAACCCCGGCTATCCCTGCAATGCCTGAGCCTAAGCCAAAAGTCATTGCATCGACCCAGCCCGTGCGAATACCCATCGCTTGAGCCATCGCTCGGTTTTGTGAAACGGCTCTAACATTCAAACCGAGTGAGGTTTTCTTTAAGATAAAGAGTAATGCAAAAAAGACCAATAATGCGAAAGCTAAAATATACAGGCGATTATAGGTGAGGGAAAATATCGGGTTGATTTCTAAAGAACCACTCATCCATTGTGGGGAGATAACTTGGCGGTTGAGTGGCGAGAATATACTGCGTACTAGTTGCTGCAAAATTAAACTAATACCAACAGTTGCGAGCAATGTCTCTAGGGGGCGTCCATGTAGGAAGCGAATAACGCAGCGCTCGATTAGAACACCGACGCTGGCAGCGACTAAAAAAGCAAGGGGTATCGCCACCCATAGTGAGTACTCTATAAAATTAGGCATCAGTAGTTGAACAACATAGGTGGTATAAGCACCTAACATGATCATTTCACCGTGGGCCATGTTGATCACGCCCATCATGCCAAAGGTTATCGCTAAGCCGATGGCCGCTAATAAAAGGACAGAGCCTAAACTCAGGCCGAAAAATAACTGATCGACATAGCTAAACATTTGGGTTGTCTGGCGGATTTTTTCCAATCCAGTATCCGCCGCTTTTTTAATCGAGACACTATCCGAGTCTGTTTTGACGCTATTTTCATCACTGAGTTGAATAAGGGTCTTGCGCACTTGGGGCTCTAAATTATCGTCTAACAGCTCAATGGCGTTGATTTTATCAATAGCAAGTTCTGCATTTAGAGCAGTGTCGATGGTCAACGCTAAATCCATCAAGGTTTTGACACTTTGGTTCGTTTCGTTCGTGCGCTTTTTGGCTATGATTTTTATAGTGCTGGGGTTTAAATCATTGAGCAACGATTTTATTGCCAACACTCTGTCTTCAGGATTATCAGCAGAGAGTTGTAATTGGGCGATTAAATTACGCAGGAAAACCCGAATTTTATTATTAACGCGGATTTTTTTGATGGCTTTTTTGGGTGGCTCATCTAGTGTATTACCTGAGAGCAGATCGCGATAGCTTTTAAATGTTCCCGCTTTAGAAACCGCAATTAACTGTTGGTTTTCTTTAATAAAATATAAGTTGCCGGCTAATAACGTATTAAATAGCCCTGACATATTGCCGCCTTCTGTCTCGGCAATAATTTTTAAAATAGCCAGAGATTGTTTTAATTTACTGCGTGTTAAATGTTGTAATTGTTGTTCTGTGCCTTCTGCTAAGGGGATAACAGGTGACAGTGATTGTGCAGATGATGGGACCGAAAATACTGCCAATAATGTAAAGCATACGGCTATAAAATGTCTCAAGGGATGCTCCAAAAGATCTTGAAATTAGCGCTCATAGTTTCACTTCTAATAGGGTGACTTAAGATCAATACACCACTATTAGCCCAGCCTAAAAGGGCGCTAATAGCGGATTGTTAAGGGACAATAATGGCTTTATTTTTGACCTGTACAGACTTTAGTCACAGTGTTGTAGCTGCCACATTTAAGTGGGCTGCTCCAATCTGAAATAAGGTCTTTAGAGCCTGGTAAGAAATCAGACCAAGCATCACCTGGCACAACAGACTCCGTTGCCCATACGACTTCGAATTGACCATCATCTTGAATTTCACCAATTAAAACAGGCTTACTTAAATGATGATTATTGTTCATCAGCGCAATACCGCCGGTTAAGTTAGGTGTCGTTTGACCTAGCATGGCTTGTTCAACGGCATCAACATTTGTGGTGCCTGCCGCTTTTACTGCTTGAACCCACATGTTAAAGCCAATGTAGGTCGCTTCCATTGGATCGTTTGTGACCCGTTCGTCATTGCCTATAAATGCTTTCCATTTAGCGATAAAAGCCGCATTTTCTTCGCTTTCAATACTTTGGAAATAGTTCCAAGCCGCTAGATGGCCGACTAAAGGTTTTGTATCAATACCTGCGAGCTCTTCTTCACCGACAGAGAAAGCGACAACCGGAATATCTTCAGCTGACACACCTTGGTTACCTAACTCTTTGTAAAAAGGCACGTTAGCGTCGCCATTGATGGTAGAGACAACGGCAGTCTTTTTGCCCTCGCTACCGAATTTTTTAACATCAGATACGATTGACTGCCAATCAGAGTGACCGAAAGGGGTGTTATTTATCATAATGTCAGCATCTGTCACGCCTTTGGATTTCAAGTAAGCAACCAGAATTTTGTTGGTGGTACGAGGGTAAACATAGTCAGTACCTGCAAGCACCCAGCGCTTAACCTCCAATTCGTTGATTAAATAATCCACCGCGGGAATGGCTTGCTGGTTAGGTGCTGCACCGGTATAAAAGATGTTTTTAGATGACTCTTCTCCTTCATATTGAACAGGATAGAACATCAAGCCGTTGAGTTCCTCAATCACTGGTAATACTGATTTACGCGATACGGATGTCCAGCTACCAAAAATGACATCAACTTTTTCCTGAGTCAGCAATTCACGTGCTTTTTCAGCAAACAGTGGCCAGTTTGAAGCAGGGTCGACTACTATCGCTTCAAGTTGTTTACCTAATAATCCGCCTTTTTTATTTTGCTCATCAACCATCATTAAAACAGTGTCTTTCAAGGTTGTTTCACTGATCGCCATAGTGCCTGATAGTGAATGTAATACACCTACCTTAATGGTGTCTGCCGCAATAGCGCTGGCGGTTACTGCGCAACTAATAGAAAGTACAAGGGTCGAGACTAAATGTTTTATCTTCATAGTGTGTTCCTTAAATGGTAAATGAACCTTCTAGTTGTAAATAAGTTCATTACAATTGGGGAGAATAGTAAGGCTTAGTCCTTACCAAAAAATACCTTGTCATAGTATGAAATAAGCTTGGATCGGCGTATGAGCTGAATACCCTATAGGCATACGTTATATGACGTATGCTGTATGCCTATTTTTTACGAGACAAGCACTGATTTATTCAATCGCGGATGACTTGACCCCTACGCTTTGTAATAGGAGAAGGTTGTGACTGGTTTTTTCTTCTAACTTCTAAAGAATATCAAAGTTAAAATATACATTTTAAGAAACTCGCTAGAACCCTCTTGAAAATAGCCAAAGTAGGCGAGACCTTCCTTGAAAAACGCCGTGCTTGGCAGAAACTTATGCAAAATGGACAAGTGTTTAGTCGTAGGGTCATTGGTTACTTTGTGAGTTTGTAAGGTGACTAAAACAGCCATTTGCTTTACCGACAGAGTAGCAACTGTCTGCGTTATAAGTTTGATATCAGGATGATGCATATTGGATGGGGCATGAGCGCCATTGTTTGATATATGGGTAGTGGCACTGAGGCGAGAGTTTATCGCCAACATAAATAAAATATTTAGAAATGCTCTCGGCGCTGTATTTTTCGTTAAAGATGTATTAAGTTAACGGTGTAAGAGATAGTATGAATACTTACTGTACGAGGGACATTATTAATGACTATTACATTGACGTTGAAATCACGGTTAATTAAGTTGTTGTTTCTACTTACATTACCGGGTATTGCTGTGATTTTTTATCACACCTATTCGGCGCGCAGCGAAGCCTTAAGTAATGCTCACAAACGTGCAGTGGAAATAACTCAACTGTTAACCCTCAGTCAGACGAAAATCATAGAAAATACCCGCGACTACTTAAAATATTTATCTACTGTTCCCGTGATACAGCAACCTTCTAGCCCTGAATGTGGCCAATTTTTAGCGTCTATCTTGCCATTAAATAGCAGTTTTTCCAATGTTGGCGTGCCTCGAGCGGACGGGGCGCTGCTTTGTAATGCGCTGCCGTTATCACGAAATGTCAACGTATTCGATCGCGCATACTTCCAGAGCAGTTTGATAAACCGCAGTTTTGCAGTCAGTGAATTTCAATATGATAGAGCTGCCCAGAGAACCAGTATCAATATTTCCTATCCTGTGATTGCGCCTAAAAGCAATGAAGTGATAGCCGTTGTGGTCGCTGTTGTTTCTCTTGATTGGTGGAGCAACCAGCTCAAGAGTTTTAATCTTCCCGCCGGTTCCATTGTCATTATTAGAGATGCGAACGATGCGGTGGTTGCAAATTATCCTTTGAGTGAAAATAATTTAGCCCAATCGCCCAGTGTATATGACATGCCCACTCTCAACCTGCAGCCAGGCAATACGCTATATAGCAGTGAGAAAAGTACCGATACGGAGGGTATAAGTAGAATGTTTACCAGTGCCGTAATATTTGAAAATGATAGCGGAGGGAAAGTCTCCATGAGTGTAGGGGTCACCTATAATCAGGCTATTACTGACGCCAATCTAAAGTTTTTTCAAGCCCTATTCAGTTTTCTTTTCGCGATTTTCGTGTTCACTGCGCTTTCAATTAGAGAATTACGTCGGACGATACTGGCACCACTGCAAGATTTGACGGATGCAACGGCATCTCTTGAGGCCGGAGAGCTGTTAAGACTAGAACCGGTTGGCCATGTTACTCAGGAACTAAAGGAGTTACAGCAAAGGTTTCAGCAGATGGCTAAAATCCGTCTTAGGGAAGAGGCCAGAGCGAATAAACGCAGTGAAGAACTCAAATCGGTGTTTAAAGCCATGCCTGATCAATATCTGCGGCTTGATAAACAAGGTGGAGTATTAGATTGTAAAGGGAGTTTTGAAGCGCAATCTCAGCTGAGAGCGAAGGAGGTCGTAGGTAAAAATATCATTGATATTTTTCCAGAAGACGTGGCAATGACTTACCGTAATCAACTGAGTATATGCATTAAAAATAGACAGCCTGTAACTTGGGAATACTATTTAAATCTAGCGGTTGAAGAAAGGGTGTATGAAGCGCGTATGCGTCTCGTCGAACACTCGAATGAGTTAATCGTGATCATACGCAACGTAACAGAGCGTAAAAAATTCGAGACAAAAATTTGGCAGCAAGCGCACTATGATAGCCTAACGGGATTGCCCAATAGCCTTTTGCTGCAAGATAGATTGGAACAAGCCATCAAAAAATCCAAACGCAGTAATTTACCTCTAGCGGTTATCTATCTAGATCTCGATCATTTCAAGGATGTAAACGACACCTTGGGGCACACAGTTGGCGATGCATTGCTTCAAGAAGTCGCCAAGCGCCTATTGAGCTGTGTCAGAGAGATGGATACAGTGGCGCGTCAAGGAGGGGATGAGTTTACTCTTATACTCAGCGAGGTGAGAAATATTGTAGCGATCGAAGATATCATCCAAAACATTCTGATAAAAATAAAGCAACCTTATCAGATGGGTATAGACGTTGATTATATCACGGCGAGTATCGGCATCACCATTTTTCCGGATGATGCCATTGAAGTGGGCGATTTGCTTAAGAGGGCCGATCAGGCGATGTACGCTGCTAAAAATCAGGGGCGCAATGAATTTCGATATTTTACTCAGTCTATGCAAAATGAAGCGCTAGCGAGAGTGAGCTTGCTACATGATCTGCGTGTGGCCATTGAAGAGCAGCAATTTATACTGCATTACCAGCCTATCGTCTGCTTGCGAACATCTAAAATAGAAAAAGCAGAGGCGCTAATTCGCTGGCAACATCCAGAGCGAGGTCTCGTGGGCCCCGGAGGTTTTATAACGGCGGCTGAAGAAAGTAAGATGATCATCGCGATTGGAGATTGGGTGTTTAGGGAAGCGCTGAGTAACATAAAGCAGCTTAGAGACTTATTTGGCGAAGATTTTCAAGTGAGTATAAACACTTCACCTGTTCAGTACCTCTCGCTTTTAAGTGGCCTTGAGCAGTGGCCTTCTCACTTGGAGAAGCTAGGTTTGCCAAGTTCAGCGGTGACGGCTGAAATTACTGAGGGCTTAATGATGAATGCAGGTGAAGAGCTTGCACTCAAACTAAAGACTTTTAGTAATGCAGGCATACAAGTTGCGATAGATGACTTTGGTACGGGCTATTCGTCTCTAGCCTATATTAGAGAATACGATATAGACTATCTTAAAATAGATCGCTCTTTTGTGATGAACATAACCCAAGATATAGAGTCATATGTGCTTTGCGAAATTATCGTTATCCTCGCACACAAACTGGGAATGAAAGTGATTGCAGAGGGAATAGAGACAGAACAGCAAAGGGAGTTGTTACTGGCCACAGGCTGTGATTATGGGCAGGGATATTTATTCTCACGCCCTGTCGCTATAAAAGATTTTAATCGGCTGACTAACCCACTTAAAACTATCGCCTAGGAGACTAGGTTAAAGCTCACACTGTATTTTGCGCAGGGGTCAACACAGTGGTAGAAATCCAATATAGAGTGTAAAAAAGAATCGCTAGTCTCTAGCTGCAAATTGATTAAAAGTGCTTCAACTTTTCGTCACTGGCTCATACCGAATCCAGTGACTTGATAAAAACCGCAGGGCTTAACGAGTAACTTCACCGCCAAAGGCATTGAGTAACTGAGGCAGAAACTTTTGCAACTCCAGGGTCAGTCTCGCTGTATCTGAATCTAAACGTGCTAGCGGGTCTTCCGAGTTTTCCTCATTCAGTTCTGTCGCCAACTGATCAGAGGCTTTTAAACGTTTAATAGAGAGGTCTTCATGTAAGATAAAGCTTAAGCTTTCATCCCATTCAAGGGCTAACTTGGAAACTTGCTTGCCGGCATCGAGATGCATGGTTATCTCGTCACATTGTAGCTCTTGACCTTTAACTTTTATCACCGCGCCTTCACCACTTTGGTCTTTAAGTTCACACTCTTGTAGACACTTAAATTCAGGCAGTAAATTCTCTTGGCTTAACCATTGTGACATCATTACCGCGGGAGAATGATTAACATCAGGTAATTTTATAGCTAAGCTGCCTAAGCTATTACGTAATAAATTCAAAAGCTCTTCTGCTTTTGTGTAGCTAGAACTATCAACTGCAATAAAACCATGCTGTGGGACGATGAGGGCACTGGTCTGACTATATTTACTAAAGGCTCTGGGCAGTAAATCTAAAATAATTTCATCTTTTAGAGTCATCTGCTCTTTACGATAAACTTTACGGTTCTCTTGCTTTTCAATAATAGACACTTTATCTTTTAGCTGCTGATTGACAACCGAGCTAGGTACCAGTTTATCTTCTTTTTGGGCGGTGATTAAAAAGGCACCACTACTACTAAAAACTTGTGTGTCATGCATATTGTTGTGTGGTGAAACCCAACCGTAGCGGGACAGTTCTTGACTCTTGCAAGGCGAGAATAAATGCTCAGCAAACACGCTCTCCAGTTGATCAGCCGTGTAGTTAACCTCTTCAGTAAAACGGTAGAAAATTATATTTTTAAACCACATATACAAAAAATCCTTAAAAAATAGCCAATTAAAAAAGTAGCCTATTGTATTGATTTTTTGGCTGAGTAACGAGCGCTAATTACACTTTGATACCTTTGCGCAGGGTAGCGAGCGCAGGTAAGAAAAGGCTAAAACACGAGACCGAGGAATTTTTAAATAAAAATGAAAATTTTGAGTTTTTCTAACACCGTATTAATGAGCCTTGTCACCGGTTCAGGTTGTCGATAATAACCGTTGCAATTGCCGCAGCATTTTTACTGGCAATCGGCAAGAAAGTAGTGAAATCACTACTGATATTACCATCACTAGAAACTGTATCCGAGACTGTTTTTGCAACTACAAAAGGGACTCTATAGCGATTGGCAACAACCGCGATAGCAGAAGCTTCCATATCGACTAACAATGCCTGTTGGCAGCTTCGATGAATAGCCTGTTTGCGTTTTTCGGTCGCGACGAATTCGCTGCCGGAGGCGATCAGGCCGACAATCACTTTTATACTCGGATGCTTAATATCAGTGATGTTAAGTTTGCATGGTATGGAAATCAATAGAGGATTGTGGCTCAATACTTGATCGTCTGAAAGGATTAGCTGACCTGGTCGCATGAGATGGTTTCCGCTAGCTAGCGAGGAGAAGTAGTCGTGTTGAATAACCTTGTCACTCAACACCATATCACCAATTTTTAAGCTTGGGTGAAGAGCACCACCGACGCCTAAGAGAACGATTAGATCTAAGGCAAAGCGCTCTAGAAATAACGTCAAATTAATACTGGCATTGACGTTCCCCATACCCGATTGAGCGACATAAACTGTCAGCGAAGGGGACTCATAAAAGATAACCGATTGATCAATACGAGCGCTTAAAGGTCTGATGACAAAATCATTGCCTAATCGTCTTAGTAAAGCCTCTTGTTCTTCTGCAAGGGCGCAGATAAATAAAACATGATACATAGTGCAGCCTTTAAAAGTATTAAAAATGAAAGCTCAAGTTAGGCCGAGTAAGCCTTGCCAAGGGATACTGTAAAGGCCAAAAAAAATAATAACTGCGCCGCTAATCTGTTGGCTGATAGGTTTGCTTAACAGTGTTCTTAATTGATTAGCTAATAAGCTGGTCGTCATCATTGCAGGCAGAGTGCCCAAGCCAAAACAGAACATCAGTAAAGCACTCTGGCCACTGCTGTTAGCCGCGCTACTCCAAATCAGTGTACTATAGACCAATCCACAGGGAAGCCAGCCCCAAAATATACCGAGCAGGAAGGCTTGCTTTAGATTAGTGACAGGCAAAAGCTTGCTGGCAGCAGGGCTTATGAAGCGCCAGATACCATTGCCTATCGTCTCTATTTTTGTTAAGCCACGCCACCACTGTGCCACATAGAGGCCCATTGCAATCAGCATAATGGCGGCAAAAGTACGCAGCGCAAGTTCGAGTGCTGAATAGCGTACTAAAAAGTCTAGCAAGCCGAGCAGGGCGCCCGCAATAGCATAACTGCTGATACGGCCGACGTTATAGAAGAGTAAGGATAAGAGTTTATTGGATTGCTGTGTGAGGGCGACGCTTGAGGCAATGCCGCCACACATTCCAATACAGTGTGCACTGCCCAATACACCTAACAGAAAAGCGCTAAGTACCGATAAACTGTCAAACATCAGTCTTGCTTTCGCTGATCAGTTTTGATGTCTTGGGTTTTATTCTTGGTGCGTGGAATCAGGTCTTCATCATCATCGTAAAGAATTTTATGTGCGGGAGAGTCTAAATCGTCATACTGGCCATTATTCACATTCCAGAAAAAAAACAGGATAGCGCCAAAAAAAAACACCACTGAAATAGCTAATAGGAAAGGCAGAATTTCCATAAAATAACTCCTAGTACCGCTCTATTAATAGCGGATTGGTGGTGATAGCCAATGTCTTTCTGGGCTCAGTACTTTTACTTAACCGCAAGGCATTAGTAACAACAATTAATGAGCTTAGAGACATACCGATCGCCGCTATGTAAGGCGGTATGAAACCAAAGGCCGCTATAGGCAGTGCGAGCATATTATAACCGAATGCCCAGGCAATATTTTGTTTTATAATCGTCTTGGTTTTTTTTGCTAACGCGACGGCTTGGATGATGACGGCTAATTCTCCGCCAGTTAAAACGGCATCGGCGTGAGTTTTTGCTAAATCCGAGGCGCTGCCCATCGCAATGGACGTTTGGGCACCCGCTAAGACTGGGAGATCGTTAATCCCGTCTCCCACCATCACGACTTTAGCGTTCGTTGCTTGTAGTAAATTGATATAGTTAATTTTATCTTCTGGACTAGCACAAGAAACAACCTTTTCGATAGTTAATTCAGAGGCTATTTTTTGCACGCTACTAGAGCTGTCGCCGGTGAGCATGTGTACATTTATATTTAAATTGCGCAGTGATTGAATGCAGTACAGGCTGTCATGGCGCAGTGAATCGCTAATCAAAAACCAGGCAATCACTTGTTGCTTAGAGCACAATAATAACCAGTGTCCGGTACCCCTGGGTATAGATATTGAATTGGGTTCGCGCAATAGTTGGCTGGCAAATTCCGGTTTGCCTATTCGGTATTCAAGGGCGTTTACGCGCCCTTGAATACCTTGGCCTAAGGTGACTTCTATCGACTCGGCGCTGTTGACTGCAAAGTGTTTAAACGCACGTGAGATAGGATGCTCTGAGTGTGCTTCAAGGGCGGCGGCAATTTCTAAAGCCTGTTTTTCATCAAAGTCTGTAAGGGTTTTTTCTATGGCTAGGTTACCTTGTGTGAGTGTGCCAGTTTTATCAAACACAAAATCAGTGGCCGAGGCGAGATTTTCAAGTACATGAGAGCGCGTGATAAGCAGGCCTTTTTGACGCAAAGTACCGGTTGCTGTTGTCAGGGCGGTTGGTGTTGCCAATGATAAAGCACAGGGGCAAGTTACAACCAGTACAGATAAAGTGATCCAAAATGCCTCTTCAGGCGCAATCTGCCACCAGATAAAACTCACCACCGCGGCAGAGATTAAGACACAAGCGACAAAATAACTGGCAATTTTGTCTGCAAGAACGGCAAGTTTTGGCTTGTTTTCGCTGGCTCTCTCAAGCAGCCTAATAATAGCTGAGAGTTTAGTGTGGGCGCCGATGTGAGTGACTTCTATGTGCAGAGGATTCTCGACATTAAGGGTGCCCGCAATGACCTTTTCATGGGTGTTTCTACGCTTGGGTAAATATTCACCAGTAAGGGCTGATTCGTCAATACTTGAGTAACCTTGAATAATAACACCATCGGTGGGGATCGTTTGTCCAGGTTTGACTAAAATATGATCCCCCACTACTAGCTGTGATACTGCCGTGAGTGTTTCACTGTCAATGCCGCTGTCATCTTTAGTTATTTTAGTGGTTGCTTCAGGCAGCAGGTTTTGTAGTGCATTGCCAGCACGGCCAGTTCTATGTCTCGCTTGCATTTCTAGATAGCGACCGAACAATAAAAAGAAGGTGAACATTGATACAGAATCGAAATAAATTTCACCGCTGTGGGTGAGGGTAGCCCAACCACTGGCAAGATAAGCACAACCTATAGCGATAGACACTGGTACATCCATACTCAAATGGAATGTTTTCAAATCTCGAAAGGCGGCGAGGAAAAAGGGTTGTGCTGCATAAAAAATAATAGGTGTACAGATAATGAAACTGATCCAACGCAACCAAGTTTTGGTACTCGTTTGCATACCACTGGCCTCACCAAAATAAAGAGCAATCGCCAGTGCCGTGACTTGCATCATACCCACACCTGCAACTCCGAGACGGCGCATAGCCTTTTTTTGTTCTAGGGCGAGTACTTGCTCTTCTATGTCTGCGCGATAAGGCTGTGCTTGGTAACCTATGTTGTGGATTTCAATCAGTATTTGGCTCAGCTGAAGTTCCTCTTTGTGCCAACTGAGTTGAGCCCGGTGGTTGCTCATATTGACAGTAAAGCTGGTCATGCCTTTGAGTTTTTTTAAATGTTTTTCTAGTAGCCAAATACAAGCAGCACAAGTGATTCCCTCTATTACTAAGGTCGCTTCTTTAAGTCCCTCTGGGCTTTGGGTTACGAATTCTTGCTGGATATTATCAGTGTTGAATAACCTTAACTCGTCGAGAATCAATGCAGATCTATCCCTTGTGGTGTTTGTCGCATTTTGATCATCAATATTTCGGTGCTGATAATAATTTACTAAACCACTATCAATGATTGTTTTTGCAACGGCGACACATCCTGGGCAGCACATGGGGTGCTCAGTGCCGTCAATGAGAAGATGAAAGTTGGAGTATTTCGGAATTGTTAAAAGGCAGTGGAAACACTGCCCGATAATAGCGTCGCTGGACATGCGATTAAGGTTTCTCGGCCTTTAATGTAAACTTTTGTTGGTCATAAGGTGGTGTTATGTCCTGACTTAAACGCCAGCTCTTATCTTTCGGATGAAGCATTATATAGCGCTTTCCCTGGATAGGGGCGGGCAGAGAGCCTAGGTAGATCGCTTGATTAGAGACTTGTCGTACGCGAATACTCAGATCATATTTTTGGTGCGTAGGGGATACGAAATCAAGATTAAGGAACGTCGGAAGTTGTCCGAGATCCCCGCTGAGTTTAACCGAAATATCACCGGTTAAATTGTCCAAAGCCACTGAGGCGTTAAGTTTTTTATCGTATGCCAATTGTTGCATTTTAGGATTGCTGTAATAGCCCCTTGCCATGCGATAATATTCATCTTTTACAATGCCATCAGAAGAGACGATAGAAACAACTAAAAAAGTTGTGCCTGCAATCACTGTGGCAACAAGAGGGACCATGGCGAGTAGCAGCCAAGGTTGTTTGAACCAAGGGTCGTTTGCGTATTGCTCTTCTGTTTTCATTAGATTTTTTCTTGTGGAGGATTTAATCTGACTATAGTACATTAACAGCCTATTCTCTGCGATATTAGAATAGGCTGATGGCGATAAATAACGCCACAATAGAGGTTACTTTATCAGAGTAATTTCTAGTTCTTAGATAACTATTTCAGCATCAGTTCAATTAGAAAGTCGGCGATAAAAACCGGCTTTCAACCTCCGATGATATTTCGGGTGCCGTTGTGGCGATCACTTTAAACAGTATGTCTGTCTTGTTTTGTGAAATATATCGCGTATTAGCGCGAACTTGCACTGGATAGCTAATGATTTGGCCGGCTTTAACAATCAAAAAATGATCGGTGACTAACTCTAGGTTTTCGATCCCGCTGACGAATATTTCATAACGTAAATCATTATTACTTTTGTTAGCGACTTTTAGAGTGTAGATGTTTTCGATAATGCTATCTGACACTTCGACGTATAATTGACTGCGATCTTTATGCACATCAAGCTCGATAGGTACTCGGTCAAAAATGACATAGCCAAAGTAAATCATCATCCCTATAACGACCACTAAGTAGGCAATTAACTTAGGCCGCATTATTCTGGTTTCACCGCCTTCTAAATTTATTTCAGTGGTGTATTTAATAAGCCCTTTTTTATAGCCAATACGCTCCATAATGTCATCACAGGCATCTACACAAGCCCCGCAGGCGATACACTCAACTTGCAGACCATCTCGAATGTCTATACCGGTAGGACAGACGTTTACGCAGTGCTGGCAATCGATGCAATCACCTAGACCTGCTGCTTTGCTGTCAGTTTTTCTACTGCGTTTTCCTCTGGATTCGCCACGTTTTTCGTCATAGGAAATGACCAGTGTGTCCCTATCAAACATAACACTCTGGAAACGTGCATAAGGGCACATGTAAATGCAAACTTGCTCACGTAACCAGCCGGCATTTCCGTAGGTAGCCACCGCAATAAAACCTATCCACCAGAACTCCCAAGGGCCTAGGGTCAAAGCAAAGAGACTCGGTGTTAGCTCTCTTATCGGAGTGAAATAGCCAATAAAAGCCACGGCGGTGGTTAGGGCGATAAAAAACCAGATAGAATGCTTCGCACTCTTACGCATAAAAAGGGCTCTAGTCATTGGTTTTTTATCTTGTTTCATGCGCTGAGTACGGTCGCCTTCCGTCACACGTTCTGCCCAGATAAACAACCATGTCCAAACAAACTGTGGACAGGCATAGCCACACCAGAGTCTCCCGGCGAAAACAGTGACGACAAAAAGCACAAACGCGAGAATAATCATTAATCCAGAGAGCAGCATAAAATCTTGCGGCCAAAACGTGGCAGTGAAAACGTGGAATTGTCTATTCGGCAAATCGAATAAAATAGCCTGACGATCACCCCATTGCAGCCAGGGAGAGCCGTAGAACAAAATAAGCATTATAGTGCCGGAAACAATGCGAAAATTCTTAAATATGCCTTTGTAGAATTTTACATAGATATGTTCGCGTTTGGCGTATAAATCATAAGTTTCAACTGCTTTCTTTGAGCTTGGAGTGACGTCGCTAACGGGAATTTGCTGCATCTTTTTGCTCGCTATTTTGCTAGGTTCTGGTTGGTCATTGGCTGGTATGTTTTATTAAAATCCTGAATCATTGACTCCTTTGCAGTCTCGAGCTCAGGCCCTTGGTTCTGTGCCGGTTAGAAAAATACAGGCATATCGACGGCTGGAAATAATATTTATCAATTCCACTGTAAATCCAATATTATATACTCTATATCCACTTTGAAGTCACTATAATGGTATTAATATTAGATTATTGAGCGATACTTTTTGTAATATTTTATACTTTAAGAAGGCCTGGATTCAAATCTGAAGTGCATCATCTAATCCCGTAGAAAGAGAAGCCAGCTGAAGGTAAGCTTCTATCTTTTTCTCCGGCAAGAGATGTAACGATAATGAGACATTACCAACAGCTGACTTATGAGCAACGATGCCAG